>JBDTTU010000071.1:0-22449 GCA_039930465.1 Burkholderiales bacterium
AGCAGCGCCACGTCGGCCACGCTGCGGCCCATCGGGCCGACGGTGTCGCGGGTGTGGCTGATGGGCACCACGCCGGCGCTGTCGTAGCGCCGCTCGGCGCCACCGTTGCCCACCGAAGGCCGCAAGCCGACGATGCCGCACAGCGCGGCGGGCACACGCGTGGAACCACCGGTGTCGGTGCCCAGCCCGCTGGGCACGATGCGCGCCGCGATCGCCGCGGCCGTGCCGCCCGACGAGCCCCCCGGAATGCGGCTCGTGTCGTACGGGTTCTTCACCGGCCCGGCAAACGACGTGAGGTTGGTGCTGGTGATGCCGAACGCGAGCTCGTGCATGTTGGTCTTGCCGAGCACGATGGCGCCGGCGTCGATCAGTGTCTGCAGCGTCGGCGCGTTGGCCTTCGGCCGCACATCGCGCAGCGCCGCCGTGCCCGCCGTGGTCGGCAGATCACGTGTGTTGATGTTGTCCTTGACGACGATCGGCAGGCCAGCGAGCCGCGGCAGGGCCACACCGCTGCTGCGCATCGCATCGACCTTGCGCGCGGCGGCAATGGCGCCAGCCCGGTCGAGCACGATGAAAGCGTTCAGGTCCTTCAACTGCTCGGCGCGGGCCAGCAAGGTGCTCACGTAGGCTTCGGCAGAGAGCCGACCGGTGCGAATCGCGGCGACCGCTTGCGCCGAATTCATCACCAGCTGTTCGGCGGGCGTCGGCGGGCTGGCGAACAAACCACCTGGGCCCGCGCATGCCGTCAGGCTGGCGGCCACGCTGCCACCGGCAGCCAAAAAAATCCTGCGTGTTGTTCTGCGTGCCACATGAACCTCCGAGTCTTCCAGGCCTTCAAGCCGCGCGCTTGGCCACCAGCGTCAGGATGTCGTAGCTGGCGACCAGCTCGTCGTTCTGGTTCGTCACTTCGACGTCCCAGGCCACCACGCCCTGCCCTTGGCCGTTGGCGTCCTTCTTGTTGCGGTCGGTCTTGCGCTTGCAGGTGAGGCGCGCGCGGATCGTGTCGCCAATGGCCACCGGCTTGACAAAGCGCAAGGTGTCAAGCCCGTAGTTCGCGAGCACCGGGCCGGGTGCCGGCGAGACGAACAGACCGGCCGCCGCCGACAACACGAAATAGCCGTGGGCGATGCGTTTGCCGAACGGTGATTCTTTCGCGGCCACCTCGTCGAAGTGCATGTAGAAATAGTCACCCGACACGCCGCCGAAGTTCACCAGGTCGGCCTCGCTCACGGTGCGCCGGTGCGTCAGCAACGAGTCGCCGATCTGCAATTCTTCGAAGTGCTTGCGAAACGGGTGTGTTTCGCTCTCATGCAGCGTCGCGCCACGCACATGTTCGCCCGTGACCGCCGCCAGCATCGTCGGCGAGCCCTGCAGCGCTGCGCGCTGCAAGTAGTGCTTCACAGCGCGGATGCCGCCCAGCTCTTCACCACCGCCGGCGCGGCCCGGGCCACCGTGCTTGAGCTGCGGCAGCGGCGAGCCGTGGCCGGTCGATTCGACCGCCGCTTCGCGGTCGAGGATCAACAGGCGACCATGCCACGCCGCCGCCACAGGAATGGCCTTCGCCGCCACCTTCGGGTCGTGCGTCACCAGCGTGCCGACGAGGCTGCCCTTGCCACGCGCGGCGAGCGCGAGCGCCTCGTCGAGATCACCGTAAGGCATCAACGTGCTGACCGGGCCGAAGGCTTCCACGTCGTGGACCGCGCTGTTGCGCAAAGCGTCGCGACAGAGCAGCAGCGTGGGCGCGAAAAACGCGCCGTTCGCCACGCCCTCGCCGATCGGCGCAAAACCATTGGCCGCGCCGAACACGATCTCGTTGCCTTGCGACAGCAACGCCACGCGCTCGGCCACGTCGCGCTGCTGGTCTTTCGAAGCCAGCGCGCCCATGCGCACACCTTCGATGGCCGGGTCGCCGACCTTGATCTTGGCCAGCCGCTCGCGCAGCTTCGTGGCCACCGCGTCGATGTGCTGGCGCGGCACGATCGCGCGCCGGATCGCGGTGCACTTCTGCCCCGCCTTGGTGGTGATCTCGCGCGCCACTTCCTTGACGAAGAGTTCGAACTCTTCGTCGTCGGGCGACACGTCGGGGCCGAGGATCGCGCAGTTCAGCGAGTCGGCTTCGGCGTTGAAGGGGATCGACTGCGCGACCACATTGCGATGCGTGCGCAGCTTCGCCGCGGTGTCGGCCGAGCCGGTGAAGGTGACCACGTCTTGCCCCTGAAGGCGGTCGAGCAGGTCGCCGGTGCCGCCGATCACGAGCTGCAGGCTGCCGGGCGGCAGCAGTCCCGATTCGAACATCATTCGCACCGCCGCCTCGGTCAGGTAGCTCGTGGCCGTGGCCGGCTTGGCGATGCAGGGCATGCCGGCCAGAAAGCTGGGTGCGAACTTTTCAAGCAGACCCCAGACGGGGAAGTTGAAGGCGTTGATGTGCACCGCCACGCCACCGCGTGGCACCAAAATATGCGTGCCGGCAAAACCGCCCTTCTTGCCCAGCACCATTGCCGGTCCTTCGTGGATCAGGTTGCCCGAGGGCAACTCGCTTCCGCCCATGCCGGCATAGGCGTAGAGCGTGCCGGTGCCGCCTTCGATGTCGATCCAGCCGTCGCTGCGCGTCGCGCCGGTGTGCGCCGAGATCGCGTAGAGCTGCTCCTTGCGTTCGTTCAGGTAAGCGGCCAGCGCTTTCAACCGCGCGGCGCGTTGCTGAAAGTCCATCGCCATCAGAGCAGGCAAGCCGGTACCGCGGGCGAACGCCACAGCTTCGCCGAAATCGATCGCCTCAGTGTGCGTGTGATGGATCAACCTGCCGTTGACAGCGCTGTGTAGCGGCACGCCCGCATCGGCGCCGAGCCAGCGCCCGGCGATCAGGCTTTGCAGCGTGTTCATGGTTGATATTTCCACGCGCCGTTCTCGATCTTCACCATCACGCGCGCGCGCTGGTCCAGGCCCAGATGGTCGGTCGGCGACATGTTGAAGACGCCGTGCGCGCCGTGCAGTTCCTTGGTCTTTTCCAGAGCGTCGCGCAAGGCCGAACGGAACTCGGGCGTTCCGGGCTGCGCCTTCTTCAGCGCGATCACGACGGCCGACTGCATCAACAGGCCGGCGTCCCACACGTGGCCGCCGAAGGTCGAGGTCGAACCCTTGCCGTACATCGCTTCGAACTTGGCCACGTACTCCAGCGCTGTCTTCTTCACCGGGTGATTCGGCGGCAGTTGCGCAGCCACCAGCACCGGTCCCGCCGGCAGCAGCGTGCCTTCCACGTCTTTGCCACCGACCCGCAGGAAGTCGTTGTTCGCCACGCCATGGGTCTGGTAGTACTTGCCGGTGTAACCACGCTCTTTCAGCGTGCGCTGCGGCAGCACGGCCGGCGTGCCCGAGGCAGCGATCAGGATCGCGTCGGGGTTGGCGGCGATCAGCTTGAGCACCTGGCCGGTCACCGAGGTGTCGGTGCGTGCATAACGCTCGCTCGCCACGACCTTCAGGCCCTTCAGTGCCGCGACCTTGTTGAACTCGCTGTACCAGCCCTCGCCATAGGCGTCGGCGAAGCCGATGAACCCGACCGTCTTGACACCCGTGTTGGCCATGCTGGTGGCGATGGCAAGCGACATCATGATGTCGTTCTGCGGCGTCTTGAAGACCCAGCGTTTCTTGGCGTCGACCGGCTCGACGATGCGCGCCGATGCGGCCATCGAGATCATCGGCGTCTGCGCTTCGGCCACCACGTCGATCATCGCCAGCGAGTTCGGGGTGACGGTCGAGCCCAGGATCACGTCGACCTTGTTCTCGGTGATCAGCTTGCGCGTATTGCTCACGGCCTGGGTGGTGTCGGAAGCATCGTCGAGCACGATGTAGTTGACCTTCTGGCCGCCGATGCTGGTGGGCATCAGCGCGATCGTGTTCTTCTGCGGAATGCCGAGCGACGCCGCCGGGCCGGTGGCCGACAACGTGACGCCGACATTCACGTCGGCATGCGTCAGCGTGGCGGCGCACAGGGCCGCAAGGGCGAACAAGGTCTTGTCGAGTTTCATGGGTGTCTCCGTTGCGAAATTGGAATCAGGGTTTCAGGGCGAATTGGCGAACGAAAGTTCACGCGGCACGCTTGACCGCCGCACGCCGCTTCGGCACGGCGGCTGCCGGCGGCTCGAGCGCGTCAAGCCGCACCGCGTTCAGGCCACCGAAGAACAGGTCGGCAACAACCGGTGCCATCAGCGCATGGGTGTAGGCGCCACGCGGGCGCAACCAGGTGAACATCCAGTTCATCATGCCGAACAGCAACATCGTCAGCGGTTTGTCGAGTTCGACCTCTCGCAGCTCGGGCCTTGCCAGCGTGATCGCATCGGCAAACGCCGCCACCACCGCGCGCTCGCCGTCGAGCACGCGCTTGCGGTCGGCGGGTTCGAGGAATTTCACATCTTCAGTCAGCACGCGGTGCGCGGCCTGCGCGCCGGCATAGGCTTCGAGAAAACGTTCGATCAGGCGGCGCACGCTCGCTTCGGGCGAGAGTGCCGCGGGCTGCTCTTCAGCCACCAGCGCCTTCAGGCGGCTGATGTGGTCGTCGGCAATCTCGAACAGGAGTTGGTACTTGTCGCGCACGTAGTGGTAGAGCGACGGTTTCGACACGCCGCAGGCTTCTGCCACCTGGTTCATCGAGGTGGCGGTGTAACCCTGTTTCGCGAACAGCTCGGCCGCGCGCGCGAGGATCTGCTCGCGCTGCGTGTCGTAGCCGGGGGCGCGTCCGCGGGGCATGGCTTCAGCGCTCGTCGAAGGAGAGCACGACCCGATCGGTCAGCGGGTGCGCCTGGCAGGTGAGGATGAAACCGGCGGCCACTTCGTGCTTCTCGAGCGCGAAGTTGCGCTCCATGCGCACCTCGCCTTCGAGCAGCTTGGCGCGGCAGGTGCAGCACACGCCCGATCGGCACGAGAACGGCACTTCCAGGCCGGCGTCGGCGGCGGCGTCGAGGATGCTCGGGTGTTCGCTGCGAAAGTCGATCTCGCGGCTCAGCCCGTCGCGCACGATCACGATGCGCGCCTGCGCTGCATCGCCTTCGCGCGCTTGCTGTTTCACCGGCGCACCGCCTTCAGGCAGCGGAATGCCGAAGCGTTCGATGTGGATTCGCTCAGGCGGGATGCCGGCGGCGAGCAATGCCGCCTCGGCTTCGTCGTTCACGCCGAACGGGCCGCAGACAAACGCGTGGTCCACGCCCTTCGGGTCGATCAGGCCGCCAAAGAATTCGCCGATCTTGGCGCGGCTCAGGCGGCCATTGCCGAGCACCGAGTCCATCTGCTCCTGGGAGAACACCATGTGCAGCGAAAGGCGGGTGAGGTACTTGTTCTTCAGGTCTTCGATCTCTTCCTTGAACATGGTCGACTTCTGGCGCCGGTTGCCGTAGATCAGCGTGAAGGTCGAAAGCGGCTCGCGTGCCAGCACCGTCTTCATGATCGACAGGATCGGCGTGATGCCGCTGCCCCCGGCGATGCCGAGATAGTGCCGGCTCGCGGCCGGGTCGAGCGCCACGAAGAAGCGGCCCTCGGGCGCCATCACCTGCACCGTGTGGCCGGTCTTCAGCGATTCGTTGACCCAGGTCGAAAAGCGCCCGCCCGCCACCTTGCGCACGCCGACGCGCAACTCGCCATCGTCGACCCCGGCGCAGATGGAATACGAGCGGCGCTCTTCGGTGCCGCCCAGCGTTTCGCGCAAGGTCAGGTGCTGGCCCTGCGTGAAGCGGAACTCCTGCGCCAGCGATTCGGGAACGTCGAACGAAACGATCACGGCTTCGTCGGTGTCAGGCACGACACTTTTGACGCGCAACGGGTGGAAGTGCAGGCTCATCAGATCGGCTTGAAGTGTTCAAAGGGTTCACCGCAGGCCAGGCAGCGGTACGTGGCCTTGCAGGCCGTCGAGCCGAACGCCGAAAGGCGCTCGGTGTTCATGCTCTCGCAGCGCGGGCAGGCCAGCGCGGTGGCTTTCAGGCGGGGCATGAAACGCATCGTCACGCCTTGCGACGCGTCGGCCGGGCCCGGCGGCGCGATGCCGTACTCGCGCAGCTTGCGACGGCCCTCGGTGGTGATCCAGTCGGTCGTCCAGGCCGGGGCGCGCTGCATCTGCACCTGCACCGGGCCGAAGCCGGCGGCGACCAGCGCATCGACCACATTGCGCTCGATCAGCTCGGTGGCCGGACAGCCGGAATAGGTCGGCGTGAGCACGACGGTCAGGCCTTCGGCGTTGACGCGCACATCGCGCAGGATGCCGAGCTCGCGCACCGAGACGACCGGTACTTCGGGGTCGAGCACGGTGTCGAGCACGGCCCAGGCGCGGGCGAGGCGCTCGTCGGTTGTTTCCACAAGATCGACGACCGCGTTCACCACACGCCGCCGGGGAAAGCACGCTGCAGGTGCTGCATCTCGGCCAGGATGAAGCCCATGTGCTCGCTGTGGCGCCCCACTTTTCCGGTGCTGCGAAAAGCGCGGTCGGCGGGTGGCTTGAGCTTCGCTTCCGCGAGAACGGGCATGACCTCGGCCATCCACTCTTCGCGAAGGTCGGCCCAGCGCGGGCCCAGGCCGGTGCTGGCCGCCTGTTCGTCGACCGCATCGGCCTCGAACATCTCGGCCACATACGGCCACAGCAGTTCGAGCGCCGCGTTCGCGCGCTTCGCGGATTCTTCGGTGCCGTCGCCCAGGCGCAGCAACCAGTCGCCGGCATGCTGCTGGTGGTAGCGCGCCTCCTTCACGGCCTTGCCGGCGATGGCCGCCAGTTCGGCATCGTTCGATTCCTGCAGGCGCTGCCACAGCAGCTTCAACAAGGTCGCCATCGCGAAGTTGCGCAGCACCGTCACCGCGAAGTCGCCTCGCGGCAACTCCACCAGCGTGAGGTTCAGGTAGTCGCGCTCGTCACGCAAAAATGCGAGCTGGTCTTCGTCATGGCCAGCGCCTTCGAGCTCGCCAGCACGCGTGAGCACGGCGCGCGCCTGGCCGACGAGGTCGAGCGCCATGTTGCTGAGCGCGATGTCTTCTTCGAGCACCGGCGCGTGCCCGCACCATTCGGCGAGGCGCTGCGCGTGGATCAGGCAGCTGTCGCCCAGGCGCAGCAGGTACTGCACGGCAGGGTCGCGAGAAACTTTGATCGAGGCTTGCATCACATGTGGTCCAGCGACTTGGGCAGCTCGTAGAAGGTTGGGTGGCGGTACACCTTGTCTTCCATCGGGTCGAAGTACATCGCCTTCTCGCCGGGGTCGGACGCGACGATCTGGTCCGAGCGCACGACCCAGATGCTCGTGCCTTCCTGGCGCCTCGTGTACACGTCTCGCGCGAGCTGGATCGCCATCTTCGGGTCGGCCGCGTGCAGGCTGCCGCAGTGTTTGTGGTCGAGGCCCGACTTGTTGCGCACGAACACTTCCCACAGCGGCCATTCGTTCTTCACCGTCGCGTTCATGCCGCTTCCTTCAGTTCGTGTTTTTGCGCGTTGGCCAGCGCGGCTTCGCGCACCCAGGCACCGTCGTCCCACGCTCTCACGCGCGCGGCCAGTCGTTCGCGGTTGCACGGGCCGTCGCCGTTGACCACGCTCCAGAACTCGCTCCAGTCGATCGGGCCGAAGTCGACATGCTGACGCGCTTCGTTCCACTTCAATTCGGGGTCGGGCATGCTCACGCCAAGCGTCTTGGCCTGCTCGACCGTCGCGTCGACGAACTTCTGGCGCAGGTCGTCGTTGCTGATGCGCTTGATGCCCCATCGCATGCTCTGCTCGCTGTTGGGCGAATCGGCGTCGGGCGGGCCGAACATCATCAGGCTCGGCCACCACCAGCGATTCACCGCGTCCTGCACCATCGCTCGTTGCGCTTCGGTGCCGTGGCTCATCATCGTCAGCAGCGCCTCGAAACCCTGGCGCTGGTGAAAGCTTTCTTCGCGGCACACCCGCACCATCGCGCGTGCATACGGTGCGTAAGAGCAGCGGCACAGAGGCACCTGGTTCATGATGGCTGCGCCGTCGACCAGCCAGCCGATCACGCCCATGTCGGCCCAGCTGAGCGTGGGGTAGTTGAAGATCGAGCTGTACTTGGCGCGCCCGCTGTGCAGTGCGTCGAACAACTGGTCGCGCGAGGTGCCGAGCGTCTCGGCCGCCGCGTAAAGGTAGAGGCCGTGGCCGGCTTCGTCCTGCACCTTGGCCAGCAGGATCGCCTTGCGCTTGAGCGTCGGTGCGCGGCTGATCCAGTTGCCTTCGGGCAGCATGCCAACGATCTCGGAATGCGCGTGCTGGCTGATCTGGCGCACCAGCGTCTTGCGGTAGTGCTCGGGCATCCAGTCTTTCGCCTCGATGAATTCGCCGGCGTCGATGCGGGCCTCGAACTTCTCTTCGTTCAGCATGTCTTCGGCAGAACGCAGCGGCTTCTTGGAGTCGCCCGCATCCTTGCCCATCGTGTCCATCGCCTGCGTGTACATGCTGCGTTCCTTACTTGTTGCGTTGGTCCACCACACGCCGGGCCTTGCCGACGAGGGTGCGTTCCAGGGTGTCGGGCTCGCCGACCGACACGGTCGTCGTGATGCCGATCAGCGTCTTGATGCGCTCACGCATCCACAGCGCGATCTCGTCACGCGAGGCGCTCACGCCGGGCAGCACTTCGCAGCGCACTTCCACGTCGTCGAGCTTGCCTGCGCGTGTGACCACGAGCTGGTACTGGCCCGAGAGCTGGCCGTGGCGCAGCACGATCTCTTCGATCTGCGTCGGGAACAGGTTCACACCGCGGATGATCAGCATGTCGTCGCTGCGACCCACGATCTTGCCGATGCGGCGCATGCTGCGCGCGGTGGGTGGCAGCAGGCGCGTGAGGTCGCGGGTGCGGTAGCGGATGACAGGCAGCGCTTCCTTCGTCAGCGTCGTGAACACGAGTTCGCCTTCGGCACCGTCAGGCAAGACTTCACCGGTGTCGGGATCGATGATCTCGGGGTAGAAGTGGTCTTCCCAGATCACCGGGCCGTCCTTGGTCTCGATGCACTCGCTCGCCACACCCGGGCCCATCACTTCCGACAGGCCGTAGATGTCGACCGCGTCGATGCCGGCGTTGGTCTCGATCTCGGCGCGCATCGCTTCGGTCCAGGGCTCGGCGCCGAAGATGCCGATCTTCAGGCTCGTGCTTTTCGGGTCGATGCCCTGGCGCCGCATCTCTTCGATCAGCACCTGCATGTAAGACGGCGTGACCATGATGATCTGCGGCCCGAAGTCGGTGATCAGCTGCACCTGCTTTTCGGTCTGCCCGCCTGACACCGGCACCACCGTGCAGCCGGCGCGCTCGGCGCCGTAGTGCGCGCCCAGACCGCCGGTGAACAGGCCGTAGCCGTAGGCCACATGAACCATGTCGCCAGGGCGGCCACCGGCGGCGCGGATCGAGCGGGCGACCAGATCTGACCAGTTGTCGATGTCTTGTTTCGTGTAGCCGACGACCGTGGGTTTGCCTGTCGTGCCCGAGGAAGCATGAATCCGCGAGACCTTCTCTTTCGGCACCGCGAACATGCCGAACGGGTAGTTGTCGCGCAGATCCTTCTTGCCGGTGAACGGGAACTTCGCCAGATCGGCGAGCGTCTTCAGGTCACGCGGGTGCACACCCTTTGCATCGAACGCCGTGCGGTAGTGCGGCACCTTGTCGTAGGCATGCTGCAGACTCCACTGCAGGCGGCGCAATTGCAGCGCCTGCAGCTCGTCGCGGCTGGCGCGTTCGATCGGTTCCAGGTCGCCGGGGGCGGGTTGTTTGACGGGCATGGTGTGTCTCTCAAGCGCCGAGCGGAACGACCGGCCGGCCTTTCATGCGGTAGGAGCGCCCGCGCATCGTGGCAATGCGCTCGCCGCGCTGGTTGCGCACGTCGACGTCGTAGACGCCGGTGCGGCCCGACTGATGCACTTCGGTCGCGTTCGCGGTCAGCAGGTCGCCGAGCCGGGCTGGCGCGGTGAAGTCGACGTTCAGGCCCGAAGCCACGGTGAGTTCGTTGCAGGAATTGCAGGCGAACGCAAAAGCCGAATCAGCGAAGGTGGTGATGAAACCGCCGTGGCAGATGTCCATGCCGTTCAGCATGTCTTCGCGCACCCGCATCGTGAGTTGCGCGGTTCCGGGGCCGATGGCCGCGATCTGCATGCCCAGGCCGCGCGAGGCGCGGTCTTTCGCAAACATGCCTGCGCCGACCGCTTCGGCGATCTGCTGCGGTGTGAAGGTGTCAGCCATGAAAGCGTGCTTTCGAGAAATGCCTGGCGCTGAGCAAGGGCGAGCGGCGGTAGCGCGCATCACCGTAGTGCGCCTGCAGGTTGGTCAGCACCGTGACCATGCGTGACACACCGACCGCATCGGCCCAGGCGAGTGGGCCGACCGGGTAGGCGGTGCCCAGGCGCATCGCGATGTCGATGTCGGCGGCGGTGGCGCCCGCCCAGGTCATCACGTCAGCGGCTTCGTTGGCCAGGCAGGCCACGGTGCGCATCAATACCAGCCCGGCCACGTCGGCCAGCGCGACCACTTCGATGTGAGCGTTTTGCAGCACGGCTGCGAGCGCACCGAGCGCCTGCGCGCTGCCGGCGGCACCGACCATCGTGGTGGTCGAAAAGTCGCGCGCCAGATCGAGCAGCAGCGAAGGCCCGGCCGGCGCAGCGGCACGTTCGGCCAGCGTGCGGCCGTCGGTCAGCGCGAGCACCGCGCCGCCGATGCGGATGGTCTCGGGTGCCAGGGTCCGGTCGGTCGCGATCACGAGCCCCGCTTTCACCAGGCGTTCAATCAGCGGCGCGAGCAACCCTGCCGGGTCGGCCGCGAACACGGCAGGCGCTTCGGCGGCCGGCACCACCACATCGACCGCCGGCATCTTCGCGCCATGGCGGTAGTCGTAGAACCCGCGGCCGCGCTTGCGCCCGTAGTGCCCGGCGCGCACCAGCTCCTGCTGGATCAGGTTGGGCGCATAGCGTGTGTCCCACCCGGTCGCTTCGAACACCGATTCGGTGACCGACAGGTTCACGTCGGCCCCGATCAAGTCGATCAGCTCGAACGGGCCGAGCGCAAACCCGCCGGCTTCGCGCAGCAGCTTGTCGATGGCCTGTGGCGCGGCGATGCGTTCGCCGAGCAGGCGCAGCCCTTCGGCGTAATACGGCCTCGCGACGCGGTTGACGATGAAGCCCGGCGCGTTCGGCGCATCGACCGAACTCTTGCCCCAGGCCTTGCCCAGCGTGTGCATTTCCTGCGCCAGCGCCGGGTCGGTTTCGACGCCGCAGATCACCTCGACCAGCTTCATGCGCGTGGCCGGGTTGAAGAAGTGCCAGCCGATCAGGCGCTGCGGAAACGTCAACGCCTGCGCCACCGCGGTGATCGAGATCGACGAGGTGTTGGTCGCCAGCACGGCGTGTTCGCCCAGCACCAGTTCGAGCTGCTTGAACAAGGCCTGCTTGACTTCGAGTTTTTCGATGATGGCTTCGACCGCGAGTCCACAGCCTTCGAGTGCTTCGATGCGCTCGACCGCCGTCAGGCGCTCGCGCACCTTGGCGCTCTCGGCGGCGTCGAGTTTGCCGCGTTTCACCGCGCCAGCGAGGTCGTCTTCGATGCGCACCAAGGCGCGCTCGGAAGCGCCGGGTTGTGTGTCGAACAAACGCACTTTGTGGCCTGACTGCGCTGCGAGCTGCGCAATGCCCGCGCCCATGCTGCCGGCGCCGATCACGGCGACGATGGTGGATGTGTTGAGTGAGTAACCCATTGATGAACCCTGCGCTCAGCGGTCGCCGAACACGGCTGGGCGCTTGGCCATGAACGCGGCCACGCCTTCGAGGTGGTCGGGCGCGGCGCTGAGCCGGCTCTGCCACTCGCCTTCCATGCTCAGCGCTTCGGCGAAACCGAGGTGCATCGACGCGTCGATGCTGGCACGCGTGGCGACGAGCGCTTTCACCGGCATCGCGGCCAGCCTGGCTGCGACGGCGTTGACTTCCGCCGCGAACATCGCGTCGTCGACACAGCGCCAGATCATGCCCATCTGCTGCGCCTGTTCGGCGGGCAGTTTGTCGCCGGTCATCGCCAGCCCGAGGGCCGTGGCGCGGCCCACCAGCCGCGGCAGCAACCAGGTGCTGCCGGCGTCGGGCACCAGACCGATCTTCGTGAACGCCTGGACGAAACTCGCCGAGCGCGCCGCGATCACCATGTCGCAGCCGAGCGCGATGCTGGCACCGGCACCGGCCGCCACGCCGTTGACGGCGGCGATCACCGGCACCGGCATCGAGCGGATGCGCAGGGCGAGCGGCTTGTAAAAACGCTCGATCAGGCTGCCAACGTCGGGCGGCTGCGCACCGGGTATTTCGCTGCGCGCCATCGCCGGGTCGGCCAGGTCTTGCCCGGCGCAGAAACCGCGGCCCGCACCGGTGAGCACCACGCAGCGCACGCCGGGATCCGCAGCCGCCGCCTCGAACGCGGCTGCCAGCTCGAGGTGCATGGCACTCGTGAAGCTGTTCAGCGCCTTGGGCCGGTTCAGCGTGAGGGTTCGAACGGCGCCTTCCTGCGCAACCAGCACCAATGCGTCTGTCATGCCTGTGTCTCCAAAAAATGCTTGCCTGTTGGCGGCGGCACATGAACTTCGTCAAACATATTCGACCGCTCGGTAGGTAGAGTTTAGCGGACGGTGCTGCCCCAGCGCAAGGGCAAGGCTTTTCGGGTATTCCCGGCGGATGCAGGCGCGGCAGGTGGCTGCACTTCGGCAGCCGTGGACAATCGGCAGCAAGATGCCCACGGTCACCGACACGCCCGCCCCTCGCCCCGGCACCTGGAGCGCACTGCGCCACACCTCTTTTCGCGGCCTGTGGGCCAGCGGCGGCATCTACTTCGTCGGCAACGCGATGCAGGCGATGGCCGCCGCCTGGATGATGATCGAGCTCACCGGCTCGGCCTTTCTCGCGGCGCTGGTGCAGACCGCCGTGTTCCTGCCGATGTTTCTGCTGGCACTGCCGGCCGGCGTGCTGGCCGACACCACCGACCGCCGTCGCATCATCCTTGGGGCGCTCGTCGTGCAGGCGGCTACCGCCTCGACGCTGGCCTTGCTGGTGCTGACCGGCGTGGCCGGTGCCGGCACGCTCCTGTTCTTCATCTTCATCGCCGGCTGCTGCACCGCCCTGCTCTCGCCGGCCTGGAATTCCGCCATCGGCGACTCGGTCCCGCGCGACGAGCTGCCGCAGGCCATCACCGCGATCTCGATCGCCTACAACGCCGCCCGCGCGGTCGGGCCTGCGCTGGCGGGTGTGGTGTTCGCGCTCGCCGGCGCCGGCTGGATCTTCCTGATCGCCGTGCTCAGCACGATGGCGATGTGGGTCGGCGTGCGGCGCTGGCCGCCCAAGCCGCACCCGCCGTCGCGCCTGCCGGCCGAACGACTGTGGGGCGGCATGCTGAGCGCGCTGCGCTTCGCGCGCCACTCGGAAGCCATCCTCGCGCAACTGGTGCGCACTGTCGCCTACAGCGCCTCGGGCTCGGCGCTTTGGGCGCTGCTTCCGTCGATCGCACAGCGCCAGCTCGGCCTGGGCGCGGCCGGCTTCGGCCTGCTGATGGGTTGCCTGGGTGGTGGCGCGGTGACCATCGGCCTGGTCGTCGGGCGTTTGCGCGAGCGCGCCGGGCTCGAGCGGCTGGTGGCCACCGGCTGTGTCGTCTTCGGCGGGGTGATGCTGATTGCCGCGTTCTCCCATTCGCGCCCGCTCGTCTACGCCGCGCTGGTGTTCGGCGGCGGGGCCTGGATGGCGGTGATGACCACGTTCAACACCGCCACGCAGACCAGCGCACCGCCCTGGGTGCGGGCACGCGCCACGGCGCTGCACACACTCTGCGCGCTGGGTTCCTTTGCGATCGGCTCGGCCTTCTGGGGCGCGCTCTCGGACATCGTGGGCCTGACGGGCGCCTTGTGCATCGCCGCAGCGTGCATGGGTGCAGGCATCTTGCTGGCGCGGCGCTTCGCGCTGCGCATGGGGCAGGCTTCCGACGTGACACCGGCCACACCCTGGGAAGACTCCTTCGTGTTCCACGAGCCTGACCCGGAAGCCGGCCCGGTGGCGGTGGAGATCGGCTACCGCATTCGCACCGAAGCGACCGCGGCGTTCCTCGAAGCAGCCAGCCACTTGCGTGCGCCGCGGCGGCGCGACGGTGCGACCTTCTGGCGCCTGTACCGTGACCTGGCCGACCCTTCGCGCTACGTCGAGCGTTTCATCGTCACCTCATGGGCCGACTACCTGCACCAGCGCGCGCGGGCGACGCAGACGGACCAGGAACTCGAGTTGCGCGTTCGTGCCTACATCGTCGAAGGAGAGTCGGTGACGATGCAGCACTACATTGCCGAGCGCTGACAGAGCCCGACCGAACCTGCGACGCAGGCATGCCGAGGAAATTTCAAGGTTGGAGCGGCGTTATGTAGTGCGCTATATTGCGCAACGGATCCAACTTCTCGCGCCTTCCCCAAAGGCCCGAATCAAGCATGCTCTCTGCCCTCCTTTGCCGCAGCGTCGTTGCCGCTACGCTCGCCCTCGCCTCGATGTTCGCGACCGCCGCAGACCTCACCGTTTCGGCCGCCGCGAGCCTGACCAACGCCTTCAAGGAGCTGGGCCCGGTCTTCGAAGCGCAGAACCACGGCACGAACGTCGTCTTCAACTTCGGCTCCTCCGATTCGCTGCTGGCGCAGATCGCCAAGGGCGCGCCGGCCGACGTGTTCGCCTCCGCCGACCAGGAAACGATGGACCGCGCCGAAACACAAAAGCTGCTGGCAGCCGCTTCGCGCCGCAACTTCGCCGCCAACACGCTCGTGATGATCGTGCCGTCCGACAGCACGCTTGGCCTGAAGGGCGCAGCTGATCTGCAGAAGCCCGAAGTCAAGCGCATCGCCATCGGCAACCCGGCCAGCGTGCCGGCGGGTCGCTACGCCAAGGGTTCGCTGGAGATTGCGAAGCTCTGGACTGCCGCCGAACCGAAGGCGGTGTTCGCCCAGAACGTGCGCCAGGCGCTCGACTACGTGGCGCGCGGTGAAGTCGAGGCCGGCTTCGTTTATGCGACCGACGCCGCGATCATGAAAGACAAGGTCAAGGTCGTGGCCACGCTGCCGACCGACACTGCCATCACCTACCCGATTGCTTCAGTCGCCGGCAGCCCGAACACCGACGCATCGCGCAAGTTCCTCGACTTCGTGCTCACGTCCGCTGCGCAGACCGTGCTCGCGCGTTACGGTTTCGGAAAACTGTAGTCGCGCAACTGCATGGATGCATCGGTCTGGATCACGCTGGCGTTGACGCTGAAGGTGGCCGGCTGGGCCACTGCGATCAACCTGGTGCTCGGCGTCACGGTGGGCTGGTTGCTGGCGCGGCGCGACTTCTTCGGCCGCAGCTTCGTCGATGCGGCGCTGACGCTGCCGCTGGTGCTGCCGCCCACCGTGATGGGCTACTACCTGCTCGTCGTGATCGGCAAGCGCGGCTGGCTCGGCGGGTGGCTGCAGAGCAGCTTCGGCATCAACCTGATCTTCACCTGGCAGGGCGCGGTGATCGCCGCCACCATCGTCGCCTTTCCGCTGGTGCTGAAGTCGGCGCGCACGGCTTTCGAAGCGGTCGACCCGCAACTGGAAAAAGCGGCGCGCGTGCTCGGGCTGAACGAGTGGGCGGTGTTCTTCCGCGTCACCGTGCCGATGGCCTGGCCGGGCATTCTGGCGGGCGTGTTGCTGGTCTTCGCACGCTCGCTCGGCGAGTTCGGCGCGACGCTGATGGTGGCGGGCAGCATTCCCGGCCGCACCCAGACGCTTTCGGTCGCGGTGTACGAAGCCGTGCAGGCGGGGCAGGACGACGTGGCCAACTTCCTCGTCGTGCTCACATCGATCACCTGCATCGTCGTGCTGCTGGCCGCGGGCCGGCTGGCGCCTGCGAGGCAACGATGAAATGAGCTTCGACGTCGACATCCACAAGACCGTGCGCAGCGAGCGCCGCAGCTTCGAGCTGCGTGTTCGTTTCAAGACCGGCGCTCGCCGCACCGTGATCTTCGGCCCGTCGGGCGCCGGCAAGAGCCTCACGTTGCAGGCGCTGGCCGGCCTGCTGAAACCCGACACCGGGCGCATCGGCTTCGCTGACGAAACGCTCTTCGACGCAGCCTCGCGCATCGACGTTCCGGCACGCCGGCGTGGCTTCGGCTACCTGTTCCAGGACTACGCGCTGTTCCCCCGGCTGAACGTGCGCCAGAACATCGCTTTCGGCCTCTCGCACGGGCTGCGCAACCCGTCGGCGCGCGTCGAAGACGCTGCCGTCGACCGCTGGCTGCAGGCCTTCGAACTCGTCGATGTGGCGGCGCAGCGCCCGGGCGAACTTTCCGGCGGCCAGCGCCAGCGCACGGCGCTTGCGCGTGCGCTGGTTCACTCGCCGCGCGCGTTGCTGCTCGACGAACCTTTCTCGGCGCTCGACCCCGAGCTGCGCGAGCGCATGCGCAGCGAACTCGACGAGTTGCTGCAGCGCATCGACATTCCCGTCGTGATGATCACGCACGACCCGGAAGACCTGGCGTGGTTCGGCGACGAATCGCTCTACCTGCGCGAGGGCATGATCTGCGAGCGGCCAGCGGCCTCGCTGCGGCCTTCTTCAACACGGCTCAAGGTGGTGTGACATGGCAGCGGCGAACTCAGCGCAACTCAGCGTCGGCGCCGATGTCTGGCTGAGCCTCGACGGTCACAACCTGGCCGGCGCGCGCCGCGTGGCGCTGTTGTCCGAGATCGCCCGCGTCGGCTCGATCACGCAGGCCGCCAAGTCGGTGGGCCTGAGCTACAAGGGCGCCTGGAACGCGATAGACGACATGAGCAACCTGGCCGGCGAGCCGCTGCTGGAGCGCACGGTCGGTGGCAAGGGCGGTGGTTCGACTCGGCTCACGGCACGCGGCGAAAAGCTGGTGCACAACTTCGAGCTGATCCGGGCCGAGCACGCGCGCTTCGTGGAACGGCTGAACCGCAAGGCGCAAGGCCTGACCGCCGACTATTCACTGATGGAGAGCATCGCCATGAAGACCAGTGCACGCAACCAGTTTGCCGGCACGGTGCACGCGGTGCGCAGCGGCGCCATCAACGACGAGATCGAGCTCAAGGTGATCGGCGGTCTGCACATCGTGGCGACCGTCACGCGCGAAAGCCGCAACGATCTTGGGCTGGAAGTCGGCACCCAGGCGTTTGCGCTGGTGAAGGCTTCGTCGATCCTGTTGATGACCCAAGCCGGCGACGTTCGCCTGTCTGCCCGCAACCAGCTTGCGGGCACGGTGACGCGCGTGCTGCCTGGCGCCGTGAACACCGAGGTGGTGCTCGAACTGCCGGGGGGCGGCAGCGTGGCCGCCATCATCACGAACCAGAGCGTGAAGGCGCTCGGTCTGGCCGAAGGCCTTGCAGCCACCGCGGTGTTCAAGGCATCGAGCGTGATCCTCGGCGTGGCCGCCTGAGGCGGGCCGCCCGCATGCGCGGACCTTGAGCTTGCTCAAACCGCGCGCCGCGTTGCGGACGTTCAATGGTGCTCATGGTCAGCGTGCAGCCGCACGGTGGCCACCACCCGGGAGCACCGTCAGCATGAAGAGCATCCTCGTCCACCTCGATGCATCGCCACGCGCCGCCGCGCGGCTCGCCCTGGCGCAAGACCTCGCCCGCCAGCACGGCGCCGAACTGAACGCGCTCTACGGCGTGTTGCCCTCGCTGCTGGCCACACCCTGGCTGGCCGGCGACGCCATGGCCTATGCCGCGTCGATGCTCGCCGACCTCGACGCCGAACAGGCCTCGCGGGCACGCAGCAGCTTCGACCAGGCCGCCCGCGGTGGCGAGCTTGCCTGGATCGACGGCGGGAACGCGCCCTACGCGGCCTTGCTGCAACGCGCCCTGACCACCGACCTGCTCGTGCTGGGCCAGGCCGATGCCAACGACTCGCTGACCGGCGCCCTGCCGCCCCGCCTGGTGCCATCGCTCATCACCGACAGCGGCCGGCCCACTCTGGTGCTGCCGTTCATCGGAAACTTCGGCGCGACCGCAGCCGACGTGCTGGTCGCCTGGAAACCCACCCGCGAAGCGGCGCGCGCGGTGGCCGCGGCGCTGCCCTGGCTGCGCCAGGCCGCACGGGTGCACGTGGCGAGCCGGCCTGAAGGCGACAAAGGCGAAGGAGACCGCGGCGCGGCCCTGGCGCACTGGCTTCGCTTGCACGGCGTGACGGCACCGATCGTGCCGCACGGGCTCGGCAACGCCGAAGTTGGCGAAGCCCTGCTCTCGCTGGCCGCCGACACAAGTGCGGGCCTGCTGGTGATGGGTTGTTACGGCCACGGCCGGTCGCGCGAATGGGTGCTCGGCGGCGCATCGCGCGTGGTGCTGGAGTCCATGACGCTGCCCGTGCTGATGGTTCACTGAGACGCGCGGCCCGCACCCCACATCAAAGGACGTTCACCATGGACCTGCCGACCCAGACCCACCTCACGGCGCTGCGCGACATGCTCGTCTACCGGCAGCACGAACTGCGCACTGAAATCCACGCAGCCGAACAGGCGGTGCTGGCCGACACGCAGGCGCCCACCAGCGATGTCACCGATCAGAAAGAGACGGCCCAGCGGCATCAGCGCGGCGAGATGAACGACGCGCAGGAGCGGCGCGACCGCGACGAGCTGGAACTGGTCGACGCCGCCCTGTGGCGCCTCGACCAGGGTGTGTACGGTGACTGCACGGGTTGTGGCGAGCCGATTGCTTTGCCGCGCCTTCAGGTCCAGCCGGCGGCACCCCGCTGTGCGGCGTGCCAGGCCGACTTCGAACACATCGCCGCCCAGAGCCGTTCGCCAACCCGGCACTGAGAAAGCGAGCGGCCAGCGCGCCGCGGCAGCGCAGTCAATTCAGCGTCAGGTGGATGCTGCGCACGCCCGGCTCGGCGCTTTCATGATCGAACTCGAAGCCGAGCAGCTTCGCCAGCTGAAGCATCCGGTGGTTCTCGGAGAGCACGGTGGCCACGAGTCGGCGCGTGCCCTGAGCTCGCAAGTAGTCGATCAACTTGCGCAGCAGGCGCTCGCCCAGGCCACCCCCCTTGAGGTCGGAGCGCACGAGAATGCCAAATTCGGCGTCGTGGTTGTCGGGGTCGCTCAGCGCGCGCACCACGGCCAGCGTCTCTTCAGTCCCCGATGCAGTGAGCCCGGTGAGGATGAAAGCCATCTCGCGCCCGTAGTCGATCTGGGTCAGCCGCGCGAGCTCGCTGTGCTCGATGCTGCGGCGGCTGTAGAAGACCCGCATGCGCAGGTCTTCCGGCTCGAGCTGCGACAGGAAGGCCCGGTGCTGCGCTTCGTCTTCGGGCCGGATCGGCCGGACCGTGAGCGTGCGCCCTTGCCAGTCCCACTTCTCGGCCAGCTCGGCCGGGTAAGGCAGGATCGCGAAGTTCGCGGCACCGCCGGTGGCCGCGGTACTCACGCGCACCCGCGCGTCGAGCGCGATCACGCCTTTGGCGTCGGCCAGCAGCGGGTTGATGTCGATCTCTGCGATGCGCGGTTCCACGGCCAGCAGTTCGGCCACCGCCTGCAGCGTGGCGACCACCGCATCAAGATCGGCCGCGGGCACGTCGCGCCAGCCGGCGAGCAGCCGCGCCACGCGGGTTCGTTCGATCAGCGCGCGTGCCAGCGGCACGCTCAGCGGCGGCAACGCGATGGCGCGGTCGGCCACCACCTCGACCGCCGTGCCGCCCTGCCCGAATAGGATCACCGGCCCGAACAGCGGGTCGACGCTGGCCCCGACGATCAGCTCGAGCGCCTGCGGCCGGCGCACCATCGTCTGCAGCGTGAAGCCGGTCACCGTGGCGTCCGGCCGCAAGCTCGCAACACGCAGCAGCATGGCATTCGCCGCATCACGCAGCGCGGCTTCGTTCTCGAGGTCGAGCGCCACGCCGCCGACGTCGCTCTTGTGCGAGATCTGCGGTGAGAGCACCTTCAATACGACCGGGTAGCCGATCTCAAGCGCGGCACGCACGGCCGCCTCGGCGCGGGGTTCGACCACGCGCGTGCCGACCACCGGCACGCCTGCCGCCGCGAGCAGCGCCTTGGCTTCGGGCTCGCTGAGCATCTCGCGTCCTTCAGCCAGTACCGCATCGACCAGTGTGCGCACCTGCGCTGCATCGAACGGCGCCTGCTCGCGCCGTGCCGGCGGCGTTTGCAGCAGCAGTTGCTGGTTGCACCGGTACGTGACGAGCATCGAAAACGCCCGCACCGCTTCTTCGGGCATGTCGTAGCAGGGAATGCCGGCCGCGCGGAACCGGCTGCGCGCGCCCTGCACCGCCGCGTCGCCAAGCCAGCAGCCCAGCAGCCGGCCCGGTGCGGCCTGGGCCACCGGCACCAGCGCCTCGGCGATCTCGGTGCTGGGCACGATGGCGGTGGGCGCGTGCATGAACAGCAAGGTGCCGCTCGCAGGTTCGGCGAGCAGGGTTGTCAGGGTTTGAACATAACGCTCCACCGGAGCGTCACCGATGATGTCGACCGGGTTGGCGTGGCTCCAGTTGGCCGGCAGTTTGGCGTCGAGCGCCAACTGCACCGTGGCGCTGAGCGGTGCAAGGCTCACGCCCGCCAGCGCCGCGGCGTCGGCCGCCAGCACGCCGGCACCGCCGCCGTTGGTCACGAGCGTCAGGCGTTCGAGCCATTCGGCATCGACCTCCGACGGCAGGCCGCGAAAGTGCGCCAGCGTCTCGGCAGCGACGAACAAATCGGCCAGCGTGTCGACCCGCAGCATGCCGGCGCGCCGAAAGGCAGCGTCGTAGACCAGGTCGGAGCCGGCCAGCGCCCCGGTGTGCGAGGCCGCCGCGGCCTGCCCCTGGGCCGAGCGCCCGGCCTTCACCACCAGCACCGGCTTGTTGCGTGCCGCCGCGCGTGCCGCTGACATGAACTTGCGCGCCGAGCTCAGCGACTCGACGTAGAGCAGGATCGACCGGGTGCGGGCGTCGGTGGCCAGCCAGTCGATCAGGTCGCCGAAGTCGACGTCGGCATGTTCACCCAGCGAGATGCAATGCGAGAAGCCGATGCCGCGTCCATTGGCCCAGTCGAGCACCGCGGTCACCAGGGCGCCCGACTGCGAGACGAAGGCCAGCGAGCCGGGCTGCGCGCCGGCGTGCGCGAAGCTGGCGTTCAGGCGGGCGTGGGGTGAGAGCAAGCCCAGGCAGTTCGGGCCGATGATGCGCAGCAGGTGCTTTCGCGCGGCGTCGAGCATGGCCTGGCGCAGCGTGGCATCGAACCCGGCGCTCAACACCACGGCTGCGCGGGTGCCGCGTGCGCCGAGCGCGTCGATCAGCCCCGGCACGCTCGCTGGCGGCGTGCAGATCACGGCCAGCTCGGGCGCTTCGGGCAGGCTCGAGACGTCGGTGTACACGGCTTCTCCGTCGATGCTCTGCGCGCGCGAATTCAGGGCCCAGCGCGCGCCTTCAAACCCGCCTTCGCGCAGGTTGCGCCAGACCGTCGCACCGACGCTGCCGGCGCGGCCGCTGGCACCGACGACCGCGACGGAGCGCGGGTCGAACATCGAATCGAGGTGGCGGATGCTCATGTGGCGGGCTGACGAAGTGATCGAGCGAACATGATGCACCCGCTTCGGTGCAATTTGCCTGCCGACCTGTGGCAACACGACATCAGCGGTCAGCCGGCCGCGCCAACCTTTGACGTGGGTCATGCCACGAAGCCGGCGGCCCGCGATCATGGCCTGGAGCCGCTCGCCACCACGCAGCCCATCCACCCGCAGGAGCCACGCCATGTCCAGCCCGCCCACCGACTACCGTCAACTCACCCAGACCGTGTCGGGCCGCCTTGCGAGCTTGCGCACCAGCACGCCCGACGTGATGAAGAGCTTCGGCGAACTGGGTCGCGCAGCCACCAGCGACGGCGCCCTCGACCGCAAGACCAAGGAGCTGATTGCGCTCGCGCTCAGCGTGGCCGCTCGCTGCGATCCCTGCATCGGCTTTCACGTGCAGACGCTGGTCAAGCTCGGCGCAAGCCGCCAGGAAGTCGACGAGACCCTGGGCGTGGCGACCTACATGGGCGGCGGCCCGTCGCTGATGTATGCCGCCAGCGCGATCGAGGCCTTCGAGCAGTTCTCGCGCCCGACCGCCGGGGAATAGGGCCATGGCATTGGCGGGCGTGCCTCGGTGGGCTGGGTCAGCGTGCCCTCGCCCGCTTCGTTACCGGGGTGACGAACGCCGAGCGCTCCTGCGCCGTGCGCTCGAACTTGCGGGCGATGCTGCCGCAGACCAGGTCGCACAACGCATAGACCGACTTGTCGGCGATGCTGTAGATGGCGCTGTTGCCACGGCTCTCGCGCGCGACCAGCCCGTGCTGGGTCAGATGCGCGAGATGGCGCGATATGTTGGCCGAGGTGTAGCCGCAGAGCTGCGCGAGTTCGCCGACGCTGCGCTCTTGCTGACGCAGGAAGTTGAGGATCTGCAGGCGCGTCGGTTCTGACAGCGCCTGGAAATACGCCGCCACTTGC
>JBDTTU010000072.1:0-22159 GCA_039930465.1 Burkholderiales bacterium
GTCGCCGACATGGCCGGCGCGCTCGACAGCCCGCTCTACGGCGTGTTCCAGATGCGCGGCGACATCGCCAAGATCGCGACACCCGGCGGCGGCACGCTGCAGGAATACTTCATTCACCAGCCCGAAGACCCGTACCGCGACTACGCGATCAAATGGGACGGCGAGTCGCAGATCACCTACGAGACCTTCCGCGACATGGGGCTGGCCTACGGCGTCGGCCTGATCCTGATCTACCTGCTGGTGGTCGCGCAGTTCGGCAGCTACCTCACGCCGCTGATCATCATGGCGCCGATCCCGCTCACCATCATCGGCGTGATGCCGGGCCACGCGCTGCTGGGTGCGCAGTACACCGCCACCAGCATGATCGGCATGATCGCGCTGGCCGGGATCATCGTGCGCAACTCGATCCTGCTGGTCGACTTCATCAACCTGCAGGTGCGCGGGGGCATGGTCTTCAAAGAGGCCATCGTCAGCTCGGCCATCACGCGGGCACAGCCGATCGTGCTGACCGGCCTGGCGGCGATGCTCGGCGCCTTTTTCATCCTCGACGACCCGATCTTCAACGGCCTGGCGATCTCGCTGATCTTCGGCATCTTCGTCTCGACCGTGCTCACGCTGGTCGTGATTCCGATCCTCTACTACATGGCGTATCGCCACCGGCTCTCGGCCCTCACGGGGTCCGTCGACCCCGACGCGCCAGAGGCCACCCCCCTTTCTTCCACCACCACGTCCACTCAAGGAGCTTGACCATGACTTCCTGGCAAATCGTTCGACTCGTCGCCGGCACCTTCATCCTGCTGTCGCTCGCCCTCGGCATCCCTGGCAGCCCGATCTTCGTCAACCAGTGGTGGCTCGCCTTCACCGCTTTTGTCGGCGTCAACCTCCTGCAGAGCGCACTGACGAAGTGGTGCCTGATGGAAACCATCGTGCGCAAGCTCGGCGCGCGCGCGGGGACCTGATCGTGAACCTCGCCTGCCCTGCCTGCGGCGCGACCAATCGTGTGCCCGACGCGCGGGTGAAAGACCAGCCGGTGTGCGGCAAGTGCGGCGCCGAGCTGATGGCGGCCAAGCCATTCGCCTTGCACGACGACACCCTGCCCGCCTACATCGCCCGCACCGAACTGCCGGTGCTCGTGGACTTCTGGGCCGACTGGTGCGGCCCTTGCAAGGCGATGGCGCCGCACTTTGCGAATGCGGCCACGCAGCTGCCTGAAGTTCGCTTTGCCAAGGTCGATACCGAGGCCAGCCCGCGGGCGAGCGCGGCCTACGCGATCCGCAGCATCCCGACGCTGATCCTGTTCCGCGGCGGCAAGGAAGTGGCACGCCAGTCTGGCGCCATGATGGCAGGCGACCTCGTGCGCTGGGTGCAGGCCCATGTGGCGCCATGAACGCACGCAAGTGTTGAGCAGCATGCGTCGCATCCCGTTCACCGTTTCGCTGGCCCTGGCCTTGGCTTGCCAAGCTCAGACGGCGAGCGCGGCCGACCTGCTCGATGTCTGGCAGGCTGCAGTGCAGAACGACAAGGCTTACGCGGTCGGCCGCGCTGCACAGGCAAGCGCGCAACCGCGCCGCGACCAGGCCGCGGCGCTGTGGAAACCGAACGTCGGCCTGACCGCGTCGATGGGCGTGGCCACCAACGACACCGACACCCGCGGCGCGCAGTTCAGTGCGCCCGGCTTCGGCCAATCCAGCGGAGTCGGTTTCAGCACCTCGGTCAACAACGGCACTTCGGGTCGCTGGGCCGTCACCGCGACCCAGCCGCTGTACAACCCGCAGCGCAGGGCCCAGCAGCAGCAGCTGTCACTGTCCGCCGACCTGGTCGATCTTGAATGGCAGGCGGCCGGGCAGGCGCTGATGCTGCGCACCGCCGAGCGCTACTTCGATCTGGCCCTGGCCGAAGAGACGCTGCGCGTGCTCCGGCTGCAGCTGGATGCGGTGCAGCGCGCCACCACCGAGGCGCAGGACCGCTTCAAGCTGGGCTCGGTGCCGGTCACCGACACCCACGAGGCGCGTGCGCGCCTGGCCGGCGTCCGCGCGCAGATGCTGACCGCCGAGAGCGATGTGCAGGTCAAGCGAAACCTGCTGGCCGACAGCACGGGCCTGCCGGCGACCGCCCTGGTGGCGCGCCTGCCCGCAACCGTGCCTGGCATCTCCGGCAGCACGACTTCGCGCCCGCTGGAGCCCTGGCTGACCGAGGCGCAGGCCGGCAACCCCGGTATCCGCAGCCAACTGCTGGCAGTGGAGGTCGCCCGGCAGGAAGCCCTCAAGTACAGCCTGCGCGCGTCGGCCACCGTTGAACTCGTGGCCCAGGCGGGTCGCGACCGGCTGAGCGGCAGCGGCGAGTTCGGGTCGGCCAGCAACACCGGAACCAACCGCATGATCGGCCTCCAGCTGTCGGTGCCGTTGTTCACCGGTGGCTACCGCGATGCCAAGCAGGAAGAGGCGATTCGCCTCGTCGACAAGTCGGCGGCAGAGGTCGAGCGCACGCGACAGGAGGTGGCGCAGCAGGTGCGCGCGGCCTGGTTGGGCCTGAGCGTCGGCGCCGAGCGGGTGCAGGCCCTCGCAGAGGCCCTCAGCGCCAGCGTGTCACGTCGCGACGCCACGCAACTCGGGCACGAGGTCGGCCAGCGCACGACGCTGGACCTGCTCAATGCCGAGAACGACAGCGCTTCCGCGCAACTCGCGCTGGCCCAGGGCCGCGTGGGTCTGCTGCTGGATCGACTGCGCCTGGCCGCACTGGTCGGGCAACTCGACGAAGCCGCGCTGCGTTCGGTCAATGCCGAACTGGCCGCGGCCTCACCTTGAACTCTCAACCCTGAACAGGAGACCACCATGGCACACACCGTCATCCTCGGCGCCGGCATCGGCGGCATGCCCGCAGCCTACGAGCTGCGCGCGCTGCTTGACTCGACGCACCGCATCACCGTCGTCAACGCGGTCGACTACTTCCAGTTCGTGCCCTCTAACCCCTGGCTGGCGGTGGGCTGGCGCGAGCGCGAGACCATCACCTTCCCGCTGCGCCCGCATCTCGAGAAGAAGGGTATCGAGTTCGTGGCCCAGCAGGTACAGCGCATCGACGCCGAAGGCAACGCGCTCGAACTCGCCGACGGCAGCCGCCTGGCCTACGACTACCTCGTGATCACCACCGGCCCCAAGCTCTCGTTCGAAGAAGTGCCCGGTGCCGGGCCTGCGGGCCACACCCAGTCAATTTGCACGGTCGATCATGCCGAGAAAACCTGGGCGCAATACCAGCAGTTCCTGCAGGACCCGGGGCCGGCCGTGATTGGCGCCATGCCCGGCGCCTCGTGCTTCGGCCCGGCCTACGAGTTCTCGTTCATCTTCAACACCGACCTCAAGCGCCGCAAGCTTCGCAACAAGGTGCCGATCACCTACGTGACCAGCGAACCCTACGTCGGCCACATGGGTCTGGGTGGCGTGGGCGACTCCAAGTCGATGCTGGAAAGCGAGTTTCGCAACAACGACATCAAGTGGATCACCAACGCCAAGGTGACGAAGGTCGAAGCGGGCAAGATGTTCGTGACCGAGCTGGACGAAGGCGGCCAGCCGAAGAAGGAGCACGAACTGCCCTTCAAATTCAGCATGATGCTGCCCGCCTTCAAGGGCGTCGACGCGGTCGCTGCGGTGGAGGGTCTGTGCAACCCGCGCGGCTTCGTGCTGATCGACGAGTACCAGCGCAGCAAGAAATACCGCAACATCTTCTCGGCCGGCGTGTGCGTGGCGATCCCGCCCGTCGAGGTGACGCCGGTGGCCACCGGCGCACCCAAGACCGGCTACATGATCGAGACCATGGTCACCGCGATCGTGCACAACATCGCGAGCGAAATCGCTGGGCAACCTGCCACAGCCAAAGGCACGTGGAATGCGATCTGCCTGGCCGACATGGGCGACACCGGTGCCGCGTTCGTGGCCATGCCGCAGATCCCGCCACGCAACGTCAACTGGTTCAAGAAGGGCAAGTGGGTGCACCTGGCGAAGGTGGGCTACGAGAAGTACTTCATGTACAAGATGAAATACGGCACGTCTGAGCCGATCTACGAAAAGTACGTGCTGAAGTCGCTCGGCATCGAGCGGCTTGAACGCTGACCGGGCCCGGCCGCGTGCTGCTTTCGACGCAAGAGGCCGGACAGGGTCTCTCGCTGTGGTGCCCCTGACGCATTCGACAGATCATCGAACGCGGCAGACCCCATGAACTGCGGTGCACCCAGTCGCCAGGGTGCCGCCGCTTCAGATCGACCCTTCTTCAACGGGCATGGCTTCGGCGCGCCAGCGCAGCATCCCGCCGGCGAGATTTGCGATGTCCTCGAACCCGGCCTGCTGCAGCATCAGCGTTGCCTGCGCTGAGCGTGCACCCGAGCGGCAAACGGCAACCACCGGTCGGTCTCGATCAATCTCGCCGATACGGGTTGACAGCTCCGACAAGGGCAGGAGCCGGGCGCCGCGGATGTGCCCCAGCGCGTCGGTGAACTCCTGAGGTTCACGCACATCGATGATCTGGATGTCAGGGGCCTGGTGGCTGGCGACGCGCTCTTCCAGCGCGGCCGGCTGAATCTCCCAGATGCCACCGAAAGTGAAGGTCAGGGCCGCCCATGCCGGCTCTGCCAACAATGCGGTGGTGCCCTCGGGCCGACCGCAGCGCAGGTTGGCCGGGACCGCCATGTCCATCAGCTTCGGATGGGGCAAGCCCAGGTTGTTCATGTAGCCCGCGAAGTCCGCCGCATTCACGTCGCCGCCGAGTCGCGGGTTGTAGCGCTTTTCCTCGGCCACGCTCGTGACGGTCAGGCCCTTGTAGTCATGCCCCGGATACAGCAGACAAGTCGGCGGCAAGGACAAGATCTGCTCATGCACCGAGCGGTACAAACGTTCCGGGCTGCCTTGCTGGAAGTCGGTTCGGCCGCAGCCACGGATCAGCAGGCCGTCGCCGGTGAAGGCCATGCTGTGATCGTCGAGCACATACGTGAGGCAACCGTTGGTGTGGCCCGGCGTGGCCCTCACCTCCAGATGGCGGCTGCCGAAGGCCACCCGATCGCCATGGCGCAAAGCCTGGTCGGTGTTGGCCGCCTGTGCCGCCTCGGAAAGCAGGATGCGGCTGCCGCAGCGCTGCTTCAGCAACCAGGCGCCGGTGACGTGGTCGGCGTGCACATGCGTGTCCAGCGCGGCCAGCAACCGCAGACCGAGTTCGCGCAGCAGCGCCATGTCGCGCGGTGCTTTCTCGAAGACCGGGTCGATGAGCACGGCCTCGCCACCGTCACCGAGCAGGTAGGTGTAGGTGGAAGAAGTTGGATCGAAGAGTTGTCGAAAGATCAGCACGATCAAGACTCCCGGCCGGGCTTTTCCAGCTTGTCGTGGACGACCATGCCGACCAGCATGGCGGCCACGAAGATGCCCGCCGAACCCATGCCGCTACCCAGTGCCACGAGCGCGGGGCCGGGGCAGAAGCCGGCGATGCCCCAACCTGCGCCGAACAGCACACCACCAGCGATCAGGCGTCGGTCGATCGTGCGGTCGTCCGGAATCTCGATCAGTGTGCCGGTCCAGGAACGCTCACGGCCCCGGGCCCGGGCGAATGCCAGCGCCGCCAGCGCGATCGCGCCGGCCATCACGAACCCGAGGCTCGGGTCCCAGGAACCGGCCAGATCCAAGAACCCCTTGACCTTCAGCGGTTCGGTCATGCCCGACAGGATCAGCCCGATGCCAAAGATCAAACCGCTGAAAAATCCAAAGACAGGGTTCATGATGTTTCTCAAACGAGGTGCCGAAGCACGAAAACGGTGACGACGCCCGCCCCCATGAAAGCCAGCACGTTGACCAGCGAGCGCACCGAGAAACGGCTCAGCCCGCACACGCCGTGGCCACTGGTGCAGCCGTTGCCCATGCGCACCCCCACGCCGACAAGCAGGCCGGCCAGCACCATCGTCGCCGTGCCGACATCGACCACCGGCACCGGCATGGGCGCCACCAGGCGCCAGGCCCACGGCGCGAGCATCAGGCCGAGAATGAACGACAGGCGGCTCAGGTCGGGAGCGAGGCCGGTGCCGGCCAGCAAGGCGCGCAGCGGGCTGGCAACGATGCCGGCAATGCCGGCGATGCGCCCGTTGGCCAGCAGGAAGAGCGCGGTGGCAAGGCCAATCAACGCCCCGCCCGCCAGCGATGCCCAGGGAGTGAAATGGTTCCAGTCGATGTTCATTCAAGCTCCTTGCGGCGAAGTGTGCGCGGACAGCATTCTTGCCCTTGCGGCGCGTGGCGACCAGACGTTCGCCGCACAGCATCTGCAAGCGTTGCAAAAAACGCCGAGGGTATGCACCAGTCGATATTTCATTCGGCACCACTAATATCCATAATATTGAATATTCCAATATACAGCCGCGCTCGATCTGCCGGGCGTTCTGTTCGGCGTATTCGAGCCAGGAGATGCAGTGAGTTCTGAAGCGCAACGCCACGGCCGCCTGCTCAAGGCCCCCGAAAACTTCATTCACCCCGATGCGGTTCGCACGGTGTTCGCCGAAGCGAAAACGGGCCGCCGCGACTTCGTGCGTGGTGCTTTTGCAGCAGCGCTGGCCAGCGTTGCCGCGCCAGCCTCGCTGGCCCAGACCCGCCCAGCGCCGCCTGATGGCGGTGACCCGAACATCCTGGAATTGCCCGCGCACAGCAAGGGCCTCGGTCAGGCGGTTGCGACCGAAGGGTATGGCAAACCGTCGAAATTCGAGGCCAACGTGCAGCGACGCCCCAGCCCCGGGCTGACGCAGACGGCGCAGGCCTCGGTGTCGTTCGCGCCCCTGCAGAGCCTCTTCGGCATCGTCACTCCGAGTGGCTTGCACTTCGAGCGCCACCACCAGGGCTGGTGGGACGTGGACCCGTCCAAGCACCGCCTGATGATCAACGGCTCCGACGACAAGATGCTGAAAACGCCGCTGGTCTTCAGCGTCGACGAGATCATGCGCCTGCCTTCGGTGAGCCGCTTTCACTTCATCGAATGCGGGGCGAACACGGGCATGGAATGGGGCAACGTGGCGGTGCCCACCTGCCAGTACACCCACGGCATGCTCAGTTGCAGCGAATTCACCGGTGTGCCACTGAAAATTCTGCTCGACATGGCAGGTGCAGACTACAAGCGCGGCCGCTACCTGCTGGCCGAAGGCGCCGACGGTTCCAGCATGACACGCACCATTCCGATGGAACTGGTGGAGAGTGGTGAAGTCATCGTCGCCTATGGCCAGAACGGCGAGATGCTGCGCCCCGAACAGGGATACCCGCTGCGCCTGGTGGTGCCAGGTGTGCAAGGTGTGAGCTGGGTGAAGTACCTGCGCCGCATCGAGGTCGGCGACCAACCCTATGGCACAAAAGACGAAGTCATTCACTACGTCGATCTGCAGCCGGGTGGCCTGCACCGCCAGTACACCAGCACGCAAGAGTGCAAGAGCGTGGTGACCACGCCTTCCGGCGGGCAGTTGCTGCTCGACAAAGGCTACTACCAGATCAGCGGGCTGGCCTGGTCGGGCCGCGGCAAGGTCACGCGGGTCGACGTGTCGGTCGATGGCGGCCGCAACTGGAAAGCCGCGCGCCTGCAAGGCCCGGTGATGAACAAGTGCCTCACGCGCTTTTCGCTCGACTGGTCCTGGGACGGCCGGCCTGCCCTGGTGCAGAGCCGCGCGACCGACAACACGAACTACGTGCAGCCGAACTACAAACAATTGCGCGCGGTGCGTGGCACACGCTCGGTCTATCACAACAATGCGATCCAGTCGTGGCTCGTGCAGGAAAGCGGCGAGGTCAAGAATGTTCAGCTCTCCTGACCGCCCGCGCCGGCAGCGGCTGCGCTCGTCGCGCTCGTGGGCGGGCGCGCTGGCCGCGGCGCTGGTGGCAATCGCCAGCGCCAGCGCGACAGCGCAGACCGCGTATGCCGGCATCGGCCGCGCCGCCACGCCGAAAGAAGTGGCAGCCTGGGACATCGACGTGCGGCCCGACTTCAAAGGCCTGCCCAAAGGCTCGGGTTCAGTGGCAAAGGGCCAGGACGTCTGGGAGGCCAAGTGCGCTTCATGCCACGGCGTCTTTGGCGAAAGCAACGAGGTCTTCTCGCCGCTCGTTGGCGGAACGACAAAAGACGATGTGAAGACCGGGCGGGTTGCCCACCTCAACGACAACGGTTTTCCGGGCCGCACCACGCTGATGAAGGTTTCCACGGTTTCAACACTGTGGGACTACATCAACCGGGCCATGCCGTGGAACCAGCCGAAGTCACTGTCGACCGACGAGGTCTACGCCGTGACGGCGTATCTGCTCAACCTGGGCGGCGTGGTGCCAGACGGCTTCACGCTGTCTGACGCCACCATCGCCGAGGTGCAGCAACGGCTGCCCAACCGCAACGGCACGACCACCGACCACGGCCTGTGGCCCGGCAAAGGCATGGGCAACGGCGGCAAGCCCGACGTCAAAGCCGTGGCCTGCATGAAGGATTGCGCCGCCGAGCCCAGGGTGGTGTCGTTCCTGCCCGACTTCGCGCGCAGCAATCACGGCAACCTGGCCGAGCAACAACGCAGGGTCGGCCCGCAGCGTGGCGCCGACACGGCCGTGCCCGCCGCTGCGAACCCTGCTGCGGAAGCGGCGGCCGTTGTGGCCACGGCGGCAGCGCCGAGCGCGGCTGCCGACGATGCGGCCACAGCGGCCCTGGCACTGGCGCAGAAGCACGCCTGCACGGCCTGCCACGGCACCGATGCGAAGATCGTTGGCCCCGGTTTCCGCGAAATCGCCGCCAAGTACGCCGGGCGCGCCGACGCACAAGCCTACCTTGCGGGGAAGATCCGCTCCGGTGGGCAAAGCGTCTGGGGCACGATGGCCATGCCCCCGCAAGCCCTGACGGACACCGATGCCAAACTCATCGCCTCGTGGCTGGCGGCGGGGGCGAAGAAAAGATAGCCGTTCCGTGCGGGTTCGCCCGCTTCAGGCAGCAGCCGCGATTCATTACCGTATACGCATGAAGGAGACACCGATGTTCAACCGCAGAGAGATGCTCACCCGTTCCGCCACGGTGGCCGCATTGCTGGCCAGCGCGGGCTTGCTGCCGCAGCAGGCGCTGGCGGCTTACAACGCCACGGCGTTCGATGTCAAGACTTTGGCCGAACTCGTCAAGGTGCTGGGCGGCAACGCTCCCGCAGAAAGCAAGGACGTCACGATCACCGGGCCCGACATCGCCGAGAACGGCGCGGTCGTTCCGGTCGGTGTCTCGACCGCACTTCCCGGCGTGAAGAAGCTGCTGATCCTGGTCGAGAAGAACCCGAGCGTGCTGTCGGCGATGTTCGACGTGACCGACGCGGTCGAAGCGAACTTCCTGACCCGCGTGAAGATGGGCCAGACCTCCAACGTCATCGCCGTGGCCATGATGGCCGACGGCAAGGTGCTTTTCGCTCAGAAGGAAATCAAGGTCACGCTCGGCGGTTGCGGCGGCTGAACACACCCACCCCGGCCCGAATTCACGAACACTCTGGAGAATCAACATGGCAGATCCGATGCGCATTCGCGCGCAAATGGCGGGCGACAAGGCCACCGTCCGTGTGCTGATGAGCCACGAAATGGAAACCGGCCTGCGCAAAGACGCGGCCGGCAAGCTCATTCCCGCCTGGCACATCCAGGAGGTGAGCGCGCAACTCAACGGCAAGCCCGTGCTCAGCGCCGAGTGGGGGCCTTCGGTGTCGAAGAACCCCTTCCTGCAATTCGCCGTCAAGGGTGCGAAGGCCGGCGACAAGGTCACCATCACCTGGAAAGACAACAAGGGCGACACTCGCACCGATGAAGCCACCGTCACCTGACCACTGGCCTGATCCGCGCGCCCGCCGGTGCGCCCTGCCCCGTTCTCGGCCCACCTCCGGGCCCCTAAGGAAAGTGGAGACATGAAGCCTTTCAGCACGATCATCGCCGCTCTCGCACTGGTGGCATCTGTCGGTGCACCGGCGCAACAGAAGTCGGCCGCAGACGGCATTGCCGAATACCGGAAGATGCTCGAAGACGGCAACCCGGCCGAGTTGTTCGAGGCCAAGGGCGAAGAGCTCTGGAACACGCCGCGCGGCCCGAAGAAGGCCACACTGCAGCGCTGCGACCTGGGCCTGGGCCCCGGCGTCGTCAAAGGCGCCTGGGTGCAGATGCCACGCTGGTTCACCGACACCCAGCGCGTACAAGACCTCGAGTCGAGGCTGCTGACCTGCATGGAAACGCTGCAAGGATTCAACGCTGCAGACATTGCCAAGACCGGCTTCGACAAGGGCGAGCAGGCCACGCTCGCGGCTTTGGCGGCGTGGGTTTCGGCCGAATCGCGCGGCCAGAAGTTGGCGCTGCCGCAACAGCACGTCGAAGAGAAACGCTTCTATGAAATCGGCAAGCGCGCGTTCTTCTTTCGTGGTGGGCCGATGGATTTTTCCTGCGCCAGTTGCCATGGAGAGTCGGGCAAGCGCATCCGACTGCAAGACCTGCCCAACCTGACGAAGAACCCGGGCGACGGCATCGGCTTCGCGGCATGGCCGGCCTACCGGGTGTCGAATGGCCAGATGTGGAGCATGCAACGCCGCCTGAACGACTGTTATCGCCAGCAGCGCTTTCCCTACCCAGGCTACGCTTCTGAAGTCACGATCGCGCTGGGCGTCTACATGGGCGTGAATGCCCAAGGCGCCGTGTCGATCGCGCCGGCCCTGAAGCGCTGATTCCCGATCACTGATCTGCCAGACGCGAAGCCCCATCATGCAAAGAAAACACCTTCTCATCGCCAGCGCCGTGCTCGCCGCCGCGCTGATCGCCGCCGGTTGCGCCAGCGTGCCGTCCTCCGCCGAACTCGACGCGCAAGCCTTGGCGATGATCAAGTCGTCGTTCCGCGACCAGGGCATCGCCAAGGTCGACCGGCTCGAGCAAGACCTTGGCCAGGCCGCCTGCTCGGGCGAAAAACCCCCTGCCGAAGACCTTGCCAAACGCGTCGAGGCTCAGGCGCTGGCCACCATCCAGTGGCCCGCGGGCGGCCAGTACCTCGGCGACTGGCGCGAAGGCGAAAAGCTGGCCCAGAACGGCCGCGGCATGACCTGGTCTGACCGCAGCGCAGCCCCCACCGCGAACGGCGCCCAGTGCTACAACTGCCACCAGATCGACAAGAAGGAAATCTCCTTCGGAACCATCGGGCCTTCGCTCTGGAACTACGGCAAGCAGCGTGGCGTGAACAACGTGGCCGACCCGGCTTCGGCGGCCATCGTGCAGTACACCTGGGGCAAGCTCTGGAACAGCAAGGCCTACGCCGCCTGCTCCAACATGCCACGCTTCGGCCACGCCAAGCTGCTCGACGAACAGCAGCTCAAGCACCTGATGGCGCTGCTGCTCGACCCGAAATCGCCGGTCAATCAATAGAGTTCCTCACACCCGAGTCTGCGCTGATGCAGGCCCGGGCGGTGGCGGCAGCTCGAATCGAATATCGTTGATTGCTGAATCATGAATCTTTCCAAGCGCGACTTCCTCCAGGTCATGGCCGCTGCCACGGCCGCGGGCATGGCGCTCGGTCGGTTTGCCGACGCCGACGCGGCCACCGCCGAGAACGCTCTGTACGAGCTGCCGTCCTTTGGCAATGTCTCGCTGCTGCACATGACCGACTGCCATGCGCAGCTCAAGCCGATCTACTTCCGCGAGCCCAGCGTCAACCTCGGCATCGGCAGCATGCAAGGGCAGTGGCCGCATCGGGTAGGTGAGCATCTGCTGAAAGCGGCTGGCCTGCGGCCCGGCACCGCGATGGCGCATGCCTACACCTGCCTCGACTTCGAAAAGGCCTCGCGCCACTACGGGCGCGTGGGTGGGTTTGCGCACCTGGCCACGCTGGTGAAGCGGCTCAAGGCGAGCCGCCCCGGCGCCTTGCTGCTCGACGGCGGCGACACCTGGCAGGGCTCGGCCACCTCGCTGTGGACCAACGCACAAGACATGGTCGACGCCGCCAAGCTGCTGGGTGTCGACCTGATGACGGGCCACTGGGAGTTCACCTACGGCATGGACCGCGTGAAGCAGATCGTGGAGAACGACTTCAAGGGCCAGATCGAGTTCCTGGCGCAGAACATCAAGACCAACGACTTCGGTGACCCGGTGTTCAAGCCCTACGCGCTGCGCGAGATCAACGGCGTGCCGGTGGCGATCATCGGCCAGGCTTTCCCGTACACGCCCATCGCCAACCCGCGCTACCTGGTGTCCGACTGGGCCTTCGGCATCCAGGACGACAACATGCAGAAGGTCGTTGACGAAGTGCGCGCCAAAGGCGTGCAACTCGTCGTGCTGCTGTCGCACAACGGCATGGACGTCGACCTGAAGATGGCCAGCCGGGTGCGTGGCATCGACGCAATCTTCGGCGGCCACACCCACGACGGTGTGCCGGTGGCCGTGCCAGTGAAGAACCCGGGCGGCGTGACGCTGGTGACCAACGCCGGCAGCAACGGCAAGTTTCTGGGCGTGATGGACTTCGACGTGAAGGGGGGCAAGCTGGCCGACTACCGCTACCGCCTGCTGCCCGTCTTCGCCAATCAACTGCGCCCCGACCCCGAAATGGCGGCCCTCATCACCAAGGTGCGTGCGCCGTTCGAAGCCAAATTGAACGAGAAGCTCGCCATCACCGACGGCGTACTGTACCGCCGCGGCAATTTCAACGGCAGCTGGGACCAGCTCATCTGCGATGCGCTGATCGACGTGCAAGGTGCTGACATGGCCTTTTCGCCGGGTTTCCGCTGGGGCACCTCGCTGCTGCCCGGCGACGTGATCACGCGCGAACTCATGATGGACCAGCTCGCGATCACCTACCCCTACGCCACGCTCACCCAGATGACGGGCGAGACCATCAAGACCGTGCTCGAAGACGTGGCCGACAACCTCTTCAACCCCGACCCGTACTACCAGCAAGGTGGCGACATGGTGCGGGTGGGTGGCCTCAGCTACGCGCTGAACCCCGCCGAGAAGATGGGCAGCCGCGTCAGTGACATGCGGCTGAAGGGCCGGCCGATCGACGCCGACAAGACCTACAAGGTGGCGGGCTGGGCCCCGGTTGCCGAAGAGGCGAAAAGCATGCCGGGTGTCAAGCCCGTGTGGGAGCATGTCGAGAGTTGGCTCAAGTCGCAAGGCGGGCGCGTCACGCCGCGCCACATCAATACGCCCACACTCACCGGGATGCAGGGCAACCCCGGCATCATGAAAGTCTGATTCATGAAACACGACCGGGCCACCGCAATGCCCGGCAATCGCACCCCACACCACCGGAGACCCGCATGCGCATCAAAACCTTTTTTGCCAGCCTGACCCTGCTCTTGGCCGCCGGCCTGGCGTGTGCGCAGGACGGGGTGGTCTACCACTTCGACAACACCGCGGCGCAAGGCTTGAAGGGGCTGCGCAACGTGCGCAACCACATCGACACCGACCCGGCGGCGAAGATCACGGTCGTGACCCACGCCGAAGGCGTCGACATGATGATGGAAGGTGCCAAGGCGGCCAACGGCACCGAGTACGCACCGCTGGTCTCGGCACTGAAGGCCCGCGGCGTGACCTTCGAGATCTGCGAGATCACCTTGAAGAACCGCGGCCTCAAGAAGGAACAGTTCATTCAGGAGGCCGACTTCACACCTTCCGGCGTGGTCAGGCTCGCCAAGCTGCAGAAGCAGGGATACGCGTACATCAAGCCGTGATCTGGCCGAGGCATTTGCCGGCGCAGATGGTCTGACGAAACATGCCTTCCGTGAGCTTGTGCAAGCGCCGTTTCCGCAACGCAGTGGTCTGGCTCGGCCTGTCGGTCGCCGCGGCCTGCGCCGCCGCCGATGCCGTCGTGGCCCGGCAGGTGGCCGAGAGCGCCTGGTTCGTTCAGGGTGAAGCCGCGCTCGGTTCGGTGGCCAACCGCAACTTCATTTCCAACGCCGGTTTTGTCGTCACCTCGGAAGGCGTGGTGGTGATCGACGCGCTGGGGTCACCGGCACTCGCGCAAGAACTGGTGGCCGCGGTGCGCCGGGTCACCACGCAACCCATACGCTACGTGATCGTCACCCACTACCACGCCGACCACATCTACGGCCTGCAGGTGTTGAAGGCGCTGGGCGCCACCATCATGGCCCACCGTGCAGGTCGCGATTACCTTAACTCCGACACCGCGCGGCTCCGCCTAGAAGCCAGCCGCCAGGAACTGTCGCCCTGGATCGACGAACAAACCCAGCTCGTGCCCGCCGACCAGTGGCTGGACGCCGACACCACGCTCGAGCTCGGCGGCGAGAAGCTCCACATCCGCCACGTCGGCCCGGCGCACACGGCCGAAGACCTGGTGGTCTACGCCGAGCGTTCGGGGGTGCTGTTTGCAGGCGACCTGGTCTTTCGCGGCCGCATTCCGTACGTGGGCCAGGCCGACAGCCGCGGCTGGATCAACGCCCTTTCGGGCCTGATCGCGCTGCACCCGCGCGCCATCGTGCCGGGCCACGGGCCGATGTCGAACGACCCGTTGCCCGACCTCGAACTGACCCGCGACTACCTTGTTTTCCTGCGCAAGAGCATGGGCGAAGCGGCCGCCAATCTGGAACCCTTCGAAGACGCCTATGCGCGTGCCGACTGGTCGAGGTTCGAAGGCCTGCCGCTGTTTCGTGCCGCCAACCGCATCAATGCCTACAACACCTACCTGCTGATGGAGCAGCAAGCGAAATGAGTGCCGGCTCGGCCGTGTGCTCACGTGGCCGCGAGGTCGCAATCATCGGCGTGTGCTGATACAGTGATGGCTCAAAAAGCTCAAGGGGGTGGCGTGGCAAACACCAGTGAAGAAGACCTGGTCTTTGAATCGGCGGCTGAGCTCTTCGGTCTGCTGTCAACGCCCGTGCGGCTGAAGATCATCAGTGCCGTGTGCCAGGGCGAGCGCAACGTCTCCGAACTGCTGTCGATCATCGACACCACCCAGCCCAACATGTCGCAGCACCTGGCCACGCTCTACCGCGCCGGGGTGCTGGGGCGCCGGCGCGAGGGCACGCAGATCTACTACAAGCTGCAAAGCGATCGTGTCGCCACGCTGTGCCGGGCCGTCTGCACGCAGGTGGCGGTGGAGCTCGACGGCAGCGACACGGTACCTGCGGCCGAACGGCTGCTGCGGGCGGTGCACCGCTAGCCCGCTGGAGCCCCCGCCAGCCGATCGCCCCGCCAGTGCAGACCTCCGACCAGCCGATCCTGCGTGACATCGTATTGATCGGTGGCGGCCACAGCCACGTTGGCGTGTTGCGTCGCTTTGCGATGAAGCCGATCACGGGCGTGCGCCTGAACCTGATCTGCACCGACAGCCACACGCCCTACTCCGGCATGCTGCCGGGCTACATCGCCGGACACTACGACTTCGACTCGGTCCACATCGATCTGGACCGGCTGTGCGTGTTTGCCGGTGCGCGCCTGTTCCGCGCCGACGCCACCGGCATCGACCGCAGCGCCCAGCGCGTGCTGTGCCGCGGCCGCCCGTCCATCGCCTATGACCTGCTGTCGATCAACATCGGCTCGACGCCACAGATGGCGCAGGTGCCGGGGGCCGACGAGTTCGCGGTGCCGGTCAAGCCGATCCGGCAGTTCAACCAACGCTGGCTGGCGCTGCGGGCGCGGCTGCGCCAGCACACCGGGCCCAGCACCATCGCGGTGGTGGGCGGCGGGGCCGGTGGGGTTGAGCTGCTGCTGGCGATGCAGTACCGGCTGCGCCAGGAGCTCACGACGCTGGGCCGCGACCCGGATGCGCTGTCGTTTCACCTTTTCACGGCCAGCGCCCAGATCCTGCCCACGCACAACGCGGGCGTGCGCCAGCGCTTCGAGCGTGTGCTGCATCAACGCGGCGTGAGCCTGCACCTCAACGCCGAAGTGCGCGCGGTGTCGTCAAGCGGCCTCACCAGCGCTGACGGCCAGGTCTTTGCCGCCGATGAAGTGGTGTGGGTCACCCAGGCCGGCGGAGCGCCCTGGTTGCGCGGCGCCGGCCTGGCGCTGGACAGCAACGGTTTCATCGAGGTGAACGAGCAGCTGCAATCGGTGAGCGACCCGCACATCTTCGCGGCTGGCGACATCGCTTCCATCGTCGGCCGGCCGTTGGAAAAGGCTGGCGTGTTTGCCGTGCGCATGGGCAAGCCGCTGGCCGACAACCTGCGCCGCAGTGTGCTAGGCCAGCCCTTGCGCGCCTACCGGCCGCAGCGCACCTGGCTGGCCTTGATCAGCACCGGCGACCGCTACGCAGTGGCGTCGCGCGGCGCCATCGGCTTTGGCGGCTCATGGGTGTGGCTCTGGAAAGACTGGATCGACCAGCGCTTCATGCAGCGCTTCAGCGACTTTCCGCCGATGGACACCCACCAGGCGCCCAAGCCCGCCGCCCACGAGGCGCCGCGGCTGAACCAGGAAGAGTCGCTGCAGGCGATCTCAGCCATCGCCATGCGCTGCGGCGGTTGCGGCGCCAAGGTGGGCGCCACGGTGCTGGCGCGCGCACTCGGCGCGTTGGCGCCGGTGCCGCGCGACGATGTGCTGATCGGCCTGCACTCGCCTGACGACGCTGCCGTGATGCGCGTGCCGCCGGGCAAGGCGCTGGTGCACACGGTCGACTTCTTTCGCGCCTTCATCGACGACCCCTATGTGTTCGGCCGCATCGCCGCCAACCATGCGCTGGGCGATGTGTTTGCGATGGGGGCCGAGGTGCAGTCGGCCACCGCCATTGCCACCGTGCCGCCGGGGCTGGAAGCCAAGGTCGAAGACCTGCTGCTGCAGATGATGACCGGCGCGGTGGACATGCTCAACGAAGCGAACTGCGCCCTGGTGGGCGGCCACACCGGCGAAGGCCGCGAACTGGCGCTGGGCTTTGCTATCAACGGCCTGATCGACGAGGCCATGGACGGCGTGATGCGCAAGGGCGGCATGCGCAGCGGCGACGTGCTGCTGCTGACCAAGCCGATCGGCACCGGCACGCTGTTTGCGGCGCGCAACCTGCTCAAGACCAAGGGCCGCTGGATCGAGGCGGCGCTGCAGTCGATGATGGTGTCGAACCGCGTGGGCGCGCAGATCCTGACGCGCCACCGGGCCACCGCCTGCACCGACCTGACCGGTTTCGGGCTGTTGGGCCATTTGGTGGAGATGACGAGGCCCTCGGGCGTTGATGCCGAGCTGAGCCTGTCAGCGCTGCCGATGCTCGACGGTGCGGTCGAGTGCGTGCAAGCGGGCATCGTCAGCTCGCTGCAGCCGGCCAACGTGCGCCTGCGCCGCGCGCTGCGCAACCAGGCCGACTTCATCGGTCACGCGCGCTATCCCTTGCTGTTCGACCCCCAGACAGCCGGTGGCCTGCTGGCCAGCGTGCCCGCCGGCGCCGCCGAGGCCTGTGTGGCCGAGCTGCGCGCCGCGGGTTATGTGCACACGGCGATCATCGGCCGCATCTTGCCGCAAGCCGATGCGCTGGAGCCGATCGTTCTGGTGGATTGAGACCACCACTTGCAGTCCGCCGTTCTGCGCATGAGGCGGCAGAGTTCACGCACTGTCGTCACGAGACCTTGAACCCGGACCATCAGGCTCTGCACTGACGGCTTGCCCAGAGGCATAGGCCTGCATCACTTGTTGCAGCGTCGTCATCTGCTTGCGATAGTTCGTGCAACCTCGCACATCATCAGGTGCATGCGCAATGCCACCTGCTCGCCCAGCTCGAGCGGCCGCTCCAACTCATCAGAGCAAACCTTGGTGACTTCCTTGCAGCAGAGCCCCGAAAAAAGCGAAAGCCGCCCAATGGCGGCTCTCTCTTTTCAACCAATCACCTGAGGATGTGATTGGTAGGCGCGAATGGACTCGAACCATCGACCCCCACCATGTCAAGGTGGTGCTCTAACCAGCTGAGCTACGCGCCTGCGAAGCCTCAGATTATATAGCAGGCTGTCGGCGCACCTACTTGCGCCGCACCGAACGAACGCCTGCGACACGGCCGACGAGGCCGAGCACGTGCGCCAGCCGGGCCGAATCGGCGACCTCGATCGTGAAGCTCATCCGGGCCGTGCCACCCTGCGAGTCCGTCACCGAGCGCGTCTGCACACCGGTCACGTTCATCTTTTCTTTCGCAAACAGCTCGGAGATGTCGCGCAGCAAGCCCTGCCGGTCGCTCGCTTCGACCATCACGTCAACCGGGTAGAGCACGGCTTTGTCGCCGCGCGGCGCACCCCAGGCGACACCGATCACTCGCTCGGGTGCGCGTATCGACATCTCGCGGAAGTTGGTGCAGGCGATGCGGTGCACGGCCACACCCTTGCCGCGGGTCACGTAACCACCGATCGGGTCGGGCGGTGCCGGGCGGCAGCAGCGCGCCAGGTTCGTCATCAGCGACTCGACCCCCACCACCAGCACCCCGCCCTGCGGCGTGCGCGCGTCGGGGTCGGAGCGGCGCAGGGCGATCAGCTCGTCGGGTGTCAGCGTCGGCTCGGCCGGGCGTAACAAGGTCTCGATTGTGCGCAGCGAAAACTCGTCCTTGCCGACCACTTCGAACAGGGCGTCGGCATTGCGAAAGCCGAGCTGCGACGCAAGATCGTCGAGCTTGACCGCCGTCTTGCCTTCGCGCTGCAGCAGCTTTTCCACAGCCTCGCGGCCGCGCGCGATGGTTGCGGTCTGGGCCAGCGCGTTGTACCAGGCGCGCACCTTGGTCTTCGAGCGCGAACTCTTCAGGTACCCGAGTTCGGCGTTGAGCCAGTCGAGCGACGGGCCGCCTTCTTTGATCGTGGTCACTTCGACCGTCTGACCGCATTGCAGCGGCGTATTGAGCGGCACCATCACGCCGTCGACCTTCGCGCCGCGGCAGCGGTGGCCCAGGTCGGTGTGCACGGTGTAGGCGAAGTCGATCGGCGTGGCGCCGGCTGGCAGCTCAACCACGGCGGCGCCGGGCGTGAAGACGTAGATGCGCTCTTCGGCCGCCGCCCCGGCCGCGCCCGACGCAGCCGCGCCCTGCTCGGTGAAGTCGCGCTCCCAGGCAAGCAACTGGCGCAGCACGGCCTTGCGCGCTTCGGCCACCGTGGCGCTCAGGTCGGCATCGGCACTCACGCCGGCATAACCCTTGGCGCCAGCGTCTTTGTAGGCCCAGTGCGCGGCCACGCCGTGCTCGGCATGCTCGTGCATCGCCGGGGTGCGGATCTGCACTTCCACCGAACGCCCGCCCGCATCAAGCACGACCGTGTGCAGAGACTGGTAGCCGTTCGGTTTCGGCCGCTCGATGTAGTCGTCGAGTTCGCCGGCGACGGCCTTGAAGAGTTCGTGCACACGGCCGAGCACCGCGTAACAGCCCGCCACTTCGGGCACCACCACACGCACCGCACGCACGTCGAACACGCGCTCGAAGTCGAGCCCCTTGCCCTGCATCTTCTTCCAGATGCTGTAGATGTTTTTGGGCCGACCCTGCACCTGCGCGCGCAACCCGTGCGCGGCGAGATCGTCGGCCAGGTGCTGGCGGAAGGCCTCGACACGGTGCTCGCGCTCGACCCGCGTTTCATCAAGCAGGCGCGCGACCTGTTGGTAACTCTCGGGTTCGAGAAACCGGAACGACAGGTCTTCGAGTTCCCATTTGATCTGCCAGATGCCCAGCCGGTTGGCGAGCGGTGCAAACACCTGCAGCGACTCGGCGGCCAGCGCCTGCGGGCACACCGTTTTACTGGCCGCAAAAAAGCGCAGCGTCTGCAGCCGCGAGGCCAGGCGCAGCAGCACCACCCGCAGGTCGCGCGAGAACGCGAGCAGCATCTTGCGCACACGCTCGGTCTGCTGGGCACGCTGGTCTTGGCCGAGCTGCGCTTCGCGTGCGGCGCGTTGCAATTGCACGAGCTTGCGCGTACCGGCAACGAGGCTTGCGTGTGAGAGCCCGAAGGCTTTCGAGACCACGTCTTCGGGCTTGCTCAGGTAGTCGGCGGCATAGACCAGGTAGGCCGCCGCGCGCATCGACGGCGCCGCGCCGATGCCGAGCAGGATCGCCGCCACGGCATCGGCGTGCGCCAGCGCGTCTTCGCCGGTGTCAAGACGTTGGCCCGTGAGCAAGGGCTCGGCGAAGGCCCGCGCGCGCTCGAGCTGGGCGGCTTCGGCCGCGGCATCGGGGTGTTCGTCGACGAGCGTAACGATGGGTGCTGCCGTTTGAGGCGCGCCCGGCAGACCGGTTTTCATGGCGCGAGCAGGAACCCCCGCACAACGTCGATCTGATCGGCGGCCACCAGCGTCGGCGCGTGTCCGATGCCGGCAAACTCGACCAGCCGCGCTTTCGGGCCGCGCTGCGTCATGGCTTGCGCCGTCTCAGGCGTGAGCAGATCGGAATCGGCGCCGCGCAGCAGCAGCGTCGGGCAGCGCACGGCATCGAAGCTGTGCCACAAGAATGCCTCGCCAGCCGCGGCCATCTCGGGCGTGACGGCCTTGAATGGCTGTGCGATGTTGGGGTCGTAGTGCGGCTTGAAGCCGTCGCCATCGGCCTTGAGCATGGGCCGCGTCAGCGCGAGCCATTGTTCGCGCGTGTGGGGGCCGAAACCCTTCGAGATCGAGAGCATGTAGTCGGCCGCTTCATCGAGCGTGTTCCAGCGCACCGGCGCGCCGAGGTAGCTGCCGATGCGCCGCAGCGCTTCGGCCTGGATCGTCGGGCCCACGTCGTTCATCACCAGCCTGGCGATCGGCGACTGCGGCAACGAGGCCAGGCCCAGGCCGATCAGCCCGCCCATCGACGTGCCGACCCAATGCACGGTGGTGGCGTTCAGGCGCGCCAGCAACGTGACCATGTCGGCCACGTACGCCGGGATCTGGTAGCCCATCGGGTCGGCGAGCGCGTCTGACTGGCCTCGGCCCACCACGTCGGGGCAAACCACGCGGTACTCGCCGCAAAGGCTGCGCGCCAGCGTGTCGAAGTCTCGGCCCTGCCGCGCCAGGCCGTGGGCGCATACCAGCACGCGCGGGTTCGCGGCGTCGCCCCATTCCCAGTAGGCCATGCGGTGCAGGCCGCGGGCGCTGAGGCATTGCACGGAGTTCAGGCGAGGTTCGTTCATGGCAGCGGTTCGGCGTTGAGCGACCATCGTAAGCCAAGGGCGCGCGCCGCCGGCTCTGCAGGGGCTACCTGTTCATCTGCACCGTGCCGTTCACGCTGACCGTCACGACACCCTTGCCGGCCTCGACTGGCAGTGCTTCATCGCTCGATGCCATCGACATCGCCTTCGCCCGGAACATCGGCGCCGGCGCCGAAGACTGCTCGTTACCGCTGACGTTGACCTCGCGGACCACGTAGCTGCCGTAGCCGAACTGCCTGGCATAGTCGGCTGCCTTGGCACGGTAGCGTGCAATGGCCTGGGCCGAGACTTCGCCCTCGGTCTTCTCGCGCAGTTCGCGCGACAGCGAGTACGCCACGCGCGAGATCGTCAGCGTGGTGATGCGCCCGGTGAGCTGGCCGATGGCCTGCATGTCGCGGCCTTCGACGATCAATTCGGCGCTGCCTTGCCAACCGTTGATCACGCCTTTGCTGGTGTAGCGTGGCGACAGCGAAAAGCCGCCGGTCTGCACTTCGAGCTGGCCCGGCCTGACGGCCTTCTTCGCCTCGGTGAGCGCGGCGTCGAGCGCCTGTTTCAGTTGCGACTGCACGCTGGCTGCGTCTTGCCCTTCGCGGGTGGTGTTCAGCGTGATGCCGAGCAGGTCTTTCGTGACCTCGAGGCTCGCGCTCGCCGACAAGCTCACCACACCTTGCGGCGGCGGCAAGGTGTCGGCCCAGGGGGTCGACGTGGCGGTCAAGGCGAGCATCGCAAACGTTGCGCGAAGAGAGGTCGAGAGCATGGTCGGTTTTCCTTTTTGAGGGTTCGGCGGCGAGCGGCGACGCTGCCGTGCCGCGATCTGTGCAACCTTATACGTGTCGCCCGCGTGCCCGGGGTTCGAGCACCCTTCCACGTAGTTGTAACAGCTGGTCAGGCACGCCGAAAATCGCCCGCAAACCTGCGCAGAATCGCGGCTGTTACAAATTTGGAGCCGCCCATGTCCACTGCCGCCAACCAACGCGCCGACCGCATCGTCGTCGTCGACGACGACGCCCGCATCCGCGACCTGTTGCGCCGCTACCTGACGCAAGAAGGCTTCGAAGTCTTGCTGGCCGAAGACTCGAAGGCCCTCAACCGCCTGCTGACGCGCGAGACCGTGCACCT
>JBDTTU010000073.1:0-21842 GCA_039930465.1 Burkholderiales bacterium
CGGGCCGTCTCTACGAAGTGCACTACAAGGACGAAAACTGCCACACCGGCATGTACATCGCGGTGCCGAAGATCGAGGGCGCCAGCCACTATTCCGTGTTCGTCTCGGGCATGCGGGGTACCTACTTCGGAACCGAGTACACCTGGATCATCAACGTCTACCAGGGCGGTGCGGTGAGTCCCGAGTGGCAGCTCATCGGCAACGAGTACGTCACCGGCATCGGGGGCGGTGGTGGCGGTGGCGCGGACTGCATCGACGCTCCGGACGGTCGCTGGGCCGCCTGGTACGAAGGCTCGACGGTGCAGGTGACCGTCACGCTATAGCGGCCGAGCCGGTCTGTCAGTCGCGCCAGACCGGCTCGCACAGCACCTCGGACCTGACCGAGTTCGCGATGTAACACTCGTCGTGCGCGGTGTGGTGCAAGTGTTCGATCTCGGCACGTGTGGGCAAGCGTTCACCGGAGAAGATCACTTCGGGCCGCAAGGTGACGCGCGTGACCGCGACCTTGCCCTGCGGGTTCTTCTCCATCACACCGACCGCCGCGTCGAAGTACCGGTCGACGCAGAACTTGCGTTTGGCCGCGATCGCCAGGAACCACAGCATGTGGCAGCTCGACAGCGAGGCGACGAAAGCTTCTTCGGGGTCGACCGCCGAAGCGTCGGACATCGGCAGCGGCACCGAATGTGGTGACGAAGAACCCGCCACCACCGCCCCGCCGTCAAAACGCATTTCGTGTCGGCGGCTATAGCGGTTGGCCAGGAAGTCTTCGTGCGGCGCACGCTCCCACAAAATGTCGGCGGTGTATTCGGACACGCAAGTCTCCTTCGATCTACATCGCGAGGCGGTGCGACTGCAGTTGCAGCAGCCCTTCGAAGATGAGGGTGTCGACCGTCTCGAACGGAAGGTCGGTGATGGGTGCGAGCTTGACGGCCGCCCCGCCGGTCATGATCAAGGCCGGCGCTTCACCGGTGCGCGCCAGCAGCTTGCGGTGCATGCGCTCGACGGCCCCGGCGATGGCATCGGAGCCGCCGCTCATCAATGCGTCGCTGGTGTTGGTGGGGAAGTCGACCGCTTCGCCGGTGGGTGCCTTCAGCCCCGCCGTGCCCATTTCGAGCGCGCGCAGCATCAGGCCGAACCCGGGCAGGATCAGGCCCCCGAGAAAACGCCCGCTCGCGTCGAGCGCATCGACCGTCACCGCCGTGCCCACCATCACCACGAGCGCCGGCCGCGCACGGCCCTGGGCCAATACGCGGTGGCGTGCACCGATCAGCGCAACCCAGCGGTCCACGCCCAGGCGCGCGGGGTGGTCATAGCTGTTGACGACGCCGCAGGCCTGCTTGGCCGACGCGACCCAGCGTGGCTCCACGTCCCACAGTTCGAGCTGCTCTTCGACGCGGCGCTTGACACCTTCGCCGGCCACCACGCAGCCAAGCATGCTCGAAGGCGCGTGCAGCTTGAGCCATTCGTTGTCGGCAAGCTGGTCGATCGTCTCCAGGAAAACCGCGCCATGCGCGAGCAAGACGGCGCCTGGCTGCGGCGAGCTGTACTGCGCCCACTTGAGGCGGGTGTTGCCGATGTCGATAGCGAGGAAGCTCATGGGGATACCTTCGCACTTCGCGCTCCGAAATTCGCCCTTGGGGCGGCCCGGCGGGCTCATGCAGATGCTCTCGGCGCTGACAAACAGGCCGGCGCCGCGAGAGCACCGGGGTCGATTTCGGCGCAGTGTAAGCCGTTGTCTTGAGCGTCAGACCCGCGCGAACCCGGAGGCGGCGGGCTCGCCGAGCAGTTGTCGCACCCGCCCGAGCGTGTGGTCGACCGTGACCGAACGGTGCGGTTTGCGCAGGCGAGCTTCCACTTCAGCCAGCAGGCCGGCCAGCGCGGCGCGGCTGTGCGCACGGCGCAGCTTCAGCAGCGTGAGCGAACCCGTCACCGGCGCCTGGGCCCGCACCTCGCGCATCAACAGCAGCCGCGCCTCGGCGAACGCCGGGTCGCTTCGCCGGATTTCGGCGTGGTCCGAGGGCAGCCAGGAATCGGTCTCGCCGGAAAACCCGGCCACGGAGTCGAGCGACACCGAGTCGGGTTGCAAGGTGCGCGCTGCCGGCAACGGAATGAGTGAAGAGTCGGGCCCGCCGATCGGCAGGTCGATGTGCAACACGTCGGGCTCGGCCGCCGGCTCGTCGATCACGAGCGAAAACGTGGGGTAGGCGCGCATGATCAGGCCTTGCTCCACCAGCTCGTCGAAGCAGGTTCTGGCTACGCCGGCCTGAGCGGCCAGGGCGATGATCTCGGCTTCGCTGCGGCGGCCATCGACGAGGAAGAGCAGCGTGCGGTGGCGTTGGCTCACGCGGCGCGCGCGCGTGCTCAGCTCAGCCTGTCCTTCAACGGTCTTGACCGGTATGGTGCCTGCAACCATCAGTTTCTCCGTGCGGGCGTGGTGCCCGCAGCGTCCCACGCCTGCCATTTTGCCGGCCCGCGGCGAAGTCGCATCGATGTGTCACGAGCTTGCGTCGGTGGAATGTCACACCACCCGGCGCCGAACGTGGCCAGCCCCATGGCGAAGAGCCGGTCGCATACACTTCCGAATTGACGTATACGTCAACCAAGAGAAAACCCCTTGCGGAGGCGGCATGGCCAAGACCAAACCCAGCTTGTCGGATCATCAGTTCAGCACCGCGTTGGCCAAGGGCGCGAAGCCCTTCGACCTGTCGCGCTTCGACCCGGCTGCCAAGCCATTTTCCAGCGGCGACAAGGCCGACGACAAAGCGGCGGTCGATGCACTCGCGCTCGAACTCGACAGACTGCAGAACCTGTTTTATGCCGACCGCCGTTTCAAGCTGCTGGTGGTGCTGCAGGGCACCGACACCAGCGGCAAGGACGGCACGATCCGCGGCGTGTTTGGCCAGATGAGCGCGCTCGGCGTGCACACCGTCGGCTGGAAAGCGCCGACCGAACCCGAGCGTGCGCACGACTACCTGTGGCGCATTCACGCGCAGGTGCCGGCCGCCGGCGACGTGATGATCTTCAACCGCAGCCACTACGAAGATGTGCTGGTACCGCATGTGAACGGCTGGATCACGCCCGAGCAGACGAAACAACGTTATGCCCACATCAACGACTTCGAGCGCCTGCTCACCGAAACCGGCACGGTGGTCTGCAAGTTCCTGCTGCACATCTCGAAAGACGAGCAGCGCGTGCGCCTGCAGGAACGGCTCGACGACCCCACCAAGAACTGGAAGTTCGCGGCCGGTGACCTGGAAGCCCGCAAGCTGTGGCCCGCCTACCAGCAGGCCTACAACGACGCCATTGCCGCCACCGGAACACCCTGGGCGCCGTGGACGATCGTGCCCGCCGATTCGAAAACCCACCGCAACCTGATGATCGCGACGGTGGTGAAACAGACCCTGGAAGGACTGAAGTTGCGCTACCCGCCGACCGACCCTGCGCTCAAAAACATCAAAGTGGTCTGAAGCCACGCACGGAGACGGAAAAATGACCGACCTGTCCGCAGAATTCAAGGCCCTGGCCGAGTACCGGCCGCGGCACAAGGTGCGCTTCGTGACAGCGGCCTCGTTGTTCGACGGCCACGACGCGGCCATCAACATCATGCGGCGCATCCTGCAGGGCATGGGCGCCGAGGTGGTGCACCTCGGGCACAACCGCTCGGTCGACGAAGTCGTGACGGCCGCGCTGCAGGAAGACGCCCAGGGCATCGCCATCAGCTCGTACCAGGGCGGCCATGTCGAGTATTTCAAGTACATGGTCGACCTGTTGCGCGAGCGCGGCGGAGCCCACATCCAGGTCTTCGGCGGCGGCGGCGGCGTGATCGTGCCCAGCGAGATTGCCGAGCTGCAAGGTTACGGCGTGACCCGCATCTACAGCCCGGAAGACGGCCAGCGCATGGGCCTGGCCGGCATGATCGGCGAGATGGTGATGCGCTGCGACCACGACCTGTCGGTGCATTCGCCCACCGTGCTGTCGGCCGTGCAGGGCAGCACCGAAGCCCACTGGCGCGCACTGTCGCAACTGATCACGGCGCTCGAAAACGGCAAGGCTTCGGCCGAGCTCAAGGTCGCCTTGCACGAGGCGGCGAGCCAGGGCAAGACCCCCGTGCTCGGCATCACCGGCACCGGCGGCGCCGGCAAGTCGTCGTTGACCGACGAACTGATCCGGCGCCTGCGGCTGGACCAGAACGATGCGCTGCGTGTGGCGGTGATCTCGATCGACCCCTCACGCCGCAAGAGCGGCGGCGCGCTGCTGGGCGACCGCATCCGCATGAATGCCATCTCACCTTGGACAAGGTCGGGGACCGACGCTGACGCATCGAGTGGCCAGCGTGTGTTCATGCGCTCGCTCGCCACGCGCGACTTCGGCTCCGAGATCAGCCAGGCGCTGCCCGACGTGCTGGCAGCGGTGAAGGCCAACGGCAGCTTCGATCTGATCGTCGTCGAGACCTCGGGCATCGGCCAGGGCGACGCCGCGATCGTGCCGCTGGTCGACGTGCCGATGTACGTGATGACGCCCGAGTTCGGCGCCGCCAGCCAGCTCGAAAAGATCGACATGCTCGACTTCGCCGAGTTCGTGGCCATCAACAAGTTCGACCGCAAGGGCTCGCTCGATGCCCTGCGCGACGTGGCCAAGCAGGTGCAGCGCAACAAGGAAGCGTGGACCACCAAAACCGAAGAGATGCCGGTGTTCGGCACCATGGCCAGCCGCTTCAACGACGACGGCGTGACCGCGCTCTACCAGGCGCTGCTGCCGCGGCTCGGTGCCCTGGGCATGCCGCTGATCAAGGGCAGCCTGCCGCCGGCGGCCACCCGCCACAGCACGCACCAGGTACCGATCGTGCCGGGCGCGCGGGCCCGTTACCTCGCCGACATTGCCGACACGGTGCGTGGCTACAAGAAGCAGGCGCGCGCGCAGGCGACGCTGGCGCGAGAAATTCAACAGTTGCGCGCCGCCGCGGCCATGCTGACGGTCGGCAAGCCCGACAAGCCCAAGGCTGCTGAGGCCGCAATCAACCTGGCCGAACAGCGCGAGGCTCGACAGGACGCCCAGGCCGCCACGCTGCTCGGCATGTGGCCCGAGATGCAGAAGGCCTACGCCGGCGATGAATATGTGGTGAAGATCCGCGACAAGGAGATCCGCACCGCGCTGGTCTACACCTCGCTCTCGGGCAGCAAGATTCGAAAGGTCGCGTTGCCGACCTACGAAGACCACGGCGAGATTCTGAAGTGGCTGATGCTCGACAACGTGCCGGGTTCGTTCCCGTACACCGCCGGCACGTTCGCGTTCAAGCGCGAAGGCGAAGACCCGACGCGCATGTTCGCCGGTGAGGGTGACGCGTTCAGAACCAACACCCGCTTCAAGCTGTTGAGCTCGGGCATGGCGGCCAAACGTCTGAGCACGGCCTTCGACTCGGTCACGCTCTACGGCAACGACCCGGCGGTGCGGCCCGACATCTACGGCAAGGTCGGCAACTCGGGCGTCTCGATCGCCACGCTCGACGACATGAAGGTGCTCTACGGCGGCTTCGACCTGACGAACCCTGCCACCAGCGTCAGCATGACGATCAACGGCCCGGCGCCGACGATCCTGGCGATGTTCATGAACACCGCAATCGACCAGAAACTCGACAAGTTCAAGGCCGACAACGGGCGCAACCCCACGGCCGACGAAGCGCAGAAGATCACCGCGTGGGTCAAGGAAAACGTGCGCGGCACGGTGCAGGCCGACATCCTGAAAGAAGACCAGGGCCAGAACACCTGCATCTTCAGCACCGAGTTCAGCCTGAAGGTGATGGGCGACATCGCCGAGTACTTCGTGCACCACAAGGTGCGCAATTTTTATTCGGTGAGCATCAGCGGGTATCACATCGCCGAAGCTGGCGCGAACCCGATCAGCCAGCTCGCGTTCACGCTGAGCAACGGCTTCACGTTCGTGGAAGCCTACCTCGCGCGCGGCATGCACATCGATGACTTTGCACCCAACCTGAGCTTCTTCTTCAGCAACGGCATGGACCCGGAATACACCGTGCTCGGCCGCGTGGCGCGGCGCATCTGGGCGGTCGCCATGCGCGACCGTTATGGCGCGAACGAGCGCTCGCAGAAGCTGAAGTACCACGTGCAGACCAGCGGCCGCAGCCTGCATGCGCAGGAGATCCAGTTCAACGACATCCGCACCACGCTGCAAGCGCTGATCGCGATCTACGACAACTGCAACTCGCTGCACACCAATGCCTTCGACGAAGCGATCACGACACCGACCGAAGATTCGGTGCGCCGCGCGATGGCGATCCAGCTGATCATCAACCGCGAGTGGGGCCTGGCGAAGAACGAGAACCCGAACCAGGGCGCGTTCATCATCGACGAGCTGACTGAGCTGCTCGAAGAAGCGGTGCTCGCGGAATTCGAGCGCATTGCCGAACGCGGGGGTGTGCTCGGCGCCATGGAAACCGGCTACCAGCGCGGCAAGATCCAGGAAGAAAGCATGCACTACGAGATGCAGAAGCACACCGGCGAGTACCCGATCGTCGGCGTGAACACCTTCCGCAACCCTCACGGCGACCCTGTCGTCGACACGCTGGAACTGGCTCGCTCGACCGATGAAGAAAAGCAGAGTCAGCTGAAACGGCTGGAAGATTTCCACACCCGCCACGCGAAGGAATCGCCGGCCATGCTGGCGGCGTTGCAGCAGGCCGTGATCGACAACCGCAACGTCTTCGAGCTGCTGATGCAGGCCGTGCGCTGCTGCTCGCTCGGGCAGATCACCGAGGCTCTTTTTCAGGTGGGTGGGCAGTACCGGCGCAGCATGTAGCGCGGGCTCGGTGCTGGCGCAATCACGTCGCCGTCGCGCTTGCAATGCCCTTGAACGCATCGATCAGATCGGCGGCCGGCTGCGGCGAACGCTCGCCTTGTGGCAGCAACGCCTGAACACTCACCGGCACTTCAGGCAGCAGCGTGCGCACCTGCAAGGCGTCGCTGGTGCTCGCCGCAGCGGTGAATGAATCGATGATGGCCGGCCCGAAGCCCTGCTCGGCCAGCACCATCGCGATGTGGTGGGTTTGCGCCGTCAGCCCGCCTTTGGGCTCCAGGCCTTGGCGGGCGCACTGCTCCGCGAGCATGGCGCCGATGGGATCGCGTTCGTCGATGCGGATGAAGCCGCTGCGCACCAACTCGGCCAGCTCGACCGTCGTGCGCCTGTCGTTGCCACGCGCAGGGCGCGGCGACACGCAGACCAGGCGCCCGGTGGCCACCGGCACATGCTGCACCGCCGGGTGCTGGGTCGCCCCGTAGACGATGCCGACATCACCCTCGCGCAGCGCGATCGCCTCGGTGATCTCGTGGGTATGAAGGGTGCGGATGGACACGGCAAGGTCCGGGTGCTGGCGCCGAAACACTTTCAACGCGTCTGGCAAAGCGCGCACGGCCAGCGACGGCACGACCAGCAAACGCAGTGCGGCATGCGTGCCGGTGCGCAAGCCGCTGGCGAGCCGCTTGACGGATTCGAGCTGCGAGACGAGCCTGATCACCTCGGGATAAGGCACTTGAGCTTCACTCGTGGGCACCAGCCGATTGCGCTGGCGCGTGAAGAGCGCGTAGCCCAATTGCAGCTCGGCATGCTGCAGCGTTTGCGTGACGGCCGGCTGCGTCACGTGCAGCAGCCGCGCCGCACCGCTGACCGAGCCAGTCAGCATGATCGCGTTGAAGACTTCGATGTGCTTGAGTCGCATCGGTTTCCCCCGTATTAGCTCACCTTATGGTCCATTGTCATCTTTCGATAGGACAAAACCCGGGCAGGAAATCAGAATCTCAACCGCAGCATCCCCCATAACGCTTCACCAAGGAACGATCCATGCGCGCACATGCTTTCAAGACCGCCACCCTGATGGCCATCGCCGTGCCTGCGGCGATGGCACAACCCGCCACGACCCTCGACAAGGTCAAGAGCAGTGGCGCAATCACGGTGGCCTATCGCGAATCGTCGATACCCTTTTCCTACCTCGACGACAAGGCACAACCCACCGGCTTTGGTTGGGAGATTTGCGGCAAGGTCGTCGAGGCGGTGAAAAAAAGTACCGGCCGTGTCGACCTGAAAGTCCAAACACAGGCCGTGACGTCGGCAAACCGCATTCCGCTGCTGAGCAACGGCACGATCGACATCGAATGCGGCTCCACCACCAACAACAGTGAGCGCCAGAAGCAGGTGGCCTTTGCCACGAACTACTTCTACACAGGCACCCGCTTCCTCGTAAAAGCGGGCACCGCAGTGAAGTCTCTCGACGACCTGAAGGGCAAGCCTGTGGTGTCAACCACGGGCACCACGAACTACCGCGTCATTCGCAACCTGAACGAAGAGAAGAAGCTCGACATCGACCTGCTGGGCGCCAAAGACCATGCCGAATCGGCGCTGATGGTGCAGACCGGGCGCGCGGTGGCGTTCGCCATGGACGACATCCTGTTGTACGGCCTGCGGGCCAGTGCGCCCAACCCGGCCGACTTTGCGGTGGTGGGCGAAGCGATCCAGGTCGAGCCCTACGCCATCATGCTGCGCAAGGACGACCCGGCGTTCAAGAAGCTGGTGGACGACACGATTGCCGGGCTGGTGAAGAGCGGCGAATTCGAGAAGCTCTACAAGAGGTGGTTCCAGTCGCCGATCCCGCCGAAGGGCATCAACCTGAACGCGCCGATGAGCAAGGAACTGCTCGAGAACCTGAAGAACTTGTCCGACAAGCCGGCAACATGAGCCCGCCGGGCCGCCCCAAGGGCGAATGCCGGAGTGCGCAGCATGAAAGCTTGCCGACGAGTGTTCAAGGCCTGGTCGGTGTGCTCGGTGGCATGGGCCCGCTGGCAACGATCGACTTCATGCACAAGGTGCTCGGGGCCACGCCGGCCTCTTCAGATCAAGACCACGTGCCCTTGATCGTCAGCTCGATTCCCCAGGTGCCCGACCGCACGGCGGCGTTTCGCGGCGACGGTGCCTCGCCGCTGGCGGCCATGGTCGCCAGCGGCCAGCGCCTGGCCGACGCCGGGGCGGGCCTGGTGGTCATCCCGTGCAATACCGCGCACCTCTGGTATGCCGAGATCCAGAGCGCACTCGACCTTCCGATGCTGCACCTGGTGGACGCTGCCCTCGAAGACGCCATTGCCAGCGTCGGCGCAGGCGCGTCGATCGGCCTGCTGTGCACCGACGCTACCTTGGCATCGGGCCTGTACATGAATCGCCCGCAACCCGGCCTGCGAGTGCAGTGGGCGCTGCCCACAGCGAACGAAATGCTGGAGCTGGTGATGCCGGGCATCGAAGCCGTCAAGGCGGGTGACCTCGCGCGTGGCGCTGAACTTTTGAGTGCCGCCGCACAAGCCCTGGTACGGCGCGGTGCGCAGGCGCTGGTGCTGGGCTGCACCGAAGTGCCCGTGGTGTTGGGCCCGGCGAACGTGTCGGTGCCGCTGATCGATGCGACGGCATCGCTGGCGCGCCGCGCGGTGGCGTGGTCGCTGGCACAGCGTCGACCTCAACCATCCTGAGAGGATTCATATGAACATCAACCCGGCGCGAACGCTGTCGGCTCTGGCTGTGTGCCTGGGGCTCGCGTGCCCAGCGGCCTGCGCCGGGCCGGTGCTCGATCGCATCAAACAGACCGGCAAGATCGTGATCGGCCACCGCGACGCTTCGGTGCCGTTTTCGTATCTCGATGCGCAGCGAAAGCCGGTCGGTTACGCCATCGACCTGTGCTTGAAGATCACCGAGGCGGTGCGCAAGAAGCTGGCGTTGAACAGCCTGGCCGTCGAGTTCGTGCCGGTCACCTCGGCGACGCGCATCGCTTCGGTCGCGCAGGGCAGCGTCGATCTCGAGTGCGAATCGACGACCAACAACGCCGAGCGCCGACAGCCCGTCGCGTTCACCGTGCCGCACTACATCACGGGAGCTCGCTACCTGGTGCGGGCCGACAGCCGAATCCGCGAGCTGAAAGACTTCGAGGGCAAGACACTCGCGTCCACCGTGGGCACCACGCCTTTGAAGGCGGTGAACCAGGCCAATCAGGGGCGCTTGATGGGCATTCGTGTGATTGAAGTCCCCGACCATGTACGCGGCGTCGACATGGTTGAAAACGGCGAGGCCGACGGCTTCGTGATGGACGAGGTGCTGCTGGTGGGCCTGGTCTCGGGCCGCGCAGACCCGGCCAAGCTGGCGATCGTCGGCAAGTACCTGACGATCGAAGCGCTCGGCATCATGCTGCCCAAGACCGACCCCGAGTTCAAGCAGATCGCGGACGGCGAGATGAAGCGCCTGATTCTTTCCAACGAGGCGAAGGCTCTTCACGACCGATGGTTCATGAACCCGATTCCGCCGAACGGCCGGTCGCTGAACCTGCCGATGAACCATCTGCTGAAAGACTTCTGGAAGTACCCCTCCGACTGGGTGCCGGGCTGAGACGTCAGCCGACGGTCGCCCTGAAGGACTCGCGGTCGACCTGCTGGACGACGACGCACCGCTGAACCCGAGCAAGACCTACGTTCTCAAGCTTGCCGCCGCGGCAGAGGCCGATGGCCTGACTTCCGGTGTTCGGTGGGGCGTGCCGCAGAAACTTCGCGGCGCGATTGACGACGCGATTGCAAGCAGAGACTGGAATGCGAATGTCAAGATCGGATGGGACGCGCTCCTTGTTGAGCCTACCGGGATCACGGTCTCACAAGCGCGAGCGGGTCAGCGGCCACCATGACTTTCAGCTCTTCGGTGAGCGGACCTGAAGAAAACCTCGATGTAACCCGCAAGAGAACCCACCGTGCGCACGCGCCACCGGGTGGCCGACCATGCGGAGCCGCATCGTTCGTGCGGCCCGCCTGGTGCCGAGCTGTTCATCGTCGATTGAAGCCGCCCGCGCGAGGGAACACGATGGCCCCAGACGGCCGCAGTCAAGATGCCGCCGCGCCAGCCTCGAGCGCCTGCCTCAACCGCCCCGGCGCCATGCCGAACTGCGCTCGAAAGTGGCGAATGAAGTGTGACGCGTCTGCGAAGCCGCATTCGAAGGCGATTTCGCTGACCGGTGTGTCGGAGGTGGTCAGCAACCACCTGGCATATTTCAACCGGATGCTGCGGTAGTACTCGGACGGGCTTGCACCCGTCTCGGCCGTGAAGGCGCGCTCCAATTGCCGAACGCCCGCGCCGACCAAACGTGCGATGACGGCGATTGCCAGCGGCGTCGCCAGATTCTTCTCCATCATCAGCACCGCTCGGCGAAGCATGTCTTGTTCGATACTGATGTAGCCCAGCGCCTGCCGCTTGCCCATCTGTCCGAGCGCCTGCCGGCGCGACACGGTCATCTGGTGGATGACCTTGGCCGATGTCCCCGGCCCGCAGTGACGGCGCGTCAGTTCCGCCGCCAACTCGATGATCGAGATGCCTCCGGCGCAGGTGATGCGATCACGGTCGACGTGGAAGTCGGCATTTGTCACGAACGCCTGGCGCGGGAACATCGCCTTCCAGTCGTCGACGTGGAACGGGTGCACGCAGGCGACTCGCTCCTCCATCAGGCCGTGGCTTGCCAGCACAAAGCTGCCCGTGCAAACGCCGATCAGCGGCACGCCAGCGCTCGCCACGTCTTTCAGGTAGCGCGGGTAGGCGGCAGGCACACGATCGAGTTGCGGCAACAGGCCGCCGATCACGGCAAGGTAGTCGAACTCGTGGCGCGACGAGAAGGCCTCTTCCACGGGTACCTCGATGCCGCAGCTGGCGCGCACGCTTTCACCCGCGCGACCCAGCACACGCCAGCTGCAGCGCACCTGCCGGCTGCGGTCGCCCACGTCGGCCGCGTGGCGCAGCGCGTCGCTCAGCCCGGCCAGCGACAGCAGCGGGAACTCTGGCCACAGCACGATGCCGATTCGCAGTTCGGGGCCCGGCGCGTCCACACGACCACGCTGCGCTTCGTCGTCCAGCCAACCGTGCGAGCCCGTCGCAGGGGCCGAATCGCGGGGCTTGCCACGCGGTCGTGGAGCGGGATCCTCTTTGCCGGCCTGTCGCATGCGTTCCATTCTCGTGCAGATCGATGCTACCTGTGCGTGCCAGCAGTGCCGCATGATCTCCAGACACGCGTCGCCGGTCCGGCGGCACACCCCCTCTTGGAGCCGTCCAACCATGAAGCTCATTGCATTTGTCTTGATCGCCCTGCTGGCAGGGCCCGCCCTGGCGGCGTTTCCCGAGCGCCCGATCACGTTGATCGTGCCGTTCTCGGCCGGTGGCGCCACCGATGTGATGGGGCGCATCCTGGCCCGGGCCATGGGCAACCGCCTCGGCCAGACCGTCATCGTTGAGAACAAGGCGGGCGCGGATACCGCGATCGGGGCCACCGCGCTGATGCAATCGGCGCCCGATGGCTACACCCTGCTGATCAGCTCCAACAGCACCTTCACCATCAACCCTTCGGTCAACCCCAAGGTCGCCTACAACCCGGCCCGCTTCGAAGGCATCGGTCTCATCGGTGCTGCGCCGCTGGTGCTGCTGGCACGTTCGACGCTCGCCGCCTCCTCGGTCGCCGACGTGGTGAGGCTGGCGCGCCAGAAGCCCGGTGCGCTGACCTACGCCTCGTTCGGCGCGGCCACGTCTGCGCACCTGGCGGGCGAGATCTTCAAGTTGACGGCCGGTGTCAATCTGCTGCACGTGCCCTACAAAGGCAGCGCGCCAGCGATGCAGGACCTGATGGCGGGGCAGGTCGATCTGTCGGTAGACACGGCGATCGCGGCGCGAGCGCAATTGGCCATCGGCAAGATCAAGGCCATTGCCGTGATGGGATCGCGCCGTTCCAAGGTTCTGCCCAACGTGCCGACGGTGGCCGAATCGGGCTACCCCGGCTTCGCTGTCGAGCCCTGGGCCGCCATCGTCGCGCCGCGCGGCCTGCCGCCAGCGGTGCAGAGTGCCCTGGTGAAGGCCTTGGCCGACAGCGTGGCCGATCCTGCGGTACGGGTTGAACTGGAGAATGTCGGCATGGACGTGGCCTACGAGCCCCCCGCTGCCTACGATGACCGCCTGGCCCGGGAACTGCCGCAGATGCGGACCTACGTCCACAAGGCCAAGATCACGCTGGACTGAAGGAGTTCACATGCCCAACAGCCTGCCAGAGCGCAGTGCCGTCGAACTGCGCGCCCTGATCGCGCGCGGCGAACTGTCCCCGGTGGAATTGTTGGACGCCTGCATCGATCGCATCCAGGCCTTGAACCCCGCGATCAATGCGCTCGCGGCCACCGACTTCGAGCGTGCCCGCATCGCCGCCCGGGCTGCCGAAACGCAAGTGCGCAGCAAAGGCCCGTTGGGGCTGCTGCACGGCCTTCCCTTGGGTGTGAAGGACCTTCAGAACACGGCCGGTCTGCTCACCACTTGCGGCAACATCGGCCTGCGTGGCCACGTGCCGGTGCATGACACCGCGCTGGTGGCACAGTTGCGAGCCGCCGGCGCCATCGTGACGGCCAAGACCAACGTGCCCGACATGGGTGCTGGTGCCAACACCCGCGACCCGGTCTGGGGTGCCACGGGCAACCCCTTCAACCCGATGCTGAATGCGGGCGGATCGTCTGGCGGTTCGGCCGCAGCGTTGGCGGCAGACCTGCTGCCCTTGTGCACCGGCTCCGACACAGGCGGCTCACTGCGCATCCCGGCCGCGCTGTGCGGTGTGGTCGGACTGCGGCCCTCACCGGGTCTGGTGCCCAACGACAACCGGCCGCTGGGCTGGTCAGTCATCTCGGTGCTGGGGCCGATGGGCCGCAGCGTTGCCGACACGGCGCTGATGATGTCGGCCTGCGTCGGCCACCATCCCATGGACCCCCTGTCGGCCCCGCTGCCGGCCACCGACTTCTGGCCGCTGGCACCGGCCGATCTGGCCGGGCTGCGCGTGGGCTACACCGAAGACTTCGGCATCGCCATCGTTGATGCCGGCATCCGCCGCACCTTCCGCGCCCGTGTCGACGCGCTGCGTCCGTGGGTGGCCCGTTGCGAGCCGCTGCACTTCGACCTGGGTGATGCCGATCGCGCTTTCGACGTGCTGCGCGCGGAAGGCTTTCTGGCGGGCTGCGCCGAGACCTACGCACGTGCACCCGAAACGCTGGGCCCCAACGTGCGCGCCAATGTCGAGATGGCCATATCCATCACGCTGGCCGACCGCGCGCTGGCGCACCTGACGCAGACGCGCGCGGCACGCGCCTTCGCGCAGGCGCTGCAGGAATTCGACCTGATCATCGCGCCGGTCACACCCGTGACGCCCTTCCCCTGGACCGAGCTGTACGCGGCCCACGTTGACGGGCAGGCCATGCGCAACTACTACCACTGGCTGGCGTTGACCTACATCGTCACGCTGGCCACCAACCCCGCGCTGTCGCTGCCCTGTGGGCGTGACGAACAGGGCATGCCCTTCGGGCTGCAGCTCATCGGGCGGCTGCGGGGCGACGCTGCGCTGCTCAGCGCAGCGCTGGCGTTCGAGCAGGCCTTCGCCGCCGACCCGCTCCTGCGGCGGCCACGCCCGGATGCGAACGGACTGCGCCAGCCGCGGCCGGAGTTGACGTCCATCGTCACCCATCCGCCGATCACCGGCACAGGCCCCGACGCATCGCCAGGCGCCGCCGCGACGACCGCGGTCTGAGCGCGGGCGCACGCCCGCGCCTTCTCCGCTTCTCGCCCACCGGCCCGCAGGCCGTGCAGCCGGTGCCGTTGCGGCGAGCCCGTGCTTCGCAATCCTTCACACGCAACACCTGCCCCGCGACCGGGCCAAGCCTGGGCACCGGCGCGCGTGCTGCACCGAAACCCGTACTTTCCCGCGTTGTCGCAAACGTTCTATTGCGGTGTCAAACGGTGCTAGCCGGTTGGGCCCTCGGTACACCACCATCCCTACACCACAAACCCCGCGTGGCCGTGCAACCAACAGGAGCCCCAATTGAACCTACTCGCAATTCAACGCACCTTCCTCGCCCTGGCTGCGTGCCTGGGTATGGCCGGCGCGCTCGCGACGGCGCACGCGCAGACCGTCGAGAAAGACAAGTTCACCATCGCCTTCACCGGCGACATGCCCGGCACGGGCTACCAGGACGGCAAGATGATCGGCTACGACGGCGAGATCCTGCAGCGCGTCGCCGACGCGATGAAACTGGCGGTCAAGCCGGCGCTGATGGAGTGGTCGGGCACCATCGCCTCGGTGCAGGCCAAGCGTGTGGACGTGATGGCCGGCACCATGGGCTGGACCGAGCAGCGCTCGAAGATCATGCTGCTTTCCGACCCGATCCACTACTTCAAGAACGGCATCATGCAGTCGACCAAGACCAACTGGTCGACGCTGAAGGACCTGGAAGGCAAGAAGGTCGGCACGATCACCGGCTTCTCGTTCATTCCCGAGCTGCGCAAGATCCCGGGTCTGCAGCTGAGCCAGTACGACACCTCCGACGCTGCCGTGCGCGACATGCAGGCCGGCCGCATCGACGCCGTGATCGGCGACCCGCCGGTGGTGCAGTACGCGATCTCGCGCAACCCGCAGTGGAACCTGCGCTTCAACGCGTTCACCGACAACAACGCCGACTACCCGCTGCTGACGGGCCTGGGCCAGGTCGTGTTCGGCATGAACAAGGACAGCCCCGAGCTGGCCAAGGCCGTGAACGCCGAGATCGCCAAGCTCTGGCAGGGCTGCGAGCTGAAGAAGATCGGTGAGCGTTATGGGCTGGTGCAAGACGTCTGGTACATCCCGGTCGGCAAGAACTTCCGTGCCGGCGCCGACCGCGCCGCCGACTGGAAGCTGCCGAGTTGCAAGTGATGTTTCGGCCCGCTTGAGCTCACCACGATGAACACCGCCGCTGCGCCGCTGCTTTGCGTCGATGCACTGACCAAGTCCTTTGGCGATGTGCAGGTGCTCAAGGGCATCTCGTTCGTCTTGCACAAGGGCGAGACACTGGCTCTGCTCGGCCCCAGCGGCTCGGGCAAGTCCACCTGCCTGCGCTGCCTGAACTTTCTCGAGAAGCCCGGCAGCGGATCGGTGACGCTCGAGGGCGAACGCATTGGCCAAAGGCCCGACCGGCGTGGTGGCCTGCGCCTGATGACCGATGCCGAGCTGGCGCCGCAGCGCGCCGAGATGGCCATGGTGTTCCAGGGCTTCAACCTGTGGCCGCACCTGAACGTACGCGACAACGTGGCGCTCGGGCCCATCCAGGCCGGTGGGCTGTCGCGTGCCGAGGCGCACGAACTCGCCGCGGCCATGCTCGACAAGGTGCACCTCGGGCACAAGGCCGATGAGTATCCCGAACGTTTGTCCGGCGGCCAGCAGCAGCGTGTGGCGATTGCGCGTGCGCTGGCGCAGCGCCCCAAGCTGATCCTCTTTGACGAGCCCACCTCGGCGCTCGACCCAGAGCTGGTCGGCGAGGTGCTCGGTGTCATCAAGGAGCTGGCCGAAGAAGGCCGCTCGATGATTCTCGTCACGCACGAGATCAGCTTCGCACGTGAAGTGGCCGACCGTGTGATCTTCATGGACGGTGGTCACATCGTCGAGCAGGGCACGCCGGGGGAAGTCATCGACCGGCCGCAGGCCGCGCGCACCCGTGCCTTTCTGCGGCAGGTCGGCGGCGCGATGTCGACGCCGAACGCGGCGCAGGTCGTTTGACCATGCAGGCGTTCCTGGTCATCGTCAAGACGCTGTCGATCGGCGCGCTCATTGCGATCCAGGTCGCGCTTGGCGCATTTGCGATTGCCGTTTCGGTCGGGCTGCTGCTTGCGCTGGCCCGCACCTTCGTGCGCAAGCACGCCGTGCAAGTCACGATCGCGGCCTGGAGCGAATGGATGCGCAACGTGCCGGCACTGGCGCATCTGTTCCTGCTGTATTTCGGGCTGGCGTCGGTGGGCGTTCGCCTGTCGCCGATGCTGGCCGCGTGCCTGGGTCTCGGCCTGGTGGGGGCGGCCGTGCTATGCGACGTTTTCACTGCGGGTCTGCGCTCGCTTCCCATTGGCCAGCGCGAAGCGGCACTCTCCGTCGGGCTGACGCCGGTGCAAGTGCTGCGCTTCGTGCTGCTGCCGCAGATGTTGCGTGTCACCTTGCCCTCGCTGGGCAACTACGCCAGCCAGTTGGTGAAAGACACCTCCATCGCCTCGGCCATCGCGGTGCCCGAGATCATGTTCTACGCCCGCAACCTGGTGACATCGACCTTCCAGACCACCGCCATCTACGTTGGCGCGATGCTGCTCTATGCCGCCATCGTGATGCCGGTCACCTGGATGTTTGCGCGCGTCGAGCGCCGTTTCGAGGTGGCCCGGTGATCGAGTTCTTCACGACCTACGCGGACTACTGGGCCGACTGGGGCCAGCGCTTGCGCGCCGCGGCGCTCGTGACGGCGGCGCTTTCTGTCGCCGGCTTCTTGCTCGCTGCACTGTTGGGTTCTGCGCTGACCGCGGCATTGCGCAGTGGCCATGCAGGGCTGCAGGCCGCAGCCAACCTGTATGTGCAGTTGATTCGCGCGGTGCCGCTGCTCGCGCTGCTGCTGGCAATCTATTTCGTGCTGCCGGAGGCGGGGCTCGTGTTGTCCGGCTTCTGGGCCGGCGTGCTCGGCCTCGGCCTGCAAGGCTCGGCCTACGTAGCAGAGATCTTGCGCGGCGGCCTGGGCTCGGTGCACAAGGGGCAACACGAAGCCGGGCTGACTGTGGGCATGACGCCCTGGCAGATCTTCCGCCACGTGACCGCGCCCCAGGCCCTGCGGGTGATGCTGCCGCCGCTGCTCAACGCCTACGTCTCGCTGCTCAAGGACAGCTCCCTGTGCGCCTTGATCGCGACCGACGAACTGATGCTCACGGCACGCGCGATCAGCAGCGAATCGTTTCTGCCGCTTCACATCTTCCTGCTCGTGGGCCTTTTCTACTTTGCCATTGCGTTCCCGCTGTCGATGCTGTCGCGCTGGCTGGAACAACGCCTGACACGCGGCCGCCGCGTCATGGGCGCGACTTGAAAGAACCGCTATGAACGTCCCATTTTTTGACGACACCTGCATCGATGCCTTGCTCGATGTGCCGGCGTGTACGGCCGCGCTGGACGCCGTCTTCACCGACCTGGCCGCTGCGCAAGCCACCGTGCTGGCCCGCCAGCGCATCGACTGCGGCGGCGTCAAGCTCAGCACCATGGGGGGCGTGTGGGCAGCGCGGCACATCGCAGGTGTCAAGGCCTACACCACCGTGGCCGGGCAGTTCAGCTTTCTGGTCACGCTGTTCGACACCGCCACCAACCGACCCGCCGCCGTGCTGGAGGCGCAGGCACTGACCCGCTTGCGCAGCGCCGCGCTGACCCGCCTCGTGGCCGAGAAGGCCGCGCGCGCCGAGACCCGCAAGCTGGCCTTGTTCGGCGCCGGCCAGCAAGGCCGCGCACAGGCGGAGGCTTTGTGCGAGCTGCGACCATTCGACGAGGTGGCGGTGGTCGACCCCCAGGGCGACGCGGCCTGGTGCGAGCAGCTCGCGGCACGGCACGGCTGCCGGGTGTCCTTGTGCAGCGCGCCAGCGGCCTTGGACGGTGCCCATCTGATCGTCACCGCCACCCGGTCCAAGCAGCCGGTGTTCGACGGCGCGCGCCTGGAACGCGGTGCGCTGGTCATTGCCATGGGCACCAGCCTGCCCGATGGCCGTGAACTCGACGATGCCACGCTGCAGCGTGCGGCGCGCGTGCTGGTGGAATGGTGCCCACAAAGCCTGGTCGAAGCCGGCGAAGTGGTGCTGGGCATGGCATCGGGTGCGCTGGATCGAGCGCGCATCGCCGACCTGGCGGCGCTTTATGCCGGCGCGGCCCCATGGCGCTCGAACGACGACGAGATCGTGGTGTTCAAGTCGGTCGGCATCGGTCTGGCCGATGTCGCCTGTGGCTGGCTGGCATTGCAGCGCAGCGGGCTCGCGAAGGCACCCTGGTCTGTGACCCCGAACCTAACGAGACAGGCGCTCGCATGACGGCATTGAACAGCGACCTGGCCTTCGCCAGCATCGGCCATCTGCAGGCGCTGCTCGGTTCCGGTGAGATCTGCAGCCGCGAACTGGTGGAACTGCAGCTGTCGCGCATCGAGCGCTTCGACCCCACCCTGCATGCCTACATCGACCTGCATGCCGCGCAATCGCTCGCCGCGGCCGACGGCATGGACGCGCTTCGCCGTGCCGGCGCCACGCTCGGCCCCTTGCATGGCGTGACCGTGGCGGTGAAGGACTTGTTCGACATCGAAGGCTGGCCGACCACGGGCGGTTCGGTCGCGCAGCCGGCGCGCATCGCAGCCATCACCGCCACGGCCGTTCAACGGCTGCGGCAGGCCGGTGCGATCGTGCTGGGCAAGACCCACACGGTGGAATTCGCGTTCGGCGGCTGGGGCACCAACGCCGTGATGGGCACACCGCGCAACCCGTGGGACTTGCAGGTTCACCGCGTGCCCGGCGGCTCCAGCAGCGGCTCGGCAGTGGCCGTGGCCGCGGGGCTGGCGTGCGCCGCGATCGGCACCGACACCGGTGGCTCGGTACGCATCCCCGCCGGTTTGTGCGGCGTGGTCGGGCTCAAGACCACCCACGGCCTGGTGAGCCGCCATGGGCTGATCGAACTGTGCCCGACGCACGACACGGTCGGGCCGATCACCCGCGATGTCACCGACTGCGCGCTGCTGCTGGATGCGATGGCCGGGGCCGACCCGTTCGACGCGGCATCCACCGGGGCGCCGGTGCGCCGGGTCGGGCCATCGCTCGACCGCCCGGTCAAAGGCCTGCGAGCCTGGGTGTTGCCCGAAGAAGACCGTGGCAGCGTGGACGCCGAAGTGCTGTCGGTCTACGACACGGCGCTCGAAGCCTTTCAGGCGCTCGGCGTCACCCTGGTCAAACAAGCGCTGCCGACCCCGCTGGCCGAGGCGATGCAGATCTCCGGGCAATTGATGAGCGCCGAAGCCTATGCGCGCCTGGGCACGTTGTTCGAACGTGAAGACCTCCGGTTCGACCCGCACGTGCGGCGCCGCATCCTGCTCGGGCGCGACATCAGCGCGGCGCGCTACCAAGACCTGCTCGCGGCCCGCGCGCGCGCTCAGGCAGCGATGCAACAAGCCATGGCGGCGGTGGACGCCTGCATCTTCCCGACCAACGCGGTGGCCGCGATCGCGGTGGCCGATGTCAACGAGCTGCTCACCCCGCTGTCGCTGCTGGGGCGCTTCGTGAACCTGCTGAACCTGTGCTCATTGGCGATACCGGCGGGCTTCACGGGCGAGGGCATGCCGGTGTCGGTGCAGGTGATCGGGCCGAGCTTCGGCGAGGCGGTCGCCTTGCAGTTGGGCCATGCGTTCCAGGGCGCCACACGCTGGCATTTGGCCCACCCTCGCGGATTGAACTGAACCCATGAATCGTGCCTGCGCGATACCCCAGACAAACATGCGGGTGGTGATCATCGGTGGCGGCGTGATAGGTGTCAGCACGGCATGGGAGTTGTTGTCGCGTGGGCTGGACGTCACCTTGCTCGAATCTCAGCCCGGCTTTGCGATGGGCGCCAGTGGCGACAACGGCGCACAGCTCAGCTATTCCTACGTGGCGCCGCTCGCGCAGCCCGGGCTGCTGGGCTCGCTGCCCAGCCTGTTGTTCGGGCGCGATGCGCCGTTGAAGTTCCAGCCCCGGTGGTCGATTGCGCAATGGCGATGGTGTGCGCAATTCGTCCTGGCCTGCACCGCGTCTCGGGCGCGCGAGACCACGTCCGCCTTGCTTGCCTTGGCGCGCGCCAGCCGGGAAGCGCTGCACGAACTGCTCGCGAGCGAGAAGCTCGAAATCGACCATGTGCGGGCCGGCAAGCTGGTGGTCTATCGCAGTGCCGGCGCTTGGGGCACAGCACAGCGTCAAGTGCGCCTGCAGGCCGAACTCGGTTGCGAGCAACAGGTACTCAACCGCGAGCAATGCGTGGCGCTCGAGCCGACGCTCGCGGCCAGCGCACACCGCCTGGCGGGCGGCGTGTACACGGCAGACGAAGAGTCCGGCGATTGCCGGCGTTTTGTCGAGCAACTGGGCGCGCGCCTGAGTTCGCGCGCCAGCGTGCATCTGGGCTGCGGTGACGTGACCCCGGTGCTGCGGCAGGGTCGCTTGGTGGCGGTGCAAACGGCCAACGCACGCTTTGAAGCCGACGCCTTCGTCTTGGCCGCCGGAGTCGGCAGCCGCGGCTTCGCGCGTCAGGCGGGCATCGATCTCCCGGTGTTGGGCCTGAAGGGCTACAGCGCAACGCTGGCCCTGGTGAACGCCGCGAATGCACCACGCATCAGCATCACCGACTACGAGCGTCGCATTGTCTGCGCGCGTGTCAGCGGCCAACTTCGCGTCGCGGGGTTTGTGGAAATCGGCGCACGCGACGCTGGAGCCAGCGTGCGCGCGACACGGCATCTGCAGGCCTGCGCCGACGATTTGTTCCCGGCGCTGCTGCAACAAGAATCGGAGCCGCGGGCGTGGGCCGGGCTGCGACCGGCCACGCCCACCGGGCTGCCGCTCATCGGCCGAACGCCGCTTTCAGGCTTGTGGGTCAACGTCGGGCAAGGCGCATTGGGCTGGACCCTGGCTTGCGGCAGCGCGCGCCTGCTGGCCCAGCGCCTGCTGGGTGAGCCTTGCGTGGTAGACCCCACGCCGTATGAATTCAGATAGCGACAGACGGTCGAAGCCAGCGCCTGCCATTTCCAGCACCGCAACCACGGGGAAGGCGATGCCGATGCGCTCGTCGAACTCGAATGAGCACCCGCCAGAGCTTCTGTAGCATCGCATGACCTGCTCGCTCAAGCCATTCAGCATGCTTCGCCTCCCATGCGCCCGCAGTCTTTTCCAATTCAGGTATGAGCCTGGAGCGGTCTGAGATCGGCGACGCGAAG
>JBDTTU010000074.1:0-21405 GCA_039930465.1 Burkholderiales bacterium
AGCGCGAACAGCGTGGCGCGCTGACGCTGAACTCGTTCTGGCTCAGCGGCTGCGGTCGTGCGCAAGCTGTGCGGCCGAACGAGGTGGTGGTCGACGACACGCTGCGGGCGCCATTGCTTGCGCAAGACTGGGCGGCCTGGGCCGATGCCTGGCGCACACTCGACGGCGGCCCCCTGGCCACGCTGCTCGCCGACGCCCGCGCCGGTCGAACAAATAGCCTCACGCTCTGCGGTGAACGCAGCGCGCAGCGCTTCGACAACACACCACGTTCGCTGTGGCAACAACTCGGCAGCCGTTTCAAGGCGCCCGCAGCGCACACGATTCTGGAAGCACTCTGATGGCCACCACCCACTCACCCACCCTGAGCCAGCGCGACCCGCCGCCGCGCGCCGTGTGGGCGCTCGAACAGGCGGGCGTGCACCCCTTGCTCGCGCGCCTGTTCGCCGGGCGCGGCGTGCGTACAGCCGACGAACTCGACGACGGGCTCGCACGCTTGTTGCCGCCGACCGAGTTGGCGGGCGTGCAAGCCGCGGCAAAGTTGCTCGCCGACGTGATCGCGCAGCGCCAGCGCGTCTGCGTCGTCGCCGACTACGACTGCGACGGCGCCACCGCCTGCGCCGTCGCACTGCGCGGCCTGCGCCTGCTCGGCGCGGCCGAGGGCACGCTGAGTTACGTGGTGCCCGACCGTGCGGTGCACGGTTACGGCCTCACGCCCGCGATCGTCGACCTGGCACTGAAACAACAACCCGACCTGCTGTTGACCGTGGACAACGGCATCGCCAGCCTGGCCGGCGTGGCCCACGCACGCGCGCGCGGCCTGGCCGTGCTCGTGACCGACCACCACCTGCCGGCGCTCGTTGACGACGAGATCGTGCTGCCCGATGCGAACGTGATCGTCAACCCGAACCAGCCGGGTTGCGGTTTCGGCAGCAAGAACCTCGCCGGGGTCGGGGTGATGTTCTACGTGTTGCTCGCGCTGCGCGCCGAACAACGCGAACGTGGCGTATTCACATCGCAGAACCAGCCGCGCCTCGATGCGCTGCTCGACCTGGTGGCGCTCGGCACCGTGGCCGACGTGGTGAAGCTCGACGCCAACAACCGCCGCCTGGTGGCGCAAGGCCTGAAGCGCATTCGCGCCGGGCAGATGCAGCCGGGTGTGGCCGCGCTGTTCAGCGCCGCCGGGCGCGACGCGCGGCGCGCCAGCGGCTTCGACTTCGGCTTCGCGCTCGGGCCGCGCATCAACGCGGCCGGGCGCTTGTCGGACATGACACTCGGCATCGAATGCCTGATGACCGACGACATCGGCCGCGCAGGGGAACTGGCCAAGACGCTCGACAGCATCAACCGCGAGCGACGTGACGTGGAAGCCGGCATGCGCGAGCAGGCCGAACTGCTCCTCGAAGGCTTGATGCAGGGCGAACTCGCCGAGCACGCGCCACCCGCGCTGGCGATCTACGACCCGGGCTTTCACGAAGGCGTGGTCGGCATCGTCGCCTCGCGCGTGAAAGACCGCGTGCACCGCCCGACCTTCGTGTTCGCGCGTGGGCAGGACGGCTCACTCAAGGGCTCGGGCCGCTCGATCCCGGGCTTTCACTTGCGTGACGCGCTCGACCTCGTGGCCAAACGCAACCCCGGCGTGTTGAAGCGTTTTGGCGGCCACGCGATGGCAGCGGGTTGCACCATTGCCGAAGCCGACCTCGCCGCCTTCGACGCCGGCTTTCAGCAGGTCGCGCTCGAATGGCTGGACGCCGCCACGCTCGCGCGCAAGCTGCTGACCGACGGCGCGCTGCCGGCCGAATACTTCAACGCCCCGACGGTGCGCACGCTCGACGCGCAGGTCTGGGGCCAGGGCTTCGAAGCGCCGGTGTTCAGCGACGAGGTCGACGTGATCTCGCAGCGCCTGGTCGGTGAAAAGCACCTGAAGCTCAGCGTGCGTTTCGGCGGCACGCTGGTCGACGCGATCTGGTTCGGCCACAGCGAGCCGGTGGCGGCGCGCGTGCGTTTGGCCTATCGTCTGAGCGTGGACGAATACAACGGGCGCGAACGTGTGCAGATGGTGGTCGAGGCCGCGACATGAACGCCGAACCACGCCGCATGTTTCGGCCGGCGCTGGCTTGCAGCATGGCCATCGCCGCGATCGGGGCCTGCGGTGGTGGTGCCGACGGCGCGGTCTACGCCGTCAACAATGCAGTGCTGTTCTCGGTGGGGAAATGACGCGATGTCGGAAGTGCGCGAGACGAAGTCTTCGACGAGTGCCGTGTGGCAGCGCGCCCTGCTGCTCGCGGCGTGTGCTGCCTGCTTTCCGGTGGCCGCGGCAACGCCAGCGCCCGCGCCCGCCACGGCGAGCACTTTCACCAGCGGGCTGAAGAACCCGTGGGGCCTGGCCTTTCTGCCCGACGGCCGCATGCTCGTCACCCAGAAGGCGGGCGAACTCGTGATCGTCAGCGCTGACGGCAAGGGGGTCGGCGCACCCGTGGGCGGTGTGCCCGCAGTGAACAGCGCCGGCCAGGGCGGCTTGCTCGACGTGGCGCTCGACCCCGACTTCGCCACCGACCCTTGGGTCTACATCAGCTACTCGGAACCCGGCAGCGGCGGCTCGGGCACGGCCGTGGCGCGCGGCCGCCTGAGTGGCAACACGCTGCAAGACGTGGGCGTGATCTTTCGACAGTTGCCGAAAGTCTCGGGCAACGGCCACTACGGCTCGCGGCTGGTGTTCGGGCGCGACAAGACACTCTTCATCACGCTGGGCGAGCGCCAGAAAGGCAGCCCGGCGCAAGACCTGGCGAGCCACCTGGGCAAGGTCGTGCGCATCAACCGCGACGGCAGTGTGCCGGCCGGCAACCCCAGGCTGGGCGCCGGCGCGCGGCCCGAGATCTGGAGCTACGGGCACCGCAACCCGCAGGGTGCGGCATTGCACCCGATCACCGGTGAACTCTGGGAACTGGAGCACGGCCCGCAGGGCGGCGACGAAATCAACATCGCGCGCGCCGGCGCCAACCACGGCTGGCCGGTGCGCAGCTACGGCTGCAACTACGGCGATCGGGTGGGCGATGGCTGCCGCATCGGCGGTGGCGCACACGCGCCGGAATTCGTGGAGCCGCTGACCTACTGGGTGCCCACCTCGATCGCGCCCAGCGGGCTGGCCTTCTACACCGGCAGCATGTTCCCCGAGTGGCAAGGCAACCTGTTCCTCGGCTCGCTCGCCGGGCAGGCGCTGTGGCGCGTGGTCCTGAGCGGCAACAGCGTGGTTTCGCGTGAGGCCTTGTTCGCATCGCTGGGCGAACGCATTCGCAACGTCACGCAAGGGCCTGACGGCGCGCTCTACCTGCTGACCGACAGCTCAGCGGGGCGAATCCTTCGCGTGGCGCGTTAGCGGCAAGGGCCTGCCAGCGCCATGGAAGGGGTCACGCCCGGTTACTGAGCGGCTCTCTACAATGGGCGGGTGAACAACACCCCCGCCGTCTCGATCAACGCCGACCTGCACTGCCACTCCGCGGTGTCGGACGGCACGCTGCAACCCGAAGTGCTGGCCGCACGCGCCAAGGCCAACGGCGTCGAGTTGTGGGCCCTGACCGACCACGACGAAGTGGGTGGCCAGCAGCGTGCGCGCGACGCGGCCCTGGCGCTCGGCCTGCCCTACCTCACGGGCACTGAAATCTCGGTCACGTTTGCCGACGTCACCGTGCACATCGTCGGCCTCGGTTTCGATGCCGACAACGAAGCGCTCAAAGCGGGCCTGGCCGCCACGCGCGGCGGCCGCCGCGAGCGCGCTCTCGAGATGGCCGACGGGCTCGCCAAGGTCGGCATCAAGGGCAGCTTCGAAGGCGCGCTGAAGTACGTGAAGAACCCCGAGCTCATCTCGCGCACGCACTTCGCGCGGTATCTCGTGGAAAGCAAGGTGTGCAGCGACACATCCGAGGTGTTCCGCAAGTTCCTCGTCGAGGGCAAGCCCGGCTTCGTGCCGCACCGCTGGGCCACGCTGCGCAACGCCGTCACCTGGATCACGCAAGCCGGTGGTTTGGCCGTGATCGCGCACCCGGCGCGCTACAAGTTCACCGCCAACGAAGAGTACGCGCTGTTCTCGGAATTCAAGGCGCTCGGTGGCGAGGGTGTCGAGGTCGTGACCGGCAGCCACAGCAGTGCAGACGCCGTGCGCTACACCGAGACCGCACTTGAGTACGGCCTGCTCGCCTCGCGTGGCAGCGACTTTCACAGCCCGACCGAGAGCCACATGGACCTGGGCAACCTGCCGCCGCTGCCCGCGCAGCTCACGCCCGTGTGGGAAGCGCTGGCATCGCGGGTTCAGCGCCCGGCATGAACCCTTGACGGGCCGCCGCCGCTGAAGGCGGCGCCACACGATGTCGCAGTACTTCGAAGTCCACCCCGAGAACCCGCAGCAGCGTTTGCTGAAGCAGGCGGTGCAGATCCTGCACGCTGGCGGCATCGCAGCGATTCCCACCGATTCGAGCTACGCGCTCGTCTGCCACCTCGACGACAAGGCAGCGGCGCAGAACCTGCGTCGCATTCGCGGCGTCGACGACAAGCACCACCTCACCCTGCTGTGCCGCGACCTGAGCGAACTGGCGAGTTATGCGCGGGTCGACAACAAGCAGTACCGGCTGCTCAAGCTCGGCACGCCGGGGCCGTTCACCTTCATTCTCGAAGCGACGAAAGAAGTGCCACGCCGTGTCTCGCACCCTTCGCGCCGCACCATCGGCCTGCGCGTGCCGGAACACGCGGTCACGCAGGCGCTGCTCGAACTGCTGGGCCAGCCGCTGCTCGCCACCACGCTGATCGCGCCGGGCGAGAGCGAGCCGATGAACGACCCGCACCAGATCCGCGACCACTTCCAGAAGCTGATCCAGGCGGTGGTCGATGCCGGTGCCTGCCCGATGCAGCCGACCACCGTGGTCGACCTCAGCGGCGCCGCGCCGGTGCTGGTGCGACAGGGCCGCGGCGACGCCGGGCTGCTCGGCCTGAGCCTGATGGAGGCCGAACTACCCGCCGTTTGATCGACGCTTGACAGCTTGGCCTCTCAATACTAAAGTGATATCACTTTGCGATCATCGCAAGACACTTCAGGAGGCAGTGACATGAAGAGAACAGCGTCGGAAGAACGGCCCGCCTCGTCGGGCAACGGGTTCGTCTACGTGGTGGTCGGGCTGGCCGCCATGGCCCTCGGTGTTTTCATGCTGCTGAGCCGGCCTTCGCCGGCGATGGCCGCGCTGTTCGGCCTGTGCATGTTGCTCGGCGCCTGGTGCCTGGCGGGGCTGTTCATGTTGCAGCCGAACCAGGCGGTGTTGCTCACGCTGTTCGGCAGCTACCGCGGCACCGACCGCAGCGAAGGCCTGCGCTGGGCCAACCCGTTCTACATCAAGGCCAAGATGTCGGTGCGGGCCCGCAATTTCAACAGCGAAAAGCTCAAGGTCAACGACCTGCGCGGCAATCCGATCGAGATCGCTGCCGCGATCGTCTGGCGCGTGGAAGACACGGCCCAGGCAAGCTTCGATGTCGACAACTTCGAGGCCTACGTGCTCACGCAGGCCGAGTCGGCGGTGCGCCACCTGGCGCTGAGCTACGCCTACGACAACCTCGACGAGCCCAACCCGGGCGACACGCGCGAGATCACACTGCGTTCGGGCACCGAAGAAGTGGCTGAGGCCTTGCGCACCGAGTTGCAGGCGCGCTTTGCACAGGCCGGCATCATCGTCGTCGACGCCAAGCTCACGCACCTGGCCTACGCGCCCGAGATCGCCGGCACCATGCTGCGCCGCCAGCAGGCCGAAGCGATCATCGCGGCACGCAGCAAGATCGTGCACGGTGCGGTGGGCATGGTCGAGCTCGCGCTCAACGGGCTGGCCGAGCGTGGCCTGCTGCACCTCGACGACGAACGCAAGGCCGCGATGGTGAGCAACCTGCTCGTGGTGCTGTGCTCCGACCACGACGCCACGCCGGTGGTGAACACCGGCACGCTGTACAACTGAGCGGCTTTCGTTGCCACGCCAGCCGATGGCCAGCCCCGACAAAAAATCGTTCCTGCTGCGCATCGACCCGCAGCTCTGGGCCGAGATCGAGCGTCTCGCGGCGGCCGAGTTGCGCAGTGCGAACGCGCAGGTGGAATACCTGCTCCGCGACGCACTGAAAGCGCGCTCGGGCAAGGCTGGCCCTGCTCAACAAGCGCCGGCGCGCAAGCCGGCCCGCTGATCGGCGTTCAGCGCCCCACGCGTTGGCGCCAGGCGGCGAAGTCGATGCGTGCCTGCTCGTCGGTCGGCGGGTACAAGCCGATGATCGAGCGGCCGGCCATCACCTGCTCGGTCACGAAATCTTCGAACGCTGTCATCTCGGTCGCCTCGATCGCCACTTCGTCGGCCAGGTGCGCCGGAATCACGACCACGCCTTCGGCATCGCCCACGATCACGTCGCCCGGCCACACCGGCGCGTCGCCGCAGCCGATCGGCACGTTGATGTCGAGCGCCTGGTGCAGCGTGAGGTTGGTCGGCGCCGAAGGGCGCTGGTGATAGGCCGGGAACGGCAGGCGCGCGATCTCGGGTGCGTCGCGAAAACCGCCGTCGGTGACGACCCCGGCCACGCCGCGCTTCATCAAACGCGACACGAGGATCGAACCGGCCGACGCGGCACGAGCGTCCTTGCGGCTGTCGATCACCAGCACCGCGCCGGGCGGGCACTCTTCGACCGCCTTGCGCTGCGGGTGCGCTCGGTCCTGGAACACGGTGATCGGATTCAGGTCTTCGCGCGCCGGTATGTAGCGCAGCGTGAAGGCCTCGCCCACCATGTTGGGCAGGTTCGCATTCAGCGGGTGCACGTTCTGGATGAACTGCGTGCGCAGGCCGCGCTTGAACAGCGCGGTGCACAGAGTGGCCGTGCTGATCCTGGCGAGCAGCTCGCGGGTGGCTTGTTTCATCGCAGGTTTCAGTAGATGACGGGTTCGCTGACCGGCGCACCGAACTGGGTTTCGAGAAAGTCGAAGTCGCAGCCCTGGTCGGCTTGCAGTATGTGGCGCGTGAACATCCAGCCGTAGCCGCGTTCGAAGTGCGGCGCCGGAGCTTTCCATTCGACGCGGCGGCGTGCGAGCTCTTCGTCGCTCACTTCGAGGTGGATGCGCCGCGCCGGCACGTCGACCGTGATCAGGTCGCCGGTCTTCACGAGCGCGAGCGGGCCACCGATGAAAGCTTCGGGCGTGCAGTGCAGGATGCAGGCGCCGTAGCTGGTGCCGCTCATGCGCGCATCAGACAGGCGCAGCATGTCGCGCACGCCCTGCTTCACCAGCTTGGTGGGAATCGGCAGCATGCCCCACTCGGGCATTCCGGGGCCACCTTGCGGGCCGGCATTGCGCAGCACCATGACGTGGTCGGCTGTCACGTCGAGGTTCTCGTCGTCGACCGCGGCTTTCAGGCTCGGATAGTCGTCGAACACCAGCGCCGGGCCGGTGTGCTGCAGGTACTGCGGCGCACACGCGCTCGGTTTGATGACGGCGCCGCCGGGCGCGATGTTGCCGCGCAAGACCGCGAGCGCGCCCTCGGCGTGGATCGGGTTGTCGAGCGGGCGGATCACGTCGTCGTTGTGGACTTCGGCGCCGTTCAGATCTTCACCAAGGGTGAGGCCGCTGACGGTTTTTGCAGCAAGTTGCAGCGAATCGGTGAGCCGGCTCATCAGCCCTGGCAGGCCACCGGCGTAGTAGAAGTCTTCCATCAAATAGGTGTCGCCGCTCGGCCGGATGTTGGCCAGCACCGGCACCACACGGCTCGCCTTGTCGAAGTCTTCGAGCGTGACGGCGCAGGCATTGCCGGCGCGACGCGACATCGCCACCACGTGGATGATCGCGTTGGTGGAGCACCCCATCGCCATCGCCACGACGATCGCATTCTCGAAACTCGCGCGGCTGAGCACGCGCTGCGGGGTCAGGTCTTCCCACACCATCGAAACGATGCGCCGGCCGCTGGCGACCGCCATGCGCACGTGGTTGGCGTCGGGCGCCGGAATGGCCGAGGCGCCTGGCAACGTGAGACCCATCGCTTCGGCCATGCCCATCATCGTGGCGGCCGTGCCCATCGTCATGCAGGTGCCGTGGCTGCGGGCGATGCCACCTTCCACGCCGATCCATTCGGTCTTGCCGATCTTGCCGGCGCGGCGCTCATCCCAGAACTTCCACGCGTCGGAACCCGAGCCCAGCGTCTTGCCCTTGTAATTGCCACGCAGCATCGGCCCGGCGGGCATGTAGATGCTCGGCACGCCTGCGCTGATCGCTCCCATGATCAGACCCGGTGTCGTCTTGTCGCAGCCGCCCATCAGCACCGCGCCGTCGACCGGGTGGCTGCGCAGCAGCTCTTCGGTTTCCATCGCCAGCAGGTTGCGGTAGAGCATGGTCGTGGGCTTCACGAACGGCTCGGCCAGCGAGAGGGCCGGCAGCTCGATCGGGAAACCTCCCGCCTGCAACACGCCACGCTTCACGTCTTCGACACGCTGCCTGAAGTGACCGTGGCAGGGGTTGATGTCGGACCACGTGTTGACGATGCCGATCAGCGGCTTGCCGATCCAGTCATCCGGCCCGTAGCCCATTTGCATCAAGCGCGATCGGTGGCCGAAAGAGCGAAGATCGTCGGGTGCGAACCAGCGTGCGCTGCGCAGGGAATCGTAGGTGCGTACTGTCATGGAAGCGAAGTAGAGCACCCTTTCCATGGCGGCCGCAAGGCGCGGCCCGCGCTACGCTGGCTGAAGAACTCTTACGCGCGTTGCGCGAGCAAGGCCTTCTTGCGCTCGGCGAGACGGCTGCCGAGTTCGAGCATGTCCAGCTTGGTCTTCTTCGCCTTCGGGAACATCTCGTTCTGTTCTTCCTTGACGTGGTGCTTGACGTACTCGCTCAGGACTTTGATCTTCGCGTCGAACATTTCGCCGTCGGGCTCCACGCCTTCGACTTGCGCGATCAGGTCTTTCATCGTGGCGTGCTCGACGGTGGCTTCCGGCACGAGTTCCTTGTCTTTGAGCGCCTGCTTCACGGCCGGGTAGAAGATCTCTTCTTCAACCTGGGCGTGAACGCTCAGCTCGGTACAGATCTTGGCCACGAGCTGCTTCTTCTTCGAAGTGGCGCGTGCTTTTTCGTATTCCGCAAAGAGCGCGGCGACAGCCTTGTGATCCGCGCGCAACAAGGCGGTGGCGTCTTTCGGCATCGCAGGCGCTTTGCGCTTCACAGCCTTTTTCAACGTGGTGGGCATGGTGGTGTCCTCGTGGAATAGTGGATCAGTGAACGAACAAGGCGATCAGGATGATGATGGGAATGGGAATACCGAGAAAGAACAAAAGAAGTGAGCGCATGGCGGTCTCCTGTGTGGAGTTGTCTATCGAAAATCAAAGGTCGCGTTGCCGGCCACCCCAGGTGGCAGCCAGGCTCGCCACGAAGGCGCCGGCCAGCAGCGAGACGAACAGCCACAGGGTGGCGTAGGCGGTCGCTTTGCGCGCCTTGTCTGCCGCGTCGCGTACAGCGGTTTCGACGTCCTTCAGCTTGGCCTGCATTCGCGCATAGGTGTCCGTCACACGCTTTTCTGCGTCTTGCTGCGAGAGCCCGGAGCGCTGGGCCACCATCTGCCCGAGGTAGCGGGTGTCGTCGGCGGGCAATGCGCCGGAGCGTACGCTGTTGAGCAGGATGCGGGTGGTTTCTGCCGTCGGAGCAGCAGCTGCAACTGGCGCGACTTCCGTCGTTGCAACGGCACTCATTTCCTTGCGGAACAACGAGTCGACAAAGTACGGGGTCGAGGTCGAGGCGGCGTCCGAACCGCTTTCGGTCTGGCCTGCTGCGGCCGTGATGCTCGCCGCTGCAGCCGCGCCGCCAGCCACGCTCGCACCGGCCTGCACACCGCTGCCGACGACCGAAGTGATGACCGAACTCAGCAGCGCAGCCGTGGCGAGGGACGCCACCGCCCACGCGAGAAAGCCATGCGCGGTGTCTCGAAAGTAGACCTCGTCGGTGTGGGTGGCAACCCACCGCGCCCGCAGCCTGCCGGCGAGGTAGCCGCCCATGCCCGACGCCATGAGCTGCGTGACCGTGACCCAGACGATGGTGGACAAACCGAAGGCCGCCGCCGAGGCTCCGCGACGCGCCCACGGCGAGATCGCAGAGAGGCCGAGGCCCGCTCCGAGAATGAGCAGGATCATCGACAAGGCTGCTGCGGCCGCAGCGCCGGCCAGGATCGCTCCCCACGAAACCGCGCTCGCATGAGCCGGGTGCTCTGCACGGAGAATCGGCGGCATTGGGCGCGCGTTTTCAAGTGCATCGGTGGCTCTGACGTACGACGAGCTCATGCAGACTCCATCGGGTTGACCGCAGTGGTGCGGTGACGTGAGGTGACGTTCATGCGTCGGGGTCGATGCCCTTGATCGGCGCGTCGCGCAGATCGGGTCCGATCTCGACGATCTTCTCGTCGGTGGCATCGTCCTTGAAATTCTCAGGGTGCTTCTGGGCGGCCTTCTTCTCCGACTTTTCGAGCGCGATGCGTTGCGCTTCATCGCTCACGCGGGGTGTTTTGGTGGAGTGGTTCATGTCGTCTCCGTCAAGCTGTTGGTGTGAGCCGAAGGTTAGGTTGGGTCGATCGCGCACGCCGTCGGCGCGCTCCACGATCGAGCGCAGGAACTTTCCTACGTGTGTCATGAGCAAAGTCTGCAATGGCCTGCGTCGTGATGGCTGCATTTCCTACAGGCGCAACCCTCTGACCGGGTGAAGCTGCGCCACGCGCAAGTCCATGCCGTACCGTCGTCAAGCCCGAGAGGAATGCCCAGTGAAGAAACCGAACCCCGGCGCTGCCAAGGCGCGCGCCGCCCAAGCCGCCGACACGCAGGGTCTGGTCAAGTCCATGCCCGACAACGCCAACAAGCCCAAAGAGATCGGCCGTGCCAACGCCGTGTCGCCGCCCGTCGGCATGACACGCAAGCCGGCATCGCGCGCGGCCGCGGCGGCGTTCATCAAGGCAGTGGCCCGGCACCGCCACCCGGAACGCGAAACCGACCCACCGAGAGTCTGAGGATGGCCAAACGCCTCCGAGCAGCCGGGTGGTCGCGGCTGTTCACACGCAGCATCAAGGCGATCACGCGCAGCGCGGCGCGCAGCGGCAGCGTTGCGCTCAAGCGCGCCATCAAACCAAAGCCCGCGACTCGAAGCGCTGCACCGCGTTCCGGCACCTGGCTTGCGGGCATGGCGGTGGGCACGGCCGGCGCGCGCCGCTTCTGGCTCTACCGCCCGCCGGGCGTGTCACGCAGCGAGCGTCTGCCCCTGATGGTGATGCTGCACGGCTGCGGCCAGGACGCGAAAGGCTTTGCGCTGAGCACGCGCATGAACAGCGTGGCGGCGCGCGAACGCTTCTGGGTGTTGTACCCGGAGCAAGACCGGCTCGCCAACGCGCAAGGCTGCTGGAACTGGTTCGACACCCGCTCGGGTCGTGCCCAGGGCGAAGCGGCGCTGATCGTCAATGCGATCGACCAGGTCTGCCTGCTGCACCCGGTGGATCGCGAGCGCGTGGCGGTCGCCGGGCTCTCGGCCGGGGCCAGCATGGCCGCGCTGCTGGCGACGCGCTACCCGGACCGATTCAAGGCGGTGGTGATGCATTCCGGCGTACCACCCGGCACCGCCGACTCGCCGCTGTCGGCGCTCGGCGCAATGCACGGGCGGCGCGGTACCAGTCCACTGGCCCAAGCCCTCGGTGCGGAGGCAGCCACCTGGCCACCGCTGTTGGTGATTCACGGTTCCGTCGATCGCGTCGTGTCGGCACACAACGCCCAAGCGGCCGCCCAGGCGTGGGCCAGCGCCGCGGGCGCCAGCGCCCTGGCGCCGCGCCGTGTGCAACGCGGCAAGCGCCACGCGATGGTGGTCACCGATTTCAAGCGGCGTGGGTGCACCGCGGCGTCACTGGTCGAAGTCGAAGGGCTGGGGCACGCGTGGAGCGGCGGAGCGGCGCGCACGCTGTTCAGCGATGTGCAGGGTCCGGACGCGTCGCGCATGGCCTGGGCGTTTGTCGCGAAGCAGTTCGAGCGCGGCGTCCGTCCGGTCTGACCATCGCCGGCGCAGCGTGAGGCTGCGAGCCGATCAGCGGGCGGCCTGCATTCTCAGTTGCCGCATCTTTTCTTCGTCGCGCGCATCGTCGATCTCGCGCATCACGCTGCCCACGTCGACGCTCCCTGCCTTCGGCACGAAGCGGCCGCTCAGCACCGTGTCTGGACGCAGCACACCACGCTCGTACAGGTCCCAGATTTCGGGGCCGAAGTGCGTGTTGAGCAGCTCGGGCGCGAAGCGGCCGAAGTACAGGCTCAGGTTGCCCACGTCGCGCAGCAGCATGCGCTGTGCGTGGTTGTTGCCTGCGGCATCAACCGCTTGCGGCAGATCGATGATCACCGGGCCGTCGGCCGCGAGCAGGATGTTGAATTCCGACAGGTCGCCGTGCACGACACCGGCACACAGCATGCGCACCACTTCGCTCAGCAGCGTGGCATGGTGGGCGCGCGCCTGCTCGGGCGTGAACTGCACGTCGTTGAGCCGCGGCGCGGCCGCGCCGTATTCGTCGGCCACCAGCTCCATCAGCAGCACACCTTCGAAGAAGTTGAACGGCTTGGGAACGCGCACGCCCGCGGCGGCCAGGCGGTACAGCGCATCGACCTCGGCGCTTTGCCAGGCCGCCTCTTGCGCTTCGCGGCCGAAGCGTGTGCCCTTGGCCATCGCACGCGCTTGCCGGGTGTTCTTGACCTTGCGGTTCTCGGTGTAGTCGACGGCCTGCCGAAAGCTGCGGTTCGTGGCTTCCTTGTAGACCTTGGCGCAGCGCGTCTCGTTGCCGCACTGCACGACGAAGACCATGGCTTCCTTGCCGCTCATGAGCTGTCGCGAAACCGAATCGATCAGGCCTTCGTCGATCAGCGTCTGCAGACGTGGGGGTGCTTTCACGCGCGCGCTTTTCCGCCGCGCGGGCGCTGGCCCGAGCGCACCTGCGCGAGCGGGCGTTTGCCCTTGAGCTGACGCTCGATGCCATCGTTCAACTGGCTGCGCAACATCAGCACCTCGTCGAGGTGCCCATACACGCCGGGGAAGCGCAGGTCGAGCCACAACCACAGTGTGCAGGCGCGCAGCGCCTGCTCCATGCGTTCGAGCCGGCTGTGGCCATCGACCGCGTCCAGGAACCAGGGCTTTCCGGCACGGCCGGTGAGCGCGTGGCTGCTGCTCCAGTCGAGAAATTCCTGCAGCTGCGATTCGGTACGGGTGTCGACCGGCGCTTGCGCGTAGATGAAGCGTTCTTTCAGCGTGAGCTTCGCGGCACTCAGGTCGAGCTTCTCGGCGAGTTCGAGCATCTGCTCGAGTTCGGCGACCGCGAAGTGCGCATCGTCGAGCTTGAGTTGTTCCATGAACACGCCCAGCACTTCGCGCAGCCGGGTCTTGTGCAGGCGCGACGAAATCGTGTCGATGTGCCAGCCGTTCGGGGCCACCGGCGCCTTGAAGTCGCGCGGCGCGCGCGGTGTCTTGGGCAGAAGCTCTTTCAGCGCGCGCGCGGCCGACGGTTCGGCTTCAAACAGCACGCCGACAAATCCTTCTTCGTGAATGCCGTAGCGACCGGCGCGGCCGGCGATCTGGTGCACTTCGGATTCGTTCAAGGGCCGGTCGTCCTGCCCGTCGAACTTGGTCATGGTGCTGAACAGCACCCGCTGGATCGGCAGGTTCAGGCCCATGCCGATCGCGTCGGTCGCGACCAGGATGTGCGATTCGCCTTGCGCGAAACGCTCGGCTTCGCGGCGCCGCACTTCGGGCGGCAGCGCGCCGTAGATCACCGAGACCGGGTGGCCGCTGGCGGCGATCTGGTCGCGCAGCATCAGCACATCGCGGCGGCTGAACGCAACGACCGCGTCGCCGAGTTTCAGCGCCGCGATCGGCACCGGCTGCGCGAGCAGTTCCACGTGCTGCTTGCGCTCGAAGTGGCGCACCTCGCAGCGTTCGCCACACAGGCCGAGCAGGTTCTCGATCGCCGGCACCGCATAGGCCGAGCAGATGATGATCACTTCTTTGGCCGGCACCGCGACGATCGCCTGCGTCCAGGCCCAGCCGCGCGACGGGTCGAAGATCATCTGTGCTTCGTCGATCACGGCCACGTCGATCGGCTTGTTGGTGCCGACCATCTCGATGGTGCTCGAGACGACGCGCGCTCCATCGGCCGGCACGTTTTCTTCGCCGGTCAGCAGCGAACACGGCACGCCGCGGGCCACGAGCCGGTCGCGCCCTTCGAGTGCCAACAGGCGCAGCGGCGCGAGGTAGGCTCCGTCGACCGCCTGGGCCAATCTCTCGAACGCGGCGTGGGTCTTGCCGCTGTTCGGCGGGCCGACGTAGAGCTTCACTGTTCGTTGCAGCCGGCGCGCTTTTTCGAAGGTGCCCGGGTAGCCCTGGAACGCGAGTTCGGTGTTCAGGCCGGCGAGTGTGTCGATCTCGGCGACGAAATGCTCCCAGCGGTCTTGCGCCTTGGCGCAAGCGGCTTTCACTTCTTCGAGATCGGCGGTGGCCTGCGGCAGCGCGCACTCCGACTGCAGGCGCGGCAACAACGATTCGATGTGCTGCGGGTTGCCGGCGCGGCTGCGGGCGATCAAGGTTTCGAGAAACACCGTCAAGGCTGCCGCGTGTGGGTAGGCGGTCGGCGCGCCCAGCCCTGCGAGCAGTGCCGCTTTGTCGCCGGTGCGGTAGAAGTCCCAGACCGCCGCTGCTTCGACCGGCACGCGGAACAACACCGGCACACGCCAGCCCGGCTCCGAGAGTGGCAAGGCGTGGCTGATCAGTCGCGTCCAGGTGCCCCTGTGGCGCGAGACGCCGAGCGCGTCGAGCGCGGCGGTGCGTTCCAGCATCAGCGCGCGCACGGTCGGGCCGGTGCCGACCGCGTCGAGGTGCGCGAGCGCGCTGTCCATCAGCTCGGGCGCGATCCAGCGGCTCGGGCGCGCGCCGGCCACCGGCTTTTGCAGCAGCACGAGGCCGAGCTTGTCGAGGTGGTCTTCCAAGCCGGCGCTGCGCTCGTCGAGATAGTCGCCCGGCTTCACGACCTGCGGCAGCGTGTAGGCGGCCTGGCGGATGCGGTTGAACTGCTCCTTGCCGATGTGCGCCGGCACACGCTTGGCGTGGCGCGGGTTCGGCAGGTTCAGAGCTTCTGGAGGGCTCGTCGTTGTGGTGGCGGTCACTCGGCGCGCTCGATCCGGGAAGGTCCACCAGACGCGCGCTCGATGCGCGAAGGTCCACCAGACGCGCGCTCGATGCGCGCGTAGGCCGAGTGCGCGTGGATCGATTCGAAGTTCTCGACGTCGACGCTGTAGCGGCCGATGCGCGCGTCGGCGTTGAGCCGCAGTGCCACGTCACGCACCATGTCTTCGACGAACTTCGGGTTTTCGTAGGCCCGCTCGGTGACCCACTTCTCGTCGGCGCGCTTGAGCATCGGCCAGATCTCGCTCGAGGCGCTGTCTTCGGCGAAACGAACCAGTTCCGACCAGGCGATGTCTTCGTTCAGCAGCTCGACCCGGATCGTCACGTGCGAACGCTGGTTGTGCGCGCCGTAGTCGGAGATCTCTTTGGAGCATGGGCACAACGACTTGACCGGCACGACGACCTCGGCCCAGATCGTCGACGACACCTCGGTGTCGCCTTGCGGGCCTGCACCAGCGCGCGCTTCGGCGATCCAGCGGCCCTGGTATTCAAGCAGGCTTTGCACGCCGGATACTGGCGCGCGCTTGCGCAGGAAGAACGGGAACTGCGCGTCGATGCGGCCTTCGCTGGCGTGCAGCTTGTCGAGCATCACCGCCAGGCCGGTGCGCAGCGCGGCGGCATCGAGCGGCGCATCGAGCGCGTCGAGCCAGGCCACGAAACGCGACATGTGGGTGCCCTTCTGCTCGGCCGGCAAGGCCACGTCCAGATCCCACATCGCGACCGTGGGCGACACCGTGTTGCCGATGCGCAATTGCAGCGGGTAACGCACGCTCTTCACGCCCACGCGCTGGATCGCCAGGTGGCGTTCGTCGCGGGCACTTTGCGTGTCGGGGATGTGCAGCGCGTCTTTCAGATTGCTCATGTGATTCATCGGTTGGCCCAATGCGAAGCATGCCAGCAAAGCGCCGGCCTCGCCCCACGATGGATTTGACGCGATCGTTCGGCCGCGTTCAATGGTTCACAGCCGCCCGAACCAGCGCCGGGCGCGTGCCGAAGCGCTTCTGGATCGACTGTTCGATACCGGCGGCGTCGAGCCCGCACATCGCCATCAGCTTGGCCGGGTCGCCGTGTTCGACGAACACGTCGGGCAGGCCCAACGACAGCACCGGGATCAGGATGCCGGCGCTCGCCAGAGCTTCCTGCACCGAGCCACCGGCGCCACCCATCACGCAGCCGTCTTCAACGGTCACGATCGCGTCGTGCGTGCGGGCGAGTTCGCTCACCAAGGCCACGTCGAGCGGCTTCACGAAGCGCATGTTGGCCACCGTGGCGTCGAGCGATTCGGCGGCCTTCAGCGCCGGGTAGAGCAGCGTGCCGAAGGCGAGGATCGCGACGCGCTGGCCGCCCTGCCCGACCGGGCGCTGGACCGTGCGCCGCACTTCGCCCTTGCCGAACGGTATTTCGGTCATCTGCGCCTGGATCGGCGTGCCGGCGCCGCTGCCGCGCGGGTAACGCACGGTGGTGGGGCCTTCGTGCATGAACGCGGTGTAGAGCGCCTGCCGGCATTCGTTCTCGTCGGCCGGCGTGAGCAGGGCCATGTTCGGAATGCAGCGAACGTAGGCGATGTCGTAGGCCCCGGCGTGAGTGGCGCCATCGGCACCGACCAGCCCGGCGCGGTCGAGTGCGAACACGACCGGCAGATTCTGGATCGCCACGTCGTGGATCAGTTGGTCGTAAGCGCGCTGCAGGAAGGTCGAATAGATCGCGACCACCGGCTTCAGGCCTTCGCAGGCCAGGCCCGCGGCGAAGGTCACGGCGTGCTGCTCGGCGATGCCGACATCGTGGTAACGCTTCGGGAAGCGTTTTTCGAACTCGACCATGCCCGAACCTTCGCGCATCGCCGGGGTGATGCCCACCAGGCGCTTGTCGAGCGCGGCCATGTCGCACAGCCACTGACCGAAGACCTGGGTGAAGGTGATCTTGGGCGGCGTGGCGGGCTTGACGATGCCCACCGCCGGGTCGAACTTGCTCGGGCCGTGGTAGTTCACCGGGTCGGCCTCGGCGAGCTTGTAGCCGAAGCCCTTCTTGGTGACGACGTGCAGGAACTGCGCACCTTTCAGGTCGCGCAGGTTCTCGAGCGTGGGAATCAGCGAGTCAAGGTCGTGCCCGTCGATCGGGCCGACGTAGTTGAAGCCGAACTCCTCGAAGATCGTGCCCGGCACGACCATGCCCTTGGCGTGTTCTTCGAAGCGCCGAGCCAGCTCGAACAGCGGCGGCGCGTTCTTCAGCACGTTCTTCGCGGTGTCGCGCGCGGCGGCGTAGAACTTGCCGCTCATCAAGCGCGCCAGGTAGCGGTTCAGGGCCCCCACCGGCGGCGAGATCGACATGTCGTTGTCGTTCAGGACCACCAGCATGTCGGCATTCGCGACACCGCCGTTGTTCAGCGCCTCGAACGCCATGCCGGCACTCATCGCGCCGTCGCCGATGATGGCCACGGCCTTGCGGTCTTCGCCTTTCTGGCGCGCCGCCACGGCCATGCCGAGCGCGGCCGAGATCGAGGTCGACGAGTGCGCGGTCCCGAAGGCGTCGTACTCGCTCTCTTCGCGGCGCGGGAAGCCCGAGATGCCGCCGATCTGGCGCAACGACGCCATGCGCTCGCGCCGGCCGGTGAGGATTTTGTGTGGGTAGGTCTGGTGGCCCACGTCCCACACCAGCCGGTCGTGCGGCGTGTTGAACACGTGGTGCAGCGCAATCGTCAGCTCGACCGTGCCGAGGTTGCTCGACAGGTGGCCGCCGGTCTGCGCCACGCTCTGCAACAGGAAGTCGCGCAGTTCGGTGGCGAGCTGCTTGAGTTCCAGGCGCGAGAGCTTGCGCACATCGGCCGGGCTTTGGATCTTCTCTAAGAGCACGTGTTTCATGTCAGTGCCGCCCGGCCGCCCGCAGGCGCTGACGCGCCCCTTGGCGGCAGCGAACGAAGTGAGCTTGGGGTTGTTTCATCCTAGCTGTCCCGCTCTACGACCTTGTCGGCCAGCACACTCAGCCAGGCCGCTTCGGCCAGGCCACTGCGGGCCAGCGCTGCCTGCGCCTTGTCGCGCAGTTGGTTGGCGTAGCGGCGCGCTGCGTCGAGGCCGAGCACGGTCACGTAGGTCGGTTTGTTATTGTCGATGTCCTTGCCGGCGGTCTTGCCGAGCGTGGCCGAGGCCTGGGTCACGTCGAGGATGTCGTCGACCACCTGGAAGGCGAGGCCGAGTGTGTCACCGTACTCGCTCAGCGCCGACCATTGCGAGTCAGTGGCTTCGCCACAGGCCGCGCCCATCAGCACGCTGGCCTGCAGCAGCGCACCGGTCTTGCGGTGGTGCATGTCGCGCAGCGTGTGTTCGTCGAGCGGCACACCGATGCTGGCCAGGTCGATCGCCTGGCCGCCGGCCATGCCGTTGTGCCCGGCCGAGCGCGCCAGCAGCGAACACAGCCGCGCCTGCAAGGCCGGTGGCACGACAGGTGTGCCCCCCGGCGGCGCCAGCGTGTCGCTGCACGGTGTGAGCACCTCGAAAGCAAGGGCCTGCATCGCATCACCGGCCAGCATGGCCTGCGCTTCGCCGAACTGCACGTGAACGGTGGGCTTGCCACGGCGCAGCACATCGTTGTCCATGCAGGGCATGTCGTCGTGGATCAGCGAATAGGCGTGGATCAGCTCGACCGCGCAGGCCGCACGCATGGCGGCTTCAGGCAGGCCGTGCACCGCCTGCGACGCAGCCAGCACCAGCAGCGGGCGCAGGCGCTTGCCACCGTCGAGCACGCCGTAGCGCATGGCAAGACCCAGCCCGGCCGGCGCGTCAACGGGCACCCAGGCCTCGAGCGCACGCTCGACGGCGTCGATCTCGACGCGGGCCCAGGAATCGTAGTCGGCCTGTTTCATGCAGCCGCCCAGGGCTTGAGCTGCCCGTCTTCGAGCACCTTGACTTGCTGCTCCACCGCTTCCAGGCGGGCACGACAGAAGGTCAGCAGATCGGCACCCCGCTTGTAGCTTTCCAGCAGACGGTCGAGTGGCAACTGGCCACTTTCCATGGCCACGACCAGGCGGTCGAGCTCGCCGAGCGCGTCTTCGTAACTGGTGGGCGCAGCAGGTGCTGTAGAGGTGGAGGAGGTCTTTGCCATTGCGGGTCGGGAAACGGGTTGATTGTAGTCAGCCCACAGGGTCAGTTGCGCCGGCGCGACACCCCTAATGGTGAGCATTTCCAACCGCGCCCGAACCTGGTGGCGAGCAGGGCGAAACCAGCCCCGCAGGTACAATCCGCAGCCCCACGGCGCCCCGGCGACTTCTGCCAGGGCCGCGCCCGCCCGAATGCCAGCCACCGCAAGCGCCGGTGCCGGTTAACCCCTGGTTTTGGAGACTCCCCGGGATATGTCCGACCTGAGCGTCACCCCCGAAACGCTGAGCCGCAGCCGCTCGCAGCTGTCGGTGAGCACGTATTTCGACGGCGCGCTCTTCGAGCGCGAGATGGCGCACCTGTTCCGGAGCCGGCCGCGCTACCTGGGTCACGAACTCGCCGTTCCCGAGATAGGCGACTACTACGCGCTGCCACACGAGGGCGAAGGCCGCGTGCTGCTGCGCACCGCCAAGGGCGTTGAACTGATTTCCAACGTCTGCCGGCACCGCCAGGCGCTGATGCTGCGCGGGCGTGGCAACACCGGCAGCAACATCGTCTGCCCGCTGCACCGCTGGACCTACGACCTGAAGGGTCAATTGATCGGCGCCCCGCACTTCGCCAACGACCCCTGCCTGAACCTGAACAACTACCCGCTGCAGAACTGGAACGGGCTGCTGTTCGAGGGCAAGGGCCGCAATGTCGCCGCCGACCTGAACAACGTGGGGCCGCTGGCCGACCTGAACTTTGACGGCTACGTGCTCGACCACGTGCAGTTGCATGAGTGCGACTACAACTGGAAGACCTTCATCGAGGTCTACCTCGAGGACTACCACGTCGGCCCGTTCCACCCCGGCCTGGGCCAGTTCGTCACCTGCGACGAGCTGCGTTGGGAGTTTGGCGACCACCACTCGGTGCAGACGGTGGGCACCAAGAACGAACTTGCCCGCCCCGGCACGCCGGCCTACCGCAAGTGGCATGACGCGGTGCTGAAGTACCGCAACGGCGTGTTGCCCAAACACGGTGCGATCTGGCTCACCTACTACCCGACCGTGATGGTCGAGTGGTACCCGCACGTGCTGGTGGTGTCCACGCTGTACCCGAAGGGCCCGCAGAAGACGCTCAACGTGGTCGAGTTCTACTACCCCGAAGACATCGCGGCCTTCGAGCGCGAGTTCGTCGACGCCGAGCGGGCCGCGTACTGGGAAACCTGCGCCGAAGACGACGAGATCGCGCTGCGAATGGACGCCGGCAGGCGTGCGCTGCAGGAGCGCGGCGACGACGAGACCGGCCCCTACCAGAGCCCGATGGAAGACGGCATGCAGCAGTTCCATGAGTGGTATCGGCGCGAGATGGGTCCACGCTTGTTGGGGTAGTTGCGGCGGTCCTTGCCTGTTCCGCGTCGGAGCGGGCCAAAGCCATCGGGAGGCCGACTGCGCTCATGTCCTCCGGTCCAGGCTGCGCCTGGCCCTCCCCCTTTACTTCGCTCCGTCGGCCACCCGACGCCCTTGGCCTGTGTGACCTCTGCTCTTCGATTGATCGTCGAGCGCCTCCGCTGTTTCAGGATCAGGCCGGTGGGGCGCTCTGCGCAGCGAAGTAAAGGGGGAGGGCTGGGCGAAGCCCAGCCCGGGGAGCGAGCCCGGACACAAACAGTCCTGAGGACTGTTTGTGCCTGGCGAGCGCCCGGGGCTCTGCCCCGGGCATGAGCGGAGCAGAGTGCTCCAGCGGCCTGATCCCGCCCGTCTGCAGGCCTGCCTTTCGACGGAACACGCAGCGGTATCAGTGGTTGTCCCGCGGCACGAACGCCCCGCGCCTGCCCACCAGGAAGTCCAGATCCACCCCCTGGTCGGCCTGCAGCACCGTGTCCACGTATAACTTCCAGTAGCCGCTGGAAAGCGGCGGCTCCGGTTTCTTCCAGGCGGCCAGTCGCTTCGCCAGCTCTTCGTCACTGATGTGCAGGTGCAGCTTGCGCTGCGGCACGTTGAGTTCGACGATGTCGCCGTTCTGCACCACCGCCAGCGGCCCGCCGGCCGCGGCTTCGGGCGCCGTGTGCAGTACCACGGTGCCGTAGGCGGTGCCGCTCATGCGGCCGTCGCTGATGCG
>JBDTTU010000075.1:0-21077 GCA_039930465.1 Burkholderiales bacterium
GCGCACTCAGCGACGAAGGCTGGATGGTGCGCGACGAGGCCGCCCAGACCATCGGGAAGCTGCGCCTGGCGGTCGCGATCCCCGACCTCGTCAAGGCGATGCAAGACGACTACTGGCAGGTGCGCGTGAAAGCCGCACGCAGCCTCGGGCTGCTGAAGGCCGAAGCCGGGCTGCCTTCGCTGGTGGCCTCGCTCAGCCACACCATCAGCAACCTGCGCAAAGAAGCCGCGATCGCGCTCGGCGAGATCGGCGACACACGGGCCATCACCCCGCTCGAAGCCGCACTGGCCGACCCCGACCCCGACGTGCGCAAGCTGGCGCGGCTCGCGCTCACCGCCATCGGCCTGGCGCAAAAGGCGAAGGCGCAAGGAGGCCAGCCATGAGCTTCGTCGTCACCGAAGCCTGCATTCGCTGCAAGTACACCGACTGCGTGTCGGTGTGCCCGGTCGATTGTTTTCACGAAGGGCCGAACTTTCTCGTGATCGACCCCGACGTCTGCATCGACTGCGCGGTGTGCGTGCCCGAGTGCCCGGTTGGCGCCATCGTGGCCGACCACGAACTACCCGCCGGCCAGGAAAGCTTCATCGAACTGAACAAGCGCCTGGCCGCGCTTTGGCCCGTGATCACGCAAGCGCGCGAGCCGCTGGCCGACGCCGAGCAATGGGCCAACGTGCCGGCCAAGCGCGAGCAACTCGCCGAGCACGCCTGATCCTGGTCGGCCAGCCCATGCACACCCGAATGATTCCTGCATCCGACAAGACATTGGTGCCTCTCGGGCGCCACAGACCACGACACGTGGCATCTGTCTTGCGTTCGGAGGAGACGAACGCCTTCTCAACGCTCTTGCCCTTTGTCTGGAGAACTTGTTCATGAAGCACATCGTCTCTCGAACCTGCGCCATGCTTTCGCTTGCGCTCACCATCGCCACGCCAGCCTTCGCCCGCGAAGAAGTGGTGATTGGCATCGGCACCCAAAACACCACCACCAACACCGTCACCGGCGGCGTGGTGCTGAAGGAAATGAAGCTGATCGAGAAGTACCTGCCGCACACCGGCAAGTACAAAGACATCGACTTCAAGCTCGACTGGCAAAACGCCACCTCGGGCCCGCCCATCATCAACGGCATGATGGCCAAGAAGCTGCAGATCGGCATGATGGGTGACTACCCGCTGCTGGTGGCAGGGGCCACCGGCCAGTCGCAGCCGGGCAACGAGACCCAGCTCATCGCCACCATCGCCTACAACGCCTTCGGCTCGGGCAACGGCATCGTGGTGCACAAGGATTCGCCGTACTACGAACTGGCCGACCTCAAGGGCAAGGTGGTGTCGGTGCCCTTCGGCTCGGCCGCGCACGGCATGGTGCTGCAAGCGCTGCAGTCGCGTGGCCTGCCTCCTGATTTTTTCAGCCTGGTGAGCCAGAGCCCCGAAGTGGGCACGACCAACCTGCAAGAAAAGAAGATCGACGCCCACGCCGACTTCGTGCCCTTTGCCGACCTGCTGCCCTACCGCGGCTTCGCCCGCAAGATCTTCGACGGCGTGCAGACCAACGTGCCCACCTTCCACGGTGTGATCGTGCGCAAAGACTTCGCCGAGCAATACCCCGAGGTGGTGGTGGCCTACATCCGCGCCCTGATGGAGGCCAACGCCTGGCTCAAGGCCGATCCGGTGCGCGCCGCCACCAAGATCGAGGAGTGGACCAAGATCGAAAAAGAAGTGGCCTACCTTTACCTCGGCCCGGGCGGCATCCACACACTCGACCCGACCATCAAGCCACGCTGGCTCGACACGATCAAGACCGGCCACGAGGTGCTCACCAAGCTCAATCGCGTGAAGCCGCTCGACATCAAGGCCTGGGTCAACGAAACCTATGTGCGCGAGGCCTTCAAGCAGGTCAAGCTCGACTACGACGCCCAGAAGCAGACGCTGGCCTCGTTTGACATCACCGGCACCGACAAGCTCTGCAAGACCCCCATCAGCCACCCCAAGGAAGCCGGTGAAGTGTGGGTCGACGGTGTGGGTGTCGAGCCGCACGCCTCGTCGCTGTGCACACTGGGCGCCATCGCCAAGCTGGAGTCGGGTGGCAAGAAGGTTCGTGTGGCCTACCTGATCGACCACGCGCTGGGCATCAAGGTGTTCGCCGACAAGGCCTTCTACGCCATCAACGCGAGCGATGCCAAGAAGCCGGTGATCGTGCCGTTTCTGCTGAAGAAAGACGCCGAAGAGCATGCCGCCAAGATCGGCGGCAAGCTCGCCAGCTACAGCGAGGCCCTGGCCGTCGCTTCGGCGCCCTTCTGATCGGTTTGCCGGAGCACACACCATGTCGATCACTGCGCTGCGCCGCATCGAAGACGCCGAGCCTTCCGGCGCCGAACCCAGGCTGCAGGCAACAACAGCTGCGCATCACCTGGCCGAAGTGAGCAAGGCGGCGTTGCCTGAGCCGGTCGTCAGTGCAGGCAGCACGGCCGGCGCACCGCATGGCGCGCTGGCCTGGCTGGGCGGCTGGGTGCGGCGCCAGGGTGTGGCGGCCTTGCTGGCCGCGTGCTCGCTCGGTGGCATGGTGTTGTTCTGGCATCTGGTCACGACCTACCGGGTCGATTTCTACATCCGCTTCGCCAACATCCCCACGCCGGCCGACGTGTGGCAGTCGGTGCTGCAAGCCGGCAGCAACGGCAAGTTCATCACCAACGTGGGCATGAGCCTGCGCCGCATCTTCATCGGCTTCGCACTCGCCGGCGTGCTCGGTGTGGCCCTGGGCCTGGCGATCGGGCGCTACCGGCGGCTGCACGAGTTGCTCTTCCCCGCGATGGAAGCCCTGCGGCCGATCCCGGCCATCGCCTGGGTGCCCATCTCCATCATGCTGTGGCCCGACAACGAAGTGAGCATCGTCTTCATCACCTTCATCGGCGCCTTCTTTCCCGTTCTGCTCAACACCGTGAGCGGCGTTGCGGCCGTCGATTCGGTGCTGCTGCGCGCTGGCCAATGCCTGGGCGCCAAGGAGCGCCAGCTGATGTGGCACGTGGTGCTGCCGGGCGCCGCGCCGCAAATCTTCACCGGCCTGGCGGTCGGCATGGGCGTGGCCTGGGTGTCGCTGATCGCCGCCGAGATGATCTCGGGCCAGTTTGGCATCGGCTACTTCACCTGGGAAGCCTATTCGCTCATCGCCTACGCCGACATCGTGCTCGGCATGATCACCATCGGCGTGTTGGGCCTGCTGTGCAGCTGGCTGATTCGCCTGGCCGGCTCGCTGCTGATGCCCTGGCTCGAATTCTCGAAACTCGGAGGCCGCGCATGACGCCCGCGCAAAGCACAGGCCACGTCGAGGTGCGCCAACTGAGCATGAGCTTCGGCAGCGCACAGCAACGTGTGCAGGCCGTCAGCGATGTCTCGCTGCAGGTGGCGCCCGGCGAGTTCGTCTCCATCATCGGCCCCTCGGGCTGCGGCAAATCGACCTTGCTCAACGTGGTGGCCGGCTTCACGCAGGCGACCCAGGGCGAAGCGCTGCTCGACGGCCGCAAGATCACCGGCCCGGGTTCCGACCGCGGCGTGGTGTTCCAGCAGTACTCGCTGTTCCCCTGGATGTCGGTGCGGAAAAACGTCGAGTTCGGCTTGAAGATGCAAGGCGTGTCGCAGAGCAAGCGCGAAACCACCGCGCGCACGCTGCTCGGCCTGGCCGGCTTGTTGGCGTTCGAGAACCACTACCCCGATCAGCTCTCCGGCGGCATGAAGCAGCGTGTGGGCATCGTGCGCGCGCTGGCCACCAGCCCGCAGGTGATGCTGATGGACGAGCCCTTCGGCGCGCTCGATTCGCAGACCCGCGTAGTGATGCAGCAGATTCTCACCAACATGTGGCAGCGCATGAAGTTGTCGGTGCTGTTCATCACCCACGACATCGAAGAAGCCATCTTCCTCAGCGACCGCGTGTACGTGATGACGGCCCGCCCCGGGCGCATCAAGGCCGAGGTCGAGATCCCGCTGCCGCGCCCACGCACCGCCGAGATGATGTCGTCGATGGCCTTCACCCAGGTGCTGCACAAGCTGCGCAACCTGATCCGCGAAGAGAGCCTGGCCGCCATGGGCAGCGAGCTTGACAGCGGAGGCCTGGAGGGCTTCGCCGTGGATGTCGACGCCAGGGGTGTGGGAGCGCTGGTATGAGCGCCATCGCCACGCCGACCGACATCACCGACCACCGCCAAAGCGGGGTGCTGGAGATCGCCTGGGCCGACGGCCGCGTCAGCCGGCTGCCCCACGCGCTGCTGCGCGAGCAATGCCGATGCGGTGCTTGCGAGGAACTGCGCCGCCACGGCGGTGGCCTGCCCGGCGCCGCGGCGCAACTGCGCCTGAGCGGCATCGAACCGGTGGGCGAACACGCCCTCAACCTGAGTTTCAGCGACGGTCACAACCGCGGCATCTATCCCTGGCCTCTTTTGCGCGAACTCGGCGCCCGCTGATTCAAACCAAACACACCATGTCAAACACCGGTACCGAACGTGTTCTCAGTGTTCACCACTGGAACGACAGCCTCTTCACCTTCCGCACCACCCGCGACCCGGCTCTGCGCTTTCGCAACGGCCACTTCGTGATGCTGGGCCTGCCGGTGGAGGGCAAACCTCTGCTGCGGGCCTACAGCGTGGCCAGCGCCAACCACGCCGAGCACCTGGAATTCTTCAGCATCAAAGTGCCCAACGGCCCGCTCACATCGCGCCTGCAGCACCTGAAGCCCGGCGACGAGATCATCGTCGGGCGCAAGCCCGTCGGCAGCTTGGTGCTCGACGACCTGCGGCCCGGCCGGCACCTCTACCTGCTGTCCACCGGCACCGGGCTGGCGCCCTTCATCAGCATCATCCAGGACCCCGAAACCTACGAGCGCTTCGAGAAGGTCGTGTTGATCCATGGGGTGCGCCAGGTCAGCGAGCTTGCGTACGCGAAGTTCATCGAGGACGAGCTGCCGAAGCACGAGTTCCTGGGCGAATTGCTGCGCGACAAGCTCATCTACTACCCCACCGTCACTCGTGAGCCGTTTCGCAACCAGGGCCGGCTCACCGATGTCATCGTTTCGGGCCAGCTCGCGGCCGACATCGGCCTGCCGCAACTCGACGCCGAACACGACCGCGCCATGATCTGCGGCAGCCCGGGCATGCTCGCCGACAGCTGCAAGCTGCTCGACAAGCTGGGCTTTCACATCAGCCCGCGCCAGGGCGAAACGGGCGACTACGTGATCGAGCGCGCCTTCGTCGAGAAGTAGCCAGCGTGATGTCTACCGATACCTCGGCACGCGAGGCCGTGCCGCCGCAATGGGTTGCACCGGCGCAAGCTTCGGCTCCGCGCAGCCCGTTCGCGGCCGCGTTGCAATCGCGCTGGCCCGGTGTGTTGTTGTGCAGTGTGATCGCCATGGCCGCGAGCTTCATCGCGCGCCTGCACGGCGGGCCGCAGTTGCTGTACGCCTTGTTGTTCGGTGTTGCGTTCCACTTCCTGCATGACGACGCGAAGATCCGCCCGGGCATCGAGCTGTGCACGGGTCACGTGTTGCGGCTGGGTGTTGCGCTGCTCGGTGCACGCATCACGGTGGCACAGATCGCCGCGCTCGGCTGGGGCACCGCGCTGATCGTGGTCGGGTGTGTGCTCAGTACCATCTTTGGCGGCATCTGGGTCGCCCGCCGGCTCGGGCTCAGCACCACCCAGGGCTTGCTGTCGGGGGGCGCGACTGCGATCTGCGGCGCCTCGGCGGCGCTGGCGATTTCGGCGGTGCTGCCGCGCAGCCGCGAGCAGGAGCGATTCACCCTGCTGGTGGTCGTTGCGGTCACTTCGCTGTCGACCCTTGCGATGCTGCTGTACCCGCTGCTGGCGCACGCGCTGCATCTTTCGCCGGCATTGGCCGGGCTCTTTCTCGGCGGGTCGATCCACGACGTGGCCCAGGTGGTCGGTGCCGGCTACCTGATGGGGCAACAGACCGGCGACGCCGCCACCATCGTCAAGCTGTTCCGCGTCTCGATGCTGGCGCTGGTCGTGATCGTCGTGTCGGCCGCTTACCGTGGGCGGCGGCTGTCTGCCGCCGACGATGACGGCGCAGCCCGCCGGCCTGCGCTCGTGCCCTGGTTCCTGTGGGCGTTTCTGCTGCTGGTGGTGATTCATTCGCTGCACGGCATACCTGAAGTGGTTCAGCCCGTGATCGGTGATCTGTCGCGCGCCTGCCTGGTCATGGCGATCGCCGCGCTCGGCGTGAAGACGTCGTTCCAGACGCTGCTTCAAACCGGATGGCGCCCGTTTGCGTTGTTGCTGATCGAGACGGTCTGGCTGGCGGCCGCACTTTTGGTGGCCATCCTGTTGCTTCGCTCGGCTTGAGAGTGTGCGCGACCCGCGTGCAGGCTGAAACAATGAACTCTGTGCCGCAGGACCGCTGCACAGCTTGTGAATCTTGAGCACCTGGGAGTTGTGGGCCAGCCTGGCGGTACTGGCTCTGGCCGCGTGTACGCAGGGCATGTTCGGCCTGGGCTTCACGATGGTCGCCACGCCCTTGCTGGCACTTTTTTTGAACTACCGGGCCGCGGTGTTCCTGGCCGCCACCCCGCTGCTGGTGCTGGCGTGGTTCTGGCTGATACGGAACCGCGGCATCCTGCGCAGCGCTCGTGTGCCGTGGGTGCTGCTGCCGAGCATCGTCGCCGGAGCGAGTGCCGGCGTCGCGCTGCAATTCGCGCTGTCACAGCGGCTGGCGCTGCTGCTGCTGGCGGCATTGCTGGCCTTCAGCGTGGCGCTGCCGTGGGGCTTGCAACGCTGGCGAACCGACCTGTCCGCGCGGGCGCTCCGCGCCGCGCCGGTGTTTGGTGTGCTGGCGGGCTTGACCGAGTCGGCGCTGAACGTGGGGGCACCGTTCATGGTGCTGTTCGGCGGCGTGGCGCGGCTGACGCGCCAGCAGCAGCTCATCGCGCTGAATCTGTGCTTCGCAGCCGGCAAGCTCATCCAGATCGGGTTGCTGTTGCCGGTCGCCGGCCTGCCAGTGCCCCTGTGGGCCTTGATTCCCTGCATTGCGGTCAGCCTGCTGTTCTATCTGGCGGGTGACCACTTTGCCGGTCGCTATTCGGAGGAAAGCTTTCGACGCTTGCTGGTGGGCTTTCTTGTGGCCATCGTGCTGGCGCTGCTGGTCAAGGCGTTCTAGGCCGGGACACTGCTACGGGCATGTTGCCGCGACTGAAAGCGATGCGCTGCGCGGCTGGTTGGGTAAAGTCGGCCAACACACCAAGGAGACCGTTTGATGATTCATGTTCTGGCCATCATCACCGCCAAGCCCGGCATGCGCGGGAAAATTCTCGAAGCCTACCGGGCCAACGTGGCCGCCGTGCGCGCCGAGGCCGGCTGCCTGGCTTATGAAGCGGTCGTCGACGCGGCCGATGCCACGGCCGGCTTTGCACAATTCGGGCCCGACGCTTTTGTCGTGGTCGAACAGTGGGCCTCGATGGACGCACTGCGCGCCCACGCCGTGGCGCCGCACATGAAGGCCTACGCCAGCCAGGTGAAAGACCTGACGGCGGGCCGCGCCATTCACGTGCTGCAGCCCGCCTGATCGACGCGGGCTCGGGCTGTCCGGGCCGTCAGACGTTCATCACCGCCACCGAGCGCACGTTGAGGTAAGCCTCGATCGCCTCGGGCCCGCCTTCGGAGCCGTAGCCCGAATCCTTCACGCCGCCGAATGGCATTTCGGCGGAAGGGATCGCGGGCATGTTGATCCACAGCATGCCCACTTCCACGCGGCGCGAGAGCAGGTCGGCATTCTTCAGCGAGCGTGTGAAGGCGTAACCAGCCAGGCCGTACGGCAGGCGGTTGGCTTCGGCGATGGCTTCTTCGAGCGTGTTGAAGCTGCTGATCGCCGCCATCGGGCCGAAGGGTTCGTCGTTGAAGACCTTGGCGTCTTTCGGCACATCGGCCAGGACCGTGGGTTGCCAGAAGTTGCCGGCGTCTCCGATGCGCTCGCCCCCGGTCAGCAAGGTGGCGCCGCGCTGCACCGCGTCTTTCGTGAACTCGGCCATCGCGGTCAGCCGGCGCGGGTTCGCCAGCGGGCCCATCTGCGTGCCTTCAGTGAGGCCGTCGCCAACTTTCAGGCCCTTGGCCTGCTGCGCCAGTGCGGTGGCGAATTCCTTGCGGATGCTCTCGTGCACCAGAAAACGGGTGGGCGAGATGCACACCTGGCCAGCGTTGCGGAACTTGGCGCCACCCGCCGCCTTCACGGCGAGCGTCACATCGGCGTCTTCGGCCACGATCACCGGCGCGTGCCCGCCAAGTTCCATCGTCACGCGCTTCATGTGCTGGCCGGCCAGCGCGGCCAGCTGCTTGCCCACCGGCGTGGAACCGGTGAAGGTGATCTTGCGGATCACCGGGTGCGGAATCAGGTAGCCGGAAATCTCGGCCGGGTCGCCGTAGACCAAGCCCAGCACGCCGGGCGGAATGCCGGCGTCGGCAAAGGCGCGGATCAGCTCGGCCGGTGCCGCCGGCGTTTCTTCGGCCGCCTTCACCAGCATGGAACAACCAGCAGCCAGCGCGGCACCGACCTTGCGCACCACCTGGTTGATCGGGAAGTTCCAGGGCGTGAACGCCGCCACCGGCCCGAGCGGGTCTTTGAGCACCATCTGGCGCAGCGCCAGGCTGCCACGTGAGGGCACGATGCGGCCGTAGACGCGCATGCCTTCTTCGGCGAACCAGTCGATGATGTCGGCCGCGGCCATCGCTTCGCCCTTGGCCTCGGCGAGCGGCTTGCCTTGCTCTTGGGTGAGCACGCGCGCGATGTCGCCAGCGCGCTGGCGCATCAGGTCGGCGGCGCGGCGCATGATCTTGCTGCGCTCGGCAGGCGGCATGTCGCGCCAGGCTTCGAAGCCTTTTTGTGCTGCTTCGAGGGCTTTGTCGAGGTCGGCCTTGCCGGCCTGTGCCACCTGGCCGATGCGGCTGCCGGTGGCCGGGTTGAAGACGGGCAGGGTGCGGCCATCGGCCGCGTTTTGCCACTGGCCGTTGATGAAGAGCTGGGTGTCGGGGTAGGTCATCGAGAGTCTCGTTGGGGTGATGGTGAAAGAGGGGCAGTCGGCCGGCATTTTGCGCCGAGCCGAGAGCGGAAGGCACCAGGGCTTGTCGCCACAGGCACCATTGTCGGCGCTGCCGTTGAGATCACTTCGCTGTGCGGGTTTTCAGGAGCTCGTCGGCCTTGGCGCGATAGAACACGATGCCGGCATCGAGTGTGCGGTCAGCGGCGCCGAAGTTGCCCTTGGCGCCGAGGTGCGCGTCGGGCACTTGTTCCAGGCCGCACGATATCCGCAACTGCCAGGACAACAGGCGAACGGGTCCGCTGTCTGGCGCACAGAGGCAAGCACCGCTGGTGGCTCGAGTCAGTCGAGGGTCGGGTCGGGCCGGCCGTCGCTGCGCAGCAATGGCGCTGGAAGAGTTTCGACGAGCACTTCGCGCAAGTAGGCCGTTAGTGACTCGCGGCTCCCGGTGCGGCCCACCGCACGCCAGCCTGCCGGAATGCGGTGGCTGGTGGGCCACACTGCGAACTGCTCCTGCTCGTTGACGATCAGTTGATGGGTCGGGGCGGCGTCGCGTGTGCTGTTCACGCCCTGGCCTCGTGATCGACGTAGGTCTCGGCCGCATCCTCCGGTTCGAGGTCACCGGCGTCGTCGAACGCCGAATCGCCGAGCATGACGGCCGAGGTTGTGTCGATCTCGTGTCTCAGCAGCATCACGCGGTACGCGAAGCGTCGCGTCCATTCGGGTCGGGAGCAAGTTCGCGAGGTCGTGTCTGGTTCCATTGAAGACTCCGGCTTGTGTCGTCGAAGTGTCATTCGCCGACCGAACCAACCCTGTAGGACGAATGCCAAACCATGATTCGGACTGCGCCCATTCCCACGGCGCCGGGCGGCGCATTCCTACAGCCGCAGAGATCGGGCGCAGAAAGAATCTGCTCATGGAACCGCACCAGTCCCACGAATGGATAGAGCAGTTTTGCGTTCAGCTTCTCAGGAGCCGGCCCGATCTGCCCGGGCGGTATGCCATGGCCCGGGCCATCGCGGCCTTCCCTCATGCCGCCGATCTGCACCCGAGCGAGGCCGCCAGGTTGTTCGCTGCGGCACTGCCTGCAAACCACGCAACGAAGATTGCGCGCCGAACTCTACCGAGGGGAGAACACACCGAAACTTCGCCGCAACGAGACTGAGTCTCGGAATGCCGCGGCCTCAGCGGGTCTTGGAACGCCGAAGCAGTTGCTGGCGTACCTCGATCAACTTCGCTTTCAGGCGGCGCTCGTTGACCGGGCCCGTGCGCATCAACATCTTCTGGCCCGCCGACAGCGACTCGAAAGCCGGATTGGCAAACTCATACCGTACCCACGGGCGCTGCGACGGGATCGGGCCTTTGATCTCGGTCAACATGACCGGAACGGCTTCGGGCGAATCGGGCGTGGACAGCAACAGATCGATGACCTCGATGAACCGGTCGTTGAAATGCCGCTTCGCATAGCCCAGGTTCTCATAGGCCTGCTGGAGCATCGGATACAAGCGGACGTAGAGATCGACGGCCAGACCGACGTTGACGGTCTCGACCAGCAGCACGAAGGGCGTGTAGCGCATGCTGTTGTCGGCAGCGATCACTGTCGTGCCCTTGCGCTCTTCGACCGTGAAGCGCTCTGGTGTGGGGTTGATGGGCCACAACATCGGCGCCGCGTGCTCGCGCCCGAGGTTGTCGATGGTCGCGACGAATCGCCGGGCGAAGTCGTCCGTTTGCACGAACGACATGACCGCCTTGCGGCCCATCAACTCGACCAGCGCTGGCGCAATGTCTGCCGCGCCGAGCGCAACGACGCTGGGCGGCACTTCGATCGGATGCTGAGTGGCAGGCTCTGCGGTGACGGCCGAGGCCGATGGGGCCGGCTCCGGCGCTGTGACCGCGGATGCCGGTGCCGCTGGAACAGGTTGGGGCAAGGGTGGGGCGGGCTTGCTGATCCAGAGGTAGACCCCGCCGAGCATAACGAGAACAAACAGACCGGTGGCAACCCAGAGTTCTTTTTTCATGTTGGCACTGTACATTCGTGCAAATACAGATGGTGGACACCTCGTTCATGACCCGGGTATCGCTTGCACGTCATCGGGGTGCCTCGGGCGGCGTGGAGTCTTCGCCCGCCACCGCCAGATCAGATTGCTCGAGTTGCGGCTGCATCGGCAGGCGCTGCAACTGCATGAGCGAGAGTGCACCGTACAGCGGCGGGCTGAGTGTGCGAGAGATCGCACTGGCAATCAGCGCGCATGCCATCAGGCTCAAGACCAGGCCGTGGCCGTCGACCATTTCCATCACGATGATGAATGAAGTCATGGGGGCCTGGGTCGCGGCGGCGAGAAAGCCCACCATGCCCAACGCGATCAGCGTCGACGCTTGAGGATATTGCATCAACAGGGCGATGTCGTTTCCCAGCGCGGCACCGATGGCCAGCGACGGTGCAAAAATGCCCGCCGGCACGCCAGACCACGCCGTGAACCACGTCGCGACGAACTTGAGCAGAACGTAGACACCGGGCTCGGTGTGGCCGCCCTCGAGCATGACCCGCGTGTACGAGTACCCGCTGCCGAACGTGGCACCCTGCGACACGACGCCAATGACTGCCACCGCCAGGCCACAGCCACCGGCAAACAGCACCGGCCGTTCCCGGCGCCACCGGGTGAAGCGGTCGCGTGACTGCCCTCCGAGGCAGACCACGAGCAAGCGCGCGAACAGACCGCCGGCCGCTCCTGCAGCGATCGCCACAAGCAGGCCAGGCAAGAGAAGCGACAGGCTGATGTCGGTCACCCGGATGATGCCGAAGTAGGTGCCGTTGCCGTTGATCGAGACCGCCATGACGCCGGCAAAGACGATGCCGCCAACCAGCAACCCGCTGCTGCGCTGTTCGGGGCTGCGCGAAAGCTCTTCGATCGCGAACATCACACCGGCGAGTGGCGTGTTGAACGCGGCGGCGATGCCTGCTGCCCCGCCCGCGACCAGCAGACCGTGGTCGCTCACGGCCGAGCGCGCGGGCAGCCACCGGCGCGCACCGAGCATCACCCCGGCCGCGACCTGAACCGACGGGCCCTCGCGGCCCAGCGACAAACCTGCGAGCAAGCCCCAGGTCGTCAGCGCGATCTTCGCGAGCGTGATCTTGATCGACACGAACAAGCCTTGTTCCGCGGGGCCGACCGACGGATCCAGCGCGGCCATCACCTGAGGGATGCCAGAGCCGGCGGCGCCAGGGGCAAAGCGCCGGGTGATCCAGATGATTGCGGCTGCGCAGACCGGTGTCCACGCCAGTGGCGCCCACCACCACATCTTCTCGACATCGAAGAACAGGCGAATGGCATGTTCTGTCAGCCAGGTGAAGGCGACCACGGTGAGGCCAGCCAGGCCTGCCATTGCGATGACGATGGCGCGCGCCCACCAGACCCGCCAGTCGGCGAACTCTCGTTTCACGGCCGAGGCGATATGAGGGTCGTGCTTCATGTGATGTCAGTGCGGCGCACCGAGCCGAGCAGCTGCCGCAGGCCGGGCGGCCGCGTTCGGAATGAGTGACATTGTATTTGTACAAATGTCTTCTGGCAACCGACGCTGCTCACGCGCACTCCCGGGTCGATCATCAACCCCATGGGGTCGACGACGAGAGCGAAGCCGTCGGGTCGCGACTCAGAGCACGCTGCGCACGTTGCGGACGACTTCGGCAATGAAGGCCGTGTCGTTGATGTGCGCCGGGACGCGCACGATGCGCCGCGCCTCGGTTGGGTCGGTATGCCGGACGATGGTGTCGAACAGTTCGGCGTCGGCTTCGGGCCACCAGAACTCGTGACCCGGGGCATCGAGGGCCGAAACGCCGCCGTCGGGGATCAGGAAGCGCACCTGTCCGCGCATGCGATTCAGGCGCTGCGCGATCCACGCTCCGATGCGGCGGTTTTCTGCCGGTGTCGTGCGCATCAGCGTCACATTGATGTTATGGATGTGGAAGAGGCGCTCGTCGAATTGCTTCGGCACTGTTTCGCGGCCCCAGAAGTTCACCATGTCGAGCGCGCCACAGGAGCCGATGTAGGGCAGCGGGTGGCGTATCGGCGCGCCGAGCCGATCTTCGCCGGCGCTGAGAACGCCGCCGCACAGCAGATCGGCGATCTCGGTCGTGGTGAGGTCGACCAACGCTGCGAGGTGGCCATCGTCGGCGAGCTTTTCCAGGCTCTGGCCGCCCGCACCGGTGGCGTGAAAGACGAGGCACTCGTACTCGCCCTGCAGCGCTCGCGTCACGCCCTGCACACACGGCGTGGTGACTCCGAACATCGACAGTCCGAGCGCCGGCAGCGTGTCGGCTGCGGGTGCTTGCCACGCCCGCACCATGCCGGCCATCGCATGGGCCGCGTTGGCGAGCACCTGGCGCGAGATGCGGTTCAGGCCCGAGATGTCGACCACCGGGTAGAGCATCGCGATGTCGGAACTGCCGACGTAGGGCCGCACGTCACCCGAGGCGAGCGTGCACACCAGCAGTTTCGGCAGGCCGACCGGCAATGCGCGCATCGCCGGCCCGACCAGCGCGGCCGCGCCCGAACCGCCGGCACCCATGATGCCGCCCAGATCGCTGCGCTGGCACACGAAGGCGAGCAGCGCCGCGGCCATCGCTGCCACCGCACTGCCGCGCTCGCCGGTGAACACGGCCCCGGCGCCGCCTTGGTGAAGTGCGGCAACCTGCGCCGCGCTCACGTCGGCACCCGGCATGTCGTGCGCCGTGGTGGACACATCGACGCACACGACCGGCACGCCCTGCGCACGCAGCCGGTCGCGAACGAACAGCAGTTCCTCGGCCTTGGTGTCGAAGGTGCCGACGACGAACGCGGACTTCATTGGGCGATGAGCCTCAGTAGCTCACTTGTTTGTAGCGCTCGACATGGGCCTTGATCGCCACTTCGGTGGGCAGCCGCTCCATGCTGCTCGCACCGTAGAAGCCATTGCAGTGCTGGCTGTGCTTCATGACGTAGGCTGCGTCTTCGGGCATGGAGATCGGCCCGCCGTGGGCGATCACGATCACGTCCTTTCGCACCTTGCGCGCGGCCTCGGCCCACTCGTCGATGAGCTGGACCGACTGCGCCAGGGTCTTGGCCGAAGTGGCGCCGATCGTGCCGCCGGTCGTCACGCCCATGTGCGGCACGATGAAATCAGCGCCTGCCTCGGTCATGGCGATCGCCTCTTCGGCGCTGAACACATAGGGCGTCGTCAGCAGGTCCAGTTCGTGCGCCTGGCGGATCATGTCGACTTCGCTCGAGAAGCAGATCCCCGTCTCCTCCAGGCCCTGTCGGAACGTGCCGTCGATGATGCCCACGGTGGGAAAATTCTGCACACCCGAGAAGCCGAGGTCTTTGAGCTTGCGCAGGAACACCGGCATGATCACGAACGGATCGGTGCCGTTCACGCCGGCCAGCACCGGCGTTTTGGTCACGATGGGAAGCACCTCGCCGGCCATCTCGACGACGATGTCGTTGGCGTTGCCGTAGGCCAGCATGCCGGCCAACGAGGCCCGCCCGGCCATGCGGTAGCGGCCCGAGTTGTAGATCACGATCAGGTCGATGCCGGCTGCCTCTTCGCACTTGGCCGAGATGCCGGTGCCCGCACCACCGCCGATGATGGGTTCGCGCCGTGCCACCATCGAACGAAACTTCTGCATCAGCGCCTGGCGCTCGAAACGTGGCATGTGTGCTCCGGTTCAGAGATCGTGCAGGCGCGCGTCCGTCCAGCGGCCGTCGGCCCGGCTCGACTCGACCACGGCCTCGATGAACTTCATGCCGCGCGCGCCGTCTTCCACGGTTGGCACGGTGCAGGCCAGCGGGTCGGGCGCGCGCCCTTGCCAACGGGCCTGGATCTGCTCGGCCATGTCGCGGTAGATTTGCGCAAAGCCCTCGAGGTAGCCCTCGGGGTGGCCCGCCGGAATGCGGGTGGCCTGGGCTGCCGCGGCACCGCTGCCGGGGCCGCCGCGCGTGATCAGCCGGGGCTGCTGGCCGAGCGGTGTGAACCACAAATGGTTCGGGCTTTCCTGGCGGAATTCCAAACCCGCCTTGCTGCCGTAGATGCGCACGCGCAACGCGTTCTCGTTGCCCGGCGCCACTTGGCTGGACCACAGCATGCCGCGCGCGCCATTCGTGTAGCGCATCATCATGTGGGCGTTGTCGTCCAGGCGCCGGCCGGCGACGAAAGTTGTCAGGTCGGCACTGACGGCAGCCAGTTCGAGGCCGGAGATGAAGCGCACCAGGTGCTCGGCGTGGGTGCCGATGTCACCGAGCGAGCCGCCAGCCCCGGCCTGCGCGGGGTCGACGCGCCATGCGGCCTGCTTCTGCCCGGTCGACTCGAGATCGGTGCTGAGCCAGTCTTGCGGGTACTCGGCGTGCACCACGCGGATTTCGCCGAGCTCGCCGGCCGCCACCATGTCGCGCGCCTGACGCACCATCGGGTAGCCGCTGTAGTTGTGCGTGAGCGCGAACAGGCGGCCGCTCTTGCGCACGCGCTGCACCAGCTCGAGCGCCTCGGCCAGCGTGGTGGTCAGCGGCTTGTCGCAGATCACGTCGATGCCGGCATCCAGAAATGCGCTCGCGATGCGCCCATGCAGGTGGTTCGGCGTGACGATGGCGACGACGTCGATGCCGTCTTCGCGGGCCGACTCCTTGCGCGCCATGTCGGCATAGTCGGCATAGCTGCGGTCGGCGGCGATGTGAAGCTCGGCGGCGCTTGCCGCCGCACGTGCGGCATCGGACGACAGCGCTCCCGCAAGCAACTCGTAGCGGTCGTCGATCCGTGCCGCCATGCGATGCACGCCGCCGATGAAAGCGCCCTGGCCGCCACCCACCATGCCCAGGCGGATGCGACGGGGCGCGGCGCCTGTCTTTGCTGCTTCGATTGCCATGGCGCGGTCCTCAGCCGATGCCCAGCATCTTCTTGTTCGCAGCGGTGTTCACGCCGCCGCCGGCAAAGTCGTCGAAGGCCCGCTCTGCAACGCGAATGATGTGCTCGGCAATGAACGTCGCCCCTTCGCGCGCGCCGTCTTCGGGGTGCTTGAGGCAGCATTCCCACTCCAGCACGGCCCAACCGGGAAAGTCGTAGGCCGCCATCTTCGAGAAGATCGCAGCGAAATCGACCTGCCCGTCGCCGAGCGAACGGAAACGGCCCGCGCGCTTGAGCCAGGGCTGGAAGCCGCCGTACACACCCTGTTTGCCGGTCGGGTTGAACTCGGCATCCTTCACGTGGAAGATCTTGATGCGGTCGTGGTAGTAGTCGATGTTGTCCAGGTAGTTGAGCTGTTGCAGCACGAAGTGGCTCGGGTCGTAGAGCAGGCAGGCCCGCTTGTGATGGCCCACGCGCTCGAGAAACATCTCGTAGGTCTCGCCATCATGCAGATCCTCGCCCGGGTGGATCTCGTAGCAAACATCCACGCCGGCACCGTCGAATGCATCGAGGATCGGGCGCCAACGCTTTGCAAGCTCGTCGAACGCCTCTTCGATCAGGCCGGCGGGGCGCGGTGGCCACGAGTAGAGATAGGGCCACGCCAGCGCACCCGAAAACGTGGCGTGCGCGGTCAGCCCCAAATTCGCGGACGCCTTGGCGGCGTACAACATCTGCTGCACGGCCCACTTCTGGCGCGCCACCGGGTTGCCACGCACCTCTGGGGCGGCAAAGCCGTCGAAGCCGGCGTCGTAGGCGGGGTGCACGGCCACGAGCTGGCCCTGCAGGTGGGTGGAGAGCTCCGTGATCTCCAGCCCGTGCTGCGCCAGCGTGCCCATCACTTCCTCGCAATAGGTCTTGCTCTCGGCCGCATTCTTCAAGTCAAAAAGGCGGCCGTCCCAACTCGGCATCTGGATGCCCTTGTAGCCCAGACCGGAGGCCCACTTCGCAATCGAATCGAGTGAATTGAATGGCGCCGCGTCACCCGCAAACTGCGCCAGAAAAATGGCAGGCCCCTTGATGATCTTCATGTCTGTCTCCTGTGGAAAACACGCGTCGTCGCGCCCGCGGCGAGCGCGATTTCGGCGCCGATGATGCGTCCAAAAAAAAACGAAGTCAACATCTGGTCTGACCAGTTGACAGGCGATTTTGAATCTTCTATTCTGCGCTGGTCAGACCAGATTTTGGTCTGAAGAGCGAACGGCGCAGACACAAGAATCCGCGCTACCCAACGTAGACAGGAGACAACATGGTGAAGACCCTTTCAAAGGTCATTGCGGCGGCGGCGCTGTTGACCTTTGCTCAGCTGGGCCAGGCCCAGCAGAAGCTGACGATCCTTTGGGCTGAATGGGACCCGGCCAACTACCTGCAGGAGTTGGTGAAGGACTACGAAAAAGAGACCGGCGTCAAGGTGGTGGTGGAGACCACGCCCTGGCCCGACTTCCAGAACAAGGCGTTCAAGGAGTTCACCGCCAAGGGCTCGGCCTACGACATGGTGGTGGGTGATTCGCAATGGCTGGGCGCGGGCTCCACCGGCGGCCACTATGTCAACCTGACCGACTTCTTCAAGAAGCACAAGGTCGCCGAAACCATGGCGCCTGCGACCGTCAAGGGCTATGCCGAGTACCCCGGCAACAGCGGCAAGTACTGGGCGATCCCGCTCGAGGGCGACGCCACCGGCATGGCCTACCGCAAAGATTGGTTCGAAGACCCGAAAGAAATGGCCGCCTTCAAGGCCAAGTACGGTTACGCCTTGGGTGTGCCCAAGACATGGAAGGAACTGGGCGACATTGCCGAGTTCTTCCACCGCCCGAAAGAGAAGCGCTACGGTTTGACGGTCTATACCGACAACAGCTACGACGCGCTCGCGATGGGCGTCGAGAACGTGATCTTCAGCTACGGCGGCGACCTTGGCGACTACGCGACCAACAAGGTGGCCGGCATCATCAACTCGAAGCAGAACATCGAGGCGCTGAACTTCTACAAGAAACTCTACGGCTACACGCCGCCCGATTGGGGCAAGACCTTCTTCCAGGAAGCCAATCAGGCGGTCACGGAAGGTCTGGCGGCGATGAGCATGAACTTCTTCGCGTTCTTCCCGGCGCTGGCCAACGAGAAGACCAACAAGTACGCCAAGGTCACCGGCTACTTCGCGATGCCCAAGGGTCCGACGGGCAAGCAGTTCGCCGCACTCGGCGGGCAGGGCATCTCGGTTGTGAGCTACTCGAAGAACAAAGAGGCTTCGGTGAAGTTCCTTGAGTGGTTCGTGCGTGAAGACGTGCAGAAGAGGTGGGGCGAGTTGGGCGGCTACACCTGCAATGCGGCGATCCTGAAGTCCGACGCGTTCCGTAAGGCCACGCCCTACAACGAAGCGTTCTACCAGTCGATGTTCATGGTCAAGGACTTCTGGGCCGTGCCGGAATATGCCGAGCTGCTGACCGCAATGAACAAGCGCGTGCACCCCTTCGTCGTTGGCGGCAAAGGTACCGCCGCAGAGGCCATGAACGGGCTCGAGAAGGACTGGGAAGCCACCTTCAAGAAGTACTCCAAGAAGTAAGTTGGCCCGGTGGCGCGCTGCTGCGGCGGCGCGCCGGTTTCAGTCTCGTTCGACGGCGTGCCTCGAGTGGCGCGCCGCCGTGCGCTTTCGCGTCAACCTACGTTCAGATTCATGACACAGCTCGCTTCAAAAGGGCCGGCATTGCCTCGTCGCGGCATGAGCGACCTGGGAATCCGCAACCTCTTCATCATCCCGACGCTCATATTTTTGATCGTCTTCAACATCTTCCCGCTGCTGTATTCGCTCGGCTATTCGTTCACCGATTACCGGGCCTCGATGAACGATACGGTGAGCTTCGTCGGGTTGCAGAACTACCGCGAACTGCTGGCTGACCCCGCCATCTGGAACAACTTCACCATCACGGCCAAGTACGTGTTGATCTCGGTCACCGGGCAGGTGGTGGTGGGTTTCGGCACGGCACTGCTGCTCAACCGCGCGATCCCGGCCAAGGGACTCCTGACCACGCTGATGATGCTGCCGATGATGATGTGCATGGCCGTGGTCGGCTTGTTCTGGCAACTGCTCTACAACCCCTCGTGGGGCATCGTCAACTATGTCTTCGGCACCGACGGCATGGTCTGGCTCTCCGACCCCGATGTTGCCTTGTGGGCGGTCGCCATCACCGACATCTGGATGTGGTCGCCGTTCGTGATGTTGCTGTCGCTGGCCGGCTTGTCGGCCATCCCGCCTTCACTGTACGAGGCGGCGGCGATCGACCGCGCCTCGCGCTGGTTCGTGTTCTGGCGCATCACGCTGCCGCTGGTATCGCCGCTGCTGCTGATCGCGGTGATCTTCCGCACCATGGAGGCGTTCAAGACCTTCGACATCGCCTACGTGATGGCGAGCATGGAGGAAACCGAGCTGGTCGCGATCAGGCTCTACAAGATGGCCTTCAACGAATGGCAGACCGGGCGCTCGTGCGCACTCGCCTACCTGATGTTGCTGGCCGTGTTGGCGATCACGAACGTGTACGTGAAGTACCTCAACCGCATCAAAGAGAGATAGCCCTGTGGCCATCGTTCAATCAAGAGCCTCGCACTGGTGGAATCGGGCAGCGATCGCGGCAGCGTTGGTGCTGCTGGTGCTCAGCATGATTCCCCTGTACTGGATCGCCTCGACGGCGTTCAAGCCGCGCGCGGTGGCGACGACCGTGCCGCCAACCGTGTTCTTCACACCCGAAATCACGCCCTTCATCAAGCTCTTCACCTCGCGTGTGCAGCAGCGCGGCGAACGCGACGAGGCTGCCTACGCCCAGGCGCCTTGGTGGGAAAAGCTCGTGATGGACAGTGGCGACCGTTTCATCAAAGACGACAAGGGCAACATCGAGGCCTCGGGATACGTCGCGCGGTTCTTCAACAGCATCGTCATCGCCGTCTCCAGCACCTTCTTCGCCGTCGCGCTCGGCACCATGACCGCGTACGGCTTCTCGCGCTTCAAGATGCCGGGTGAAGGCGACTGGCTGTTCTTCATTCTGTCGACGCGCATGCTGCCGCCGGTGGTGGTGGCGATCCCGATGTTTCTGATGTACCGCGCGGTCGGCCTCGTTGACACTCACAGCGGGCTGATCATTCTGTACACGGCGTTCAACCTCTCGTTCTCGGTCTGGTTGATGAAGGGCTTCGTTGACGAGATTCCGAAAGAATACGAAGAGGCTGCTCTCGTCGATGGCTACACCCGCCTGGAGGCGTTTTTCAAGATCGTGCTGCCGCAGGCGACCACCGGCATCGCAGCGACGGCCGTGTTCTGCTTCATCACCGCATGGAACGAGTACGCCTTCGCGCTCATCATGACGAACAAGAACGCGCAGACGGTGCCTCCCTATATTCCCTCACAGCTGGGCTCGGGGCTGACCGACTGGACCGTGATCGCTGCGGGCAGCCTGCTGTTCCTGATCCCGGTGTCGATATTCACCTTCCTGTTGCGCAAGCACTTGCTGCGTGGCGTGACGTTCGGTGCGATCAGAAAGTAGTGCATTCCATGCTCGCCAGATACTCCCGTCAACTCGAGTCCGCCAGCATGGCGCTGATGATGTTCGGCATCGTCGCACTGTGCCAGCCGTGGGTTGAAGTGCTGCACCGCTACAGCATCCTGCTGATCATCATCGGCCTGGTGGCGTTCAACGTGTTCTCGCGCATCCAGCCGGCACCTCGGGCCGGCTCGGCGGAGGGCCATTGACATGGCCGACATCGAGATCATCGACGCCGACAAGCACTTCGGTGCCAACCACGTCATTCGCAAGCTCAATCTGCAGATTCGTCATGGCGAGTTCGTGGTCTTGCTCGGCCCCTCGGGCTGCGGCAAAACGACAACGCTGCGCGCGCTTGCCGGGCTGGAGAGCATCGATTCGGGCGAGATCCGCATCGGCGGGCGGCGCGTTGACCTGCTGCCACCGCAGGAGCGTGACACGGCCTTCGTATTCCAGCTCTATTCGCTGTACCCGCACCTCACGGCCTTCGACAACATCGCCTTTCCGCTGCGTGCCTCCGGCATGCCCGAGGCCAAAGTGCGTGAAGCGGTCACCGCCGTGGCGAAGGTGCTGCGCATCGATCATCTGCTCAAGAAGCGGCCCTCGGC
>JBDTTU010000076.1:0-21018 GCA_039930465.1 Burkholderiales bacterium
CGTCACAGTCGACCACCAGCGCAGGATCGGCAACTTCTGCCGCCCACGCTCCTAGAGGTGCTCAAGCTCTTGCAGAAGAGCTACGCCGGCAAGGTCAAGCTTATCTACATCGACCCGCCCTACAACACCGGCAAGGACTTTGTTTACCCCGACAACTTTCAGGACAGCATCCAGAATTACCTGGAGCTGACCGGGCAGGTCGAAGGTGGCCGCAAGATCAGCAGCAACACCGACGCCAGCGGGCGCTTCCATACCGATTGGCTGAACATGATCTACCCGCGCTTGAAGTTGGCGCACAGCCTGCTGCGCGACGACGGCGTGATCTTCATCAGCATTGCCGATCACGAGATTCACAACTTGCGTGCGGCCATGAATGAGGTGTTCGGTGAAGAGAATTTCATTGCGGCCGTGATTTGGCAGAAGGTCTTTTCGCCGAAGAACTCAGCGCGGCACTTCTCGGAGGACCATGACTACATCGTCGTCTACGCGAAGAATTCGGAGACGTGGACGCCGCGACTCCTGCCGCGTACCGAGGAGATGGAGGCGCGCTACGCGAACCCCGACGAAGATCCGCGCGGCCCTTGGACATCCGGCGACTTGTCGGCACGCAACTACTACGGTGAGGGCACCTACCCAGTTACCTGTCCTTCAGGGCGGGTTATCGATGGGCCCCCTCCTGGTACCTACTGGCGCGTGTCTAAGCCCAAGTTTGGCGAGATGGATCGGGACAAGCGTATTTGGTGGGGGGCCGATGGCGGCAACATGCCTCGACTCAAGCGTTTCCTCAGCGAGGTCAAGTCAGGGCGGGTTCCTCAAACGTTGTGGACCTATGAGGAGGTCGGACACACCCAGGAGGCGAAGAAGGAACTGATGGCGGCTGTCGCCTTCCCGAACTCAGACGTTGTGTTCGACACCCCGAAACCGACTCGTCTGATGCGGCGGATCCTGCAATTGGCCACATCACCCGACAGCACCGATTTGGTGGTGGATTTCTTCGCGGGCACGGGCACGACGATGGATGCACTGTTCGCGCAGAACGCCGAAGACGGCGGCAGGCGGCGATGCATCCTAGTGCAGTTGCCCGAGCCGCTGGCGGGCGCAGAGGCCTCTGGCTGGACCACGATTGCGGACATCACCCGGGCGCGCATCAAGGGCGCTGGTCAGCGCCACAAGAATGCTGATCCCATGTTTGCCGGTGACCTTGGTTTCAAGACCTTCAGGCTCGACACCTCCAACATCACAGCTTGGGCACCCAAACGTGACGATCTGGCCACGTCGCTGTTTGATCACCTCGACCACGTCGATACCGGCCGCAGCGATGATGATGTGCTTTACGAGCTGCTGCTAAAGCTGGGCCTGGACCTGTGCGTTCCCATCGAGGCCAAGGTCATCGCCGGCAAGACGGTGAAGAGCATCGGCGGCGGCGTACTACTGGCCTGCCTGGACTCGCAGATCACAGTGGCCGACGCCGAGCCGTTGGCGCTTGGCATCGTGGCCTGGCACCGACAACTGAAGACCGCCGGTGAAGTGACCTGCGTGTTCCGCGACAGCGCCTTCGTCAACGACGTGGCCAAGACGAACTTGGCCGCCATCCTCGAACAGCACGGCATCGCCAAAGTGCGCAGTCTGTGACGAGGGTGCACGCATGAAACTTCACTTCGAAGCTGACCTGCCGTACCAGTCGGCCGCCATCAAGGCGGTGTGCGACCTGTTCCACGGCCAGGAGATCTGCCGCACCGAGTTCACAGTGACGGTACGCGCCGCGCACCGCGACACCCCGGCCGCGATCGCGCAAGGTGCCCTGGAAGGCATGCTGGCAACCGAGCAGGGCGGTATCGGCAACCGGCTGACGCTGCTGGACATCGAGATCGAAGACAACTTGCGCGCGGTGCAACTGCGCAATGGCTTACCGCCCACCACCAAGCTGTCGCCCGACTTCACGGTAGAGATGGAGACCGGCACCGGCAAGACCTATGTCTACCTGAAGACGGTCTTCGAGCTGAATCGCAGTTACGGCTTCACCAAGTTTGTGATCGTGGTGCCCTCGGTGGCGATCAAGGAGGGCGTCAACAAGACGCTGCAGATCACCCGTGAGCACTTCGAGGCGCTGTACCCCAGTGCCAAGGGCTACGAGTTCTTCCAGTACGACTCGGCCAAGCTTGGCCAGGTGCGCAATTTCGCCACCAGCCCGAACGTGCAGATCATGGTGATCACGGTCGGCGCGATCAACAAGTTCGGGGACGAGCAAGAGGCAGCGGCCGAAGAGGCTGACGAGGCGCACCGGCGCGAGAAGAGCAAAAACGTGATGTATCGCGCCAGCGAGAAGACGGGCGGCGAGAAACCCATCGATCTGGTGCGCGCCACGCGGCCCATCGTGATCGTGGACGAGCCGCAAAGCGTGGACGGCGGCATCGACGGCCGGGGCAAGAAGGCCATGACCCGCTTGCACCCTATGTGCACGCTGCGCTATTCGGCCACGCACGTCGACAAGCACAACATGGTCTACCGCCTGGACGCGGTAGACGCCTACGAGCAGAAGCTGGTCAAGCAGATCGAGGTGGCTTCGGCCACGGTGGAGCAGGGCTTCAACAAGCCCTACTTGAAGCTGCAGTCGGTGAGCAACAAACGAGGCGTCATCACGGCGACGGTGGAAATTGACGTGTTGAGCCGTGCTGGCGGCGTGCAGCGCAAGGACGTTGTGGTGCAGGACGGCGACGACCTGGAGCAGACCACGGGCCGCGAGATCTACGCTAACCAGCGCATCGGCATCATCCGCGCGGCGACCAAGAGCCCGCAGCAGGAGGCCTTGCTGGAACTGCATGTGCCTGGAGGCCAGCAGTATCTGCGCGTGGACGAAAGCTGGGGTGGCGTAGAGCCGCTCGCCATCCAGCGCGAGATGATCCGCCGTACGATCAAAGAGCACCTGGACAAGGAGAAGCGCCTTCACCCGTTGGGCATCAAGGTCCTGAGTCTGTTCTTCATCGACGCGGTGGACAAGTACCGCGTTTACGACGTGGATGGCAACGCCCAAAAAGGCGTCTACGCCACGGTCTTCGAGGAAGAGTACAAGCGCTGGGCGCAGCACCCCGACTACCGCAGCCTCTTCAACGAGGTGGACCTGAGCGCTGCCGTGCACGAGGTGCACAACGGCTACTTCTCCATCGACAAGAAGAAGGTCGGCGGCAAGGTGGTCGAGATGGTCAAGGACACCAGCGGGAGCACCGCCGCTGACGACGACACCTACAACCTGATCATGCGCGAGAAAGAGAAACTGCTCAGCTTCTCTTCCCCGTTGAAGTTCATCTTCAGCCACTCGGCGCTGAAGGAAGGTTGGGACAATCCCAACGTATTCCAGATCTGCAACTTCAGCGCCCGCGAGACCGAGCGCTGGCGCCGGCAGACCATCGGCCGCGGGCTGCGTCTGTGCGTGAATCAGGAAGGCCAGCGCCTGCGTGGTTTTGAGGTGAACACCTTGACGGTGATCGCCAACGAGAGCTACCAGCAGTTCGCCGACAGTCTGCAAAGGGAGATCGAGCAAGACGGCTTCCAGTTCGGCGTGGTGTCTGACCATTTGTTCGCTGGGGTAGCGGTGCAGAAGGCCGACGGCACGCAGCAGCCCCTGGGCTTTGATGCGTCGAAGCTGCTGGCTGAGCACCTGCGCGCGCAGAACCTCATCGACGCCAAGGGCAAGGTCCAAGACAGCCTGCGCAAGGCCATCAAGGACAACACACTGACCTTGCCACCCGAGATGGAAGCGCAGCGCCAGCAGGTGCTGGAGTTGCTGCGCAAGGTGGCCGGCAAACTGGAGATCAAGAACGCAGACGAACGTCGGGCAGTACCAGTGCGCCGTGCGGTGCTGGACAGCCCCGAGTTCAAGGAGCTGTGGGATCGCATCAAGTACAAAACGACGTACCGCGTGCAGTTCGACAACGACAGGCTCATCCGGGATTGCATCACCGCCGTGATCCAAGCGCCGCCCATCAGCAAGACCAGACTGCAGTGGCGCAAGGCGGGTATGGAGATCGGCGAGGCCGGCGTGACGGCTGTGGAGCGCCAGGGTTCGGAGGTGGTTGTCCTCAATGAGGGAGACATTGAGCTTCCGGACATCCTGACGGAGCTGCAGAACCGAACCCAGCTGACCCGCCGGAGCATCGGCCGAATCTTGGTCGATAGCCAGCGCTTGAATGACTTCAAGCGAAATCCGCAGCAGTTCATCGAGACGGTGGCGGACGCCATCAATCGGTGCAAGCGCGCCGTGTTGGTCGATGGCATCCGCTACCAGCTGTTGGGCGACGATCAGTACTACGCACAGGAGCTGTTCGAGACGGAAGAGCTAACGGGCTACCTCAGGAACATGCTGCTCGACGCAGAGCGGTCGGTGTACCAGCACGTGGTCTACGACTCTGACACCGAGCGTGACTTCGCGGACGAGCTGTCCAAGAACGATGCGATCAAGGTCTACGCCAAGCTACCCGGCTGGTTCAAAGTACCCACCCCCCTGGGCAGCTACAACCCGGACTGGGCTGTGCTTGTCGCCACGCCTGATGGAGATCGCCTGTACTTCGTCGTGGAGACCAAGAGTAGCCTGTTCGCAAGCGACCTGCGCAACGCTGAGAGCGCCAAGATCGAGTGCGGCCGGGAACACTTCAAGGCCGTCGCCGTGGGCGAGAAGCGGGTTATCTATGACAACTTCAAGGACGTGGCCGGGCTGGTGGAGCGAGCACAGATCGAGGGCTGAGGCGTGGCGACCCGCCGACGGGTGACCGTCAGCGGCGGTAAACAGAACGACCGCCCAGGGAGGGGCATCGACGATGGATTCAAGAACCTTCACCATCCAGCAAATCTTTCAGGACCGCCGGCAGTACCGCGTGCCGTTCTATCAGCGTCCATACGTGTGGAACCGTGATGATCAATGGGGACGGCTGTGGGAGGACATTCGCGACAAAGCTGACACGCGCCTGCAGGGCGGCAAGGCCTTCCCGCACTTCATGGGTGCGGTGGTGCTGGAACCGCAGAAGAAGGTCGGTTTGCTTGGCGTTGAGCGGCACCACATCATCGACGGCCAACAGCGCCTGACCACACTGCAGTACGTGCTGACGGCGCTGATTCACGCGCTGCGCTCTGCCAAGAATGAGAAGCTGCTGCCGTTGTTCGAGGCATGCCTGAGCAACGCCAACCCTGAGACGATGGAGGACGTTGCTGTCGAACGCTTCAAGTTGTGGCCCACGTTCCGCGACCGAAAGCAGTATGAGCAGGCGATGACTGCGGGTTCGCTGGATGACCTTCGTCAGCGCTTTCCGGCCAGCTTCACTCAGACCGGCAGCCTGCGCAAGATCGGTGTGATGCATCCGCCGGCCCTGGAGGCCATCGTCTTCTTTTATGACCAGATGGTCGAGTGGGTGAGCGACAGCACAGAAGGTGATACCGCCACCCGCTCTATGGCCCTGGCTTCGGCCGTGCTCACAGACCTGTCCATCGTTTGCATTTCGCTGGGCGATGAGGACGACGCCCAGGTGATCTTCGAGACGTTGAACGGGCACGGCGCGGAACTGCACGCGACAGACCTGATCCGCAACTTCATTTTCATGCGGGCTGGTACGGACGCAGACGACCTCTACAACAACCTTTGGAGCCAGTTTGAGGCCCCGCTATGGTCGGAGGCCCAATCCCGAGGGCGCCTCAACCGACCCCGCCTGGAGTGGTTTGTTCAAACGGCCGTGCAGGCCCAGACCGGTGACGAGATTGACGTCGGCCGCCTTTACGCCGGCTATCGCCGGTTCGTTGATGGCACAACCGGTCTGCACGACGCCAGCGCACAACTGGCGATGCTCAATCGATATGGCGAGCACTACAAGGCGCTGGTGACTGGCACGGGAATCGCACCGATCGCCGCTTTCGGGCGCAGCGTGGCTGTCTGGGATGCGTCACCTACCCATGCGCTGGCCTTGCGGGTAGCTGCGTCGGCCTTGCCGCAGGCCGAGCAGGAAGAGATCTACCGCTGCATCGAGTCGTACCTGGTCCGCCGCGCGGTTTGCGGCCTGTCGCGCAAGAACTACAACAAGGTGTTTGCCCAGCAGCTGCGGCGGCTGATTGAGGCTGACCTCAACGCGGCTTCGTTCCGAAAGGCGCTCACTGCCTTGACCGGTGAGGCTTCCCGCTGGCCGGGCGATGAAGAGTTTCGACGGCAGTGGCTTGATGGGGCTGTGTACCCCGGTCGCCTCGATGCGCCGAAGCTGCGCACAGTGTTCCATCGCGTCGAGACCGAGATCCGGACCGAGAAGACCGAAGAGCCGATTCCACTGGCGTTGGACTCTCTGGACATCGACCACATCCTGCCGCAGTCCTGGTACACCTACTGGCCGCTGGCCGATGGAGCCAAGATTTCCAGCGACGAGGCACTGGCCGCTGCGCCTATGCGGTACCTGACCGAAGGCGTGGATGCCAAGGCGCAATCCATCCTGAAGCGCCAGGATGCGGTTCCGCGTATGGGCAACCTAACGCTAGTTCACTACGGCGTGAATCGCGCGCTCCAGAACCACGCGTTCGATGCGAAGCGCAAGGCGCTGTTCGAGCATTCGAATCTACAGTTGAACCGTGGACTGATGCAGCTTGCTGCTTGGGACGAGGCAGCCATTGAGGTTCGGGGTGAAGTGCTTTTGAAGGCTGCGCTGCGCATTTGGCCCGGACCGGTTTGACGAAATAGCACCCCGGGCCATCGGGTCGCCTCCTCGCCTCGGAACGAGGCCTCAGCCAATCGTGCATAGGGTTGGCAGGCCGCTCTCTTCGGGACGCTGCCCCGAGGGCGCTGGCCACAGCCCCGCAGCGTGGGCGCTGGGCACTCACGGGCGGGGCCGCTCAAGCAGGGGCGTCTCGCACCAGGTCGCCCTGTCGTTGCACTAGGGTTGCCCAGTCGCGAGACCCCCCTTCGGCGCTCGCCTTATCCCCCAAGAGAGAGAGCGCGCCCAGCGCTACGCGCTCGGCTTCGGCCTGCGCTTCGCTTGGTGAGGTGCGCCGCGGTGCGGCGGGTGATCGCTCACCTGGTGGGTTCGCGCGTGTCGTTGGTGATGTGGGGAGCCGATCTGTGCGCTCGATGGCTCGGGGTGGTTGAGCTGAACGTCGGGGCGCCTCTTTCCGACGCATAGCGCCTGCCATTCATGGCTCAAGGGTGAAGGCTGCGCCCACGTCCTCACCCGGTCTCTGCGCTTCGCTTCGAGCTGCGGCTTGTGGGCGAGCCCTTGTGTCCTGCCTGGCTGTCGCTGCTCATGCGTCGAGGCGCAACCGACGGGCAGATTTTCTTCAACCACCACAACGAGGGCATCCACATGAGCGAACAGACCACCCACACCACCAACGACACCGTTGATCCGCAGTTCCTCGGCCCCGAGGCTGGCCAACAGGCAGGGGGTGAAGGGGAACCCAGCTACGGAATGACGGCGACGTACTCGCCCGACGACAACAAGCTGCGAATCACCAGTGCGAGCCGGTTGGACCGTGCCACCTACGAGCGCGTGAAGGAGGCCGGGTTTCGATGGGCGCCGAAGCTGGAGCAATTCATCGCGCCGATGTGGACGCCTTCGCGCGCTGACCTGTGCGTACAACTTGCCGGCGAGATCGGCGACGAAGACGGCTCGCTAATCGACCGTGCGGAAGATCGCGCCGAGCGATTCGAGGGCTACCAGGAGAGCCGGGCCGACGAAGCCGAGCGCGCCTCGGAGCAGGTGCGCCGCATCGCGGACGGCATTCCGTTTGGTCAGCCCATCCTTGTCGGCCACCACTCCGAGCGCCACGCACGCAAAGACGCCGAGCGCATCACGAACGGCATGCGCAAAGCCGTGAAGGCCTTCGAGACGGCCGAGTATTGGAAGCACCGCGCTGCCGCTGCGATCCGTCATGCCAAATACAAGGAACGCGCCGACGTGCGCGCCCGCCGCATCAAGACCATCGAGGCCGACAAGCGTAGGCAAGAGCGGCTCATTGCCGAAGTGCAGAACTGCCTCAAGTCCTGGCAGTGCGAAGGGCTCACGATGGATCAGGCTTTGCACGTCGCGAATTTCTCTCACATGTCGCAGTGCTTCACGCTTGCCGAGTTTCCGCGCGACCCGCCGGCATCGCAGTACGAAGGAGCCATCGGGCTGTGGTCGGCCTTGTCGGGTGGCGTCATCACCTTGGAGCAAGCGCAAGCGATCTGCCTGCACAACTACCCCGCGACTATTCGATGGGCACAGCGCTGGGTGGACCACTACGACAACCGCCTGGCTTACGAGCGCGCCATGCTGGCCGATGCCGGCGGCACGCTGGCCGATCAGGTTGGACCGCAGAAGGGCGGCGCCGTGCGGTGCTGGGTAGGGCGGGGTTCCTGGGTCTACATCCAGAAGGTGAACAAGGTCAGCGTGACCGTGCTCGACAACTGGGGCAACGGCGGGAAGAACTTCACCCGAACGGTGGAGTTCGACAAGCTCAAGGCGATCATGTCGGCCGACCAGGTGGCGCAGGCGCGCACCGATGGCCTGCTAGTGGAGCTGCAAGACAAGACCGGTTTCATGCTGCGTGCCGCACCCACGGACGATGCCAGGGAAGAAACCACGGACGAACGCAATGCCCGCTTGCACGGCGAGCACATGGCGGCGTTCAAGCCCCCGGCGCCGAGTGCGGGCATCGAGGCGATGCGCGCCACCTTGAAGGCCGGCGTGCAGGTGGTCAGCGCGCCGCAGCTGTTCCCGACGCCGCCCGAGCTGGCCGCGCGCATGGTGGAGCTGGCTGGCATCGAGCGAGGGATGCGCGTTCTCGAACCCAGCGCGGGCACCGGCCGGCTTCTCGCTGCCATTCGCGAGGCGACCGGTGGCGGCGCGGTACGCACCGCGATTGAGATCAGCGCACGAATGTGCGACGTGCTGCGGGTTCGAGAGGAAGGGGTGGACACGCGGAATTGCGACTTTCTGGAGTGCTGCGCCGACCAGCTCGGCGGACTGTTCGACCGGGTTGTGATGAACCCGCCCTTCGGCGCCGGCGCCGACATCAAGCACATCACCCACGCGCTGACGATGCTCAAGCCGGGCGGTCGACTGGTGGCCTTGTGCGCGAACGGATCGCGGCAGAACGCAGCTCTGCGCCCGCTCGTCGATGCCAGCGAGGGCGATTGGGAAGACCTGCCCGCGGATTCGTTCAAGGCCGAAGGCACGGGGGTTTCAGTAGCCCTCATCACGCTGCATGGCTGACAGCGCGCTCGGTGCACGCGCCAGCGATGGGGCGCGGCATCGGGCGGGCCGCTCTCTTCGGGGCACAGCCCCGAGGGCGCTGGCCACAACCCCGCAGCGCTGGGCGCTTCCCCGAAGCCACTGGGCAGGCGTGCCGGCGTGGGCCTTCGGGCATCATTCAGGCTCAAAGGCAAAGGCTCGACGGCACTGGAACCCATTCATCGCAACAAGTACCCCGAACCTGACCGTGCACAGGTTCAGGAGGACGCCATTGCGTCAGCTCAGTCGAGGACTGAGGTCCACCTTGCGATGTACGTGGCTGATCCCCGCTCGTTCGGTGGCCGGTACATCGCGTCCGATCTGTTCAAGGAGACCTTCGCGGCTTACGCGGAATCGAGGGAGTCGCGCAACCGCTACAACGCGCCGGTTCACAACTCGGCGGCGGTGTTGTCGGCCGAACAGTTTCGGCGGGTGCTTCGACAGGCGGACGATCCGGCGCGCGACACCGTGGTGCTGCTCACCGGGATCCCCGGCGCAGGCAAGACCTCGTCGGTGTTGGCCGGTGGGGGGCTGTCGCCGGACACCAAAGCCGTGTTCGAAGGCCAGTTGGTCAAGCCGGAAACGACGATCCCGAAAGTGCAGCAGGTGCTCGATGCCGGCCTGCGGCCGGTCATCATCGCGGTACACGCGACGCCCGAATCCGCTCTGCGGAACACGCTCAAGCGGTTTGGGGAGGAAGGGCGGGGCGCCAGCATCAAGACCATGGCCGACATCCAAGGCGGCCTGGCCGAGGGCTTGCGTGCCGTCCATGGGCACTTTGGTGATGCGGTCGAGCTTCGTGTGTACGACTACCGGGACCGAAACAACCCACGGGAACTCAAAGGGTGGGAAAATGTCTATGTACTTGAATCGGAGGGCAATCGTGAGCGCATTGCACAACGTCTTGGAGACGAACTTGAGCGAGGTCGAGCAGCCGGCGAAGTCGGAGACGCCGGCTATCGTCAAGCCTCAGGACAAGCTCCCCTCCCGACCGCTCGACCAGTGGTCCAAGACCGTGATCGGCAACATGAAGCGCATGGCGACCGACGAGGACTACCGGAAGTCGATCGCGCAGCAGCTTTCCTGAGCTTGCCGCGCCCGCAGGCCTTGCGCCTGCACCCCGAGCTGGTGCCGGCTTTCGCCATCGTTGACGCTGCGAAGCTTCAACTCGACAAGAGTGGCGTGGCACCCGGCAAGCAAGGTGTCGTGCTCGACAAGGTTCGGGCTGAGGTGGCCGAACAGATTTCCCGGCGCGGTGTCCAGAGCATCGTTGTCAGTCGAACCGGTCCCAAGGTAGACCCCGAGCGCTGACCGATCGCGGTTCCCACCGAGCCAGATTGCAGGTGATCGCGCGCAAAGACTTCGTCTAGCTCAACGGGGAAACGCCTCGCTCTGCGAACACCTGCTTGGCGGTGAACGCCGCGTTAAGCGCTGCCGGGAAGCCGGCGTACAGCGCCATCTGAATGATGACCTCGATCACCTCGGCCGGCGTGCAGCCGACGTTGAGCGCACCGTTCACATGCACCTTCAGCTGCGGCTGCGCGTGGCCGAGGGCGGCCAGGCCGGCGACGGTGGCGAGCTCGCGCGTGCGCAGGTCCAGCCCCGGGCGGCTGTACACGTCGCCGAACCCGAACTCGATCACGTAGCGCGCGAGGTCGGGCGCGACATCTTTCAGCGCATCGACCACATGCTGGCCGGCCTCGCCGTCGACCTCGGCGAGCCGTTGGCTGCCTCGTGTATAGCGTTCGTTGTTCATCTCGAATCCTTTCCGGTCAGTGCATGAAAACTGCACGGTAGAAGTTCGAGCGCGCTCTAAGTCAAGGCCGTTGTCGTCTGGTCGATCAGATCGGCGTAGATCGCGATCTTCTGGCGCACTGCCTTCAAGTGCGCCTGCTGGGCACGCAGAGTCGCGGCGAGCTGGTCGGCGTGATGCACCAGCATCGCTTGCCGCTCTGCCAGCGTAGCGTCGCCTTGCGCACGCAGTTCGGCGTAGCGCAGCATCTCGCTGATGCCCATGCCGGTGCTGCGCAGCCGGTGCAGGAACTCGACCCACTCCACGTCGCGCGGGCCGAAGCTGCGGTGGCCGTTGGCCTGCCGCGTCACGCTGCCGAGCAGGCCGATGCGCTCGTAGTAGCGCAGCGTGTGCGGCGTGAGGCCGCAGCGCCGTGCGAACTCGGCGATGTTCATTCGAGACGCTCCAGTTCCATGCCTCTGATGATCGCATCGATGCGTCGAAGTCGCCCACCACCACCATTCGAGCGGGACCGCAGCGTCGAGCATCGGGACGTTTGGCTGCGGCTGCTGGAGCTGTCTCAGCAGGGTGAACGTCAACGGTTTCAGCGGCTTTTTCGCGGGAGCGAAAACCGGGATGCCCATTCCAGGCGTGCGCTGTCGCGCTTGGTCCTGACCCGAGGTCAGGGACTGCCGGCGCGCCGTCACCTTCCAGGCCACCCTAGCCCTGCGCGCTTCGCTTGTTGGAAGACCCAGTTCGGTGGTGTGGTGGGGGTGTGGGTTGCTGTGTCGACCCACCGTATCACGTCGTTCTCGCGGTCAAGGTCTGCGCGAGCGCGTGGCGCTCGCTTGCGCCCTTCGGTCGTCTTCGAACCCTGACCGCTGCGCTGCGACGTGAGGGATTCGGTCTCGGGCAATCCCGCCCGATCAAGACCGGAGTTCCTCATGTCGCAGTCTTCTTTCTCCTTCGCTGTCTCTTCCACGGAAGCCCGGTTCACGAACGCGCTGCTGGTCCGTGACGTCGATGGCCAGTACCGCGTGGCCAGTGCCGACGAAGTTCTCTCGCAGGCCTGGGGCGTGCTGGCAGAGCGCGTGAAGCCCGGCGTGACGCTGTCGTCGCCGCATGACGTGAAGGACTACCTGCGCCTGGCGCTCGGCATGCTGGAGTACGAAGTCTTCTGCGTTGTCTTCCTGGACGCGCAGCATCGTGTCATCGAGCTGCGGCAGATGTTCCGGGGCACAGTGACGCAGACCTCGGTCTACCCCCGCGAAGTCGTCAAGGAAGCGTTGCAACTCAATTCCAGCGCTGTAATCGTGGCGCACAACCACCCTTCGGGCGCAGCGGAGCCAAGCCGTGCCGACGAATACCTGACGCAGACGCTGAAGACCGCGCTGCAGCTGGTGGACGTGCGCGTGCTGGATCACCTGGTGGTCACCGCGAACGCAACGGTCAGTTTCGCGGAGCGTGGGCTGCTCTGACACGTCCGCGTCGGGGCGGCCGCGTGTCGCCCCTTTCTCTCTCGCCTGCGGCTCGGGCGGTGGGCCGATGCCCACCCGGCCAACCTACACCTGAAGTGCGCCGCTGCGCGACGGGAGATCGCTCACCCTGCAGGTTCGCGCGTGTTGCCAGTGCTGTGGAGACCCGGTCGTCGCGCCCGATGGCCCGCGGAGCGCGCTGGTCGATCTGGTCATGTCGGTCCGTCCCTTGATCGACGCATAGCGCCTGCCATTCATGCCCCAAGGTTGAAGGCTGCGCCCACGTCCTCACCCGGTCTCTGCGCTTCGCTTCGAGCTGCGGCTTGCGGGCGTGCCCTTGTGGCCTGCCTGACTGTCGCTGTTCATGCGTCGGGACGGCTCCGAAGAGCAGATTTTTTCAACCACCGCAAAGGACACAGCCATGAGCGCAACGACCATCCACAGCACCGACAACACCACCAAGGCGCGGTTCCTCGCCCCCGGGACTCACCAAAGAGCAGAGGCCAAGGGCGCAGGCGAAAAGAACAGAAAGGGGCAGACAAAAGCGCAGGCCACGGCCCTCGAAGCCGAACAAGTCAACCCGGGCGACCTCGTGCTGATCCCGCTTTCGCGCCTGGTTCGCTCCGCGTTCAACGCGCGCAAGTCTGGCGGTGAGGATGTCAGCGAACTGGCTGCACTCATCAAGGCCCAGGGCCTGCTGCAGAACCTCGTCGTGCATCCCGACGAAACCAAGCGGGGCAGGGTGACCGGTGACTATGGCGTCGCTGCGGGTGGCCGGCGCCTGCGGGCCTTGAGCTTGCTCGCCAGGGCCGGCGACATCCCTGCCGAAAAAGACATTCTGTGCCGGCTCATCACACGCGAGGAAGCCATCGCATCCAGCGTTGCCGAGAACAGCGGAAGGGCAGCCATGAGCGTCGCCGACACCGTCACCGCTTTTGCAGAAATGATCGCAGCGGGCGCGGGCATTGAAGACGTGGCGGTGTGCTTTGGCATCACGCCGCTGACCGTGCAACGGCGCTTGAAGCTGGCGAAGGTCTCGCCCTCGCTGTTCGAGTTGTTCCGGCAAGACAAGATCAACCTCGACCAGTTGATGGCACTCGCCATCACCGACGACCACGCCGCGCAGGAGCGCGTGTGGAACAGCACACCGGCCTACAACCGCAACGCGACGAGCCTGCGTCGGTTGCTGCTGGGGCGCGAAATCGATGCGTCCACCGATCCGCTGGCCAAGTTCGTGGGTCTTGCGGCCTACGAGGCAGCGGGTGGGGTGGTGGTGCGCGATCTGTTCGAGGAAGAGGGCAGCGGCTACATCACCGACGGCGAACTGCTGCAGCGGCTTGCCACCGAGCGGCTGACGGAGAAGGCCGAAGCCCTCAAGTTGGAGGGCTGGGCCTGGACCGAAGCGCGGACTTCCTTCGACCATTCGGAGCGGCAAGGCTTCGGCGTGGCCACGATGGGCCAGCGCGAACCCACAGCGAAGCAACAGGCTGCACTGGACACGCTCACCGCCGCACAGGAGGAAGCCAACGCGGCCCTTGAAGCGCTCTATGCCACCGAGGACGAAGAGAGCTTCGATCAGACGAAGGCCGCCGCATTGGAAGCCGATATCGAAAAGGCCGATGCCAAGCTGGACAAGCTGCGGCGCGACCTGAGCGAATGGGCGCCCGACATTCTGGCCTTTGCCGGTGTCGTGGTGGCGCTCGACCGCAACGGCGAAGTGACGGTGCACCGTGGCATGGTGAAGCCCGAAGACCGCAAGCAGGCCGCCAAGGCGGCGGCGCATGCCAAGGGGGTGAGCGGCGCAGCCGACGCGGGCGAGGGCGCGGAGGCGAGCGGGCACGCCGAGAGCCTCGTGAGGAAGCTGACCGCGCACAAGACCAAGGCATTGCAGATGCTTCTGGCCGACAACGCGCACGTCGCGCTCGCGGCGCTGGCTCACGCGCTGGTGCAACAGGTGCTCACGGGTGGGGTGCACCGAACCGTCTCGGCGTTGAACGTTCGGGCGCAGGGCTGCGACGCTTCACTCAAAGGCGTGGCCGACGACATCGAGGGTTCGCGCGCCTGGGTCGAACTGGCGAGCCGCATGGACAACTGGCGCGAGCGCATCCCGGCCGATGCAGACAAGCTGCTGCCTTGGCTCATCGGCCAGCCGGAGGAAACGCTACACGAACTGCTGGCGCTCTGTTCGGCACTGTCGGTCAATGCCATGAGTGCGCGCGAGGCCGACGACACCGGTGACGCCCTGGCCGCTGCGGTGGGTCTGGACATGGCCGACTGGTGGACACCGACCGCGGCCAGCTACCTCACGCAAGTGCCGAAGGCGCGAATCGTCGAGGCGGTAACCGAGGCGGTGTCGGTGGAGAAGGCCGCGCCGCTGGCCAAGCTGAAGAAGGGCGAAGCCGTGACCGCTGCGGAAGGACTGTTGCAGGGCACCCGCTGGCTTCCGTCGCCGCTGCGCGCGCGGGGCCTGACCTGACTTGGACGACCGATCCCCGACCGCCACCTGGCGGCGGGGTTTGATGAAACAGACTTGAAGGATTGCCATGAAGATCGGAGAGTTTCGGGATGCGGTGGACACCTTGAACTGGAATCGTCGCGACCTGTCCGGCGCGACGCGTCAGGAGTTCATGGCGATGGATGTCCGCGCGCGCCTTGACCGACACATCGACATCGTTGCCGGCCTGATTCCATCGGTGCATGCAAGGTTCGCGGACGACTTGGTGCATGCGCGTTCGGCCATCGAGTCGGCGCGCGCCACCGTCGCCCGCTGGGAAGGCTATCGAGCCGAGGTGGCCGCGACGGCCAAGCCCGTCGAGGGTTGACGGCGCCGCTCTCTTCGGGGCGCTGCCCCGAGGGCGCTGGCCACATCCCCGCAGCGTGGGCGCTGGGCACTAACTGCGTGGGCAGGTCGCTCAAGCAGGGGCGTCTCTCGCCTGGTCGCCCGGCCGTTGCACTCGGGTCGCCCAGTCGCGAGACCCCCCTTCGGCGCTGGCCTTAACCCCGAAGGCAACGCCCAGCGCTGCGCGCACGGCTGAGAGCCGAGCAGATCGCTCAAGACGGGGGCTGCTCCTGGCCCTTGCTCGTGCTGCGCACCGCCGGCGGGCTCCCCGCAACCCCCTTCGGCGCTCGCCTTATCCCCCAAAGGCGCGCCCAGCGCTGTGCGCTCGGCTTCGGCCTGCGCTTCGCTTGATGAAGTGCGCCGCGTGCCGCGGCGGGAGATCGCCAGACCTTGCAGGCCCTGGCGCGCGTTGCCGTTGATGTGGGAATGCCGGTCGGCGCATTCGTGATCGCCGGCTGGTGGCAGCAGGTCTCCGGTCCGTCTCTCTTCGACGCATAGCCCGTTCCAGTCACGGCGCAAGGGTACGGCTGCGCCCACGTCCTCACCCGTTCGGTGCTCGCTCTGCTCCGCTCCGCATGCGGCTTCCGGGCGCGCCCTTGGCGCCTTGCCCATCACGGTCTGTTCATGCGCCGAGACGGCTCCGCAGAGCAGATTTTTCTACCACCAGACCCGAGGGCACATCCATGAACGCATCGACCACCCACCTCAACGACAACGCCGACGAAGCGCAGTTCCTCGCCCCCGAGACTCACCAAAGAGCAGCGGATCCAAGCGCAGAGCAAGGCGAGTTGCTGACGGTTGCCGAGGCCGAGTTCGAGGTCGTGGATGACGCCCCGTTTTTTGCGCCGGTGGCTGCTGACCTTCTCGATGGTTTGCTCGGCCAATACCAAGCCGCGCGGCGTCACATCGACCAGCTCGGGGCGTTGGTGAACGGCGGCGACCTGGCGAACGTCGTGCACTACTTCATCGAAGGCAACGCGGGCGACGATCGCCTGCATCGCTCCCTGTACGTTGACAAGCTGTTTGATGTCGCCGGTGCGCGTGGCGCGTTGAACTCGGCCTATTGGTCGAAGGCGCTCGCGCTTACCGACGTACTCGACCAGATGCCGCAGAAGCGCCGCGACGAGTGGTTCGCCTCGATCAAGGACCAGAACGCCCCGGACTTCGAGGAAACCACAGTACGCGACACCATCATGGGCCTTCTGAACATGCGGCAGCAGTTCCTGGCCGAGCGGGTCGATGGAATCTTCCGTGGCCTGTCGGGTGAGCATGTCACCAACGCGCCGGAAGCGTTCGGCAAGCGGATGATCCTCGCGTATGTCCTGGACAGCTACGGCTATACGTGCCACGGCAGGGCCGGCCTCATCAACGATCTGCGCTGCGTGGTGGCGAAGTTCATGGGCCGCGACGAGCCAAAGCACTACGTTTCGAGTCGGCTCGTCGACACGCTGAAATCGCGCTGGGGCGAGTGGGTCAGCATCGACGGTGGCGCACTCCGCATCCGCCTCTACAAAAAGGGCACGGCACATCTGGAAGTTCACCCGGATATGGCCTGGCGACTGAATTCGATCCTTGCGCACATGCACCCGCTGGCCATTCCTGCGCAATTCCGAAAGAAGCCGGCGAAGCGTTCCAAGGAGTTCAGGACCATTGACCGCCCGCTGCCCTTCGCGGTCCTCGAACTGCTGAGCGAACAACAGCCCAGGGGCGGGCCGATCAAGGCGTTTTCCTTCGCCTACAACGCCAAGGAAAACCGCGCTGCCTACGACGAGGCGGTGCGCGTGCTTGTCTCGATTGGCGGGGTGCCAGAGACGGGCGGTTTGCGCTTCGCTTTCGAGTACGTTCCGTTCGACGTGATCCGCGAGATTTGCACGTCGGGGTGCGTGCCCGATCAGCAGTCGCATCAGTTCTATCCGACGCCGGCCAGCGTCGCACAAGCCGCTGCCGAGCTGGCTGCGATCGGCGAGGACGACCGAGTTCTAGAGCCGAGCGCCGGTCACGGCGACCTGGCCGAATTCCTGCCGATCGAGCGCACACGTTGTGTCGAGGTGTCCGAGCTGCGGTGCAGTGTTCTGAAAGCGCGCGGCTTCGACACGGTGCAGGCCGACTTCATCGACTGGGCCAGCACGACCGGCGATCACTTCGACCGCGTCGTGATGAACCCGCCTTACAGCGAGGGCCGGTGGCGCGCGCATACCGAGGCCGCTGCAACGCTGGTTCGCGCCGGTGGCCGGCTCGTCGCGGTGCTGCCTGCGTCAGCACGCAACAGCTTCGAGCTGCCGGGCTTTACGTGCGAGTGGTCGAGGGTCTACGAGAACGAGTTCGCAGGCACCAGCGTTTCGGTTGCGATCTTGACCGCGTCGATGCCTGGCTGATCCGGATAGACGGGAGCCAGTTCAGATCCCGGGCGCCGGACTTTGGCCAGTGCCGTGCAGGCGGGGGCCGGGTTCCCGGCTTCGTTCGGGCCGCTCTCTTTGGGGCGCTGCCCCAAGGGCGCGTGCCAGATGCCCCGCAACTCATCAGGGGCCGCGCCCGTGGCGCTCCCCCTCGGCGTTGGCCTGACCCCTCCCACAACGCGCGCCGCTCAAGTAGGGGGCTGTTCAGGCCCTTCCAACCTTGCTTCGCTGGCGCTACGACACCGGACGGCAAGGCCAGAACAACCCCCTTGCCGCTCGGGCTTTACCCCCAATGCACGCCCAGCGCTTCGCGCTCGGCGCTTGTCTTCGGTCCTGCCTGGCGGTCGCTCTTCGTGCGTCGAGCAGTACTGAGCATCTACTAAACGGCCGTTCGCGGCCACCGGCAATCGGCCATTTCCGGTAGCTCACGGACGACGGGTATGCGATTCGTCCGGTTGCCGCAGCCTCGAGCGCTCGACCACCGTGCTGTTGATTGATTCTCAAAGGTGCGTCTTGATGGGCAATGCTGCGAAACCGTCGCATTCCGTCCCTACACCCAGCGGTGCGGTGTTGTTGGCGAGGTGCGTGCGGTCGCGGCCCGCGCTCTTCGCGTCGTACATGGCCATGTCGGCGCGTTCAACGGCTCGCTCAATGTCGGCACGGTCGGAGCATTCCGCTACACCTGCCGAGAAGGTGATGCGAAGGCCGGGCTGAATGTCGTCCAGTGAGGTGTCCAGGAGCCGGCAGCGGATCCGGTTCAAAACCTGCATCGCCGATTGGGCGCTCGACGAGGGCATCATCAGCAAAAATTCCTCGCCGCCCCAACGGGCCAAGACGTCACTGCCACGCACTTCTAGGCTTCCGATCTCGGCAAAACGGCGGAGTACCGCGTCACCCGCCGCGTGGCCCAGGCCATCGTTGACCCGCTTGAAATGGTCCAGATCGATCAGCGCGACGCTCAACCGCGGGCGGTTCAAGTCACGGTCGCGCAGTTCCAGCCCAAGCCGATCAAGGACCGCGCGGCGGTTCAGCAAGCCGGTGAGGTCGTCGCGCGTAGCCAGTAATTGGATGCGCTCAAGGGCAGTACCCAGCTCTTTCTTCTGATCCTGCAAACTTCGCTTGAGTCCGCCAATGCGAGCCGCCAATATGGCCACCATACTCAAGACCGCGGTGGCAAAGAGGAAGTGCACGGCCTCGACCCGGGGGTCGTAGCGTCCCGCGTCGCGCCAACACGCCAAAACCATTACAGCGCCCAGCATCGAAAGGGTCAGGGCCGTGAGCTGCTTCAACTGCGTTGCGGACAGCGAAAACATGCCGAACATGATTACCGACGCGATGATTAGCAGGATAGCGCCGCGCGCCGGACCCGTGATGCCATAGGACCAGCTCAGGCACAGCAGAGCGCAAAACGTCTGCGACAAGGGTAGAGATCGACCTCGCTTAAATCGCAGGTTCAGGCCGCTTCGGACGAATACGTAGAAAAAAGCGGCGCTGCCAACGCCAAACACGGTGAGGGGCCACGAGACGCTGAAATCTATGAGGCCCAACATGACCTCGGCGTGCTGCACACCTGCGAACACGACCTGCATCATCAGGACCAAAAACGTTTGCGAAGCACGCAGCTGCTGGTCGGGGTGACGGCCAACTATCCATTCACGAATATGAGCAATCGGCACACGCATCGTGCAGGAGTTTTCGTCCCCGATAGCGCGAACTTGAGCTTCTCGGGGGCAGATGCGATCTGAAAACGCAGTTCGGGGCAGCTCGGTCGACCGCTCTCTTGCAGCGAATCGTTTCGAGTCGAACGACGCTGCTGGAAACTCCAATCGCATATTTGTGCGGCTCGAACGGCAGGTTTCGGGCGCTCTGTTTGCAGGAACGACCGGCAGCTCCGGGTCGAAAGGGTGAGTTCGCTCCTTTCGGGTGCAGTCATTCGGCCGGCTGCGTCAGCGTCGCCGCGATGGCAAACCCGCGCGCCGCTTCGACTTGGCGGTCAATCGCAAGGTGGCGCCGGCCAGCGTCAAGTTCCGGAGTGGACCGGCCGCTCACCTCGGCTGCCGCCGGATGGCAGGTTTAGGCCGCCGCCGACAGTCACCAGCCAAAACCGACCGTCAGCACCCAGTCTCATGCAGTACACGATAGCCACCTCGTGTGCCGCGACCGCTGACTCCTGAGAATCGGCACGGATGTCGCGGTCTCGCGACCAGCCCAAACAACGCCCCATCGCACTAGCGAACGTGAGACGGTTGGCCTAACCATCCGCGTCGGTCGCCGGCGCCCATTCAGTGCGACTCACTACTCCGCTGGCCTTTAGTTGCTCGACAACGGTTGTCGGCACGCCCAAGCCTTGCAGAATCGTGTTGGCCGATGCCCCAATTCGAACCGCGCTTTGGCGAGCGCGAGGAACCGCACCGTCGAAGCAGAACCACGTCGGCACGAAGCATTCAGTCGTCCAGCCTTCTTGGCCGAGTGACTGAAAATTAATCGTTCGCGACGGCTTCGCACTGTGCATTTCGGCGATCTCGCGGACGGTGTTGACGCGCAGAGCCTCGATCCCTCGCGCCGCCAACGATTCGATCGCCATCGACACCGTGGTGCCTTGCAGCACCGCGGTCAGATCAGTGTCGCCGAGCGCAAGAATCCATCCGTCCGCCACACGATAGATGCGCCGCCCGGGCGTCTGGCCCACGGCGTGCGGCCCGCATGCGCTCGCCGGGGGCTCCTCGAACTGGAACAGCAACTGCATGAGTGACGCGGCTGCGGTGAGGGATGTCTGTGCCCAATCGCCACGGCCGTCGCCACGTCTCTCGCGCGCATACAACGCACCGACAGCGGCATAGGCCGCGAGGTATCCGGTCAGATAGTCCACGCACGACGCGAGGCCGTGGTAGGTTGGGCAGCGCTCGGTGCCGAAACGCATCATGATCCCGGTGATCGCCTGGCCCGTCGGGTCATAGCCCGGGTAGTCGTGGCGCGCCCCCACGGTCTCGCCGTGATGGGCGGTGAGCTGAACCAGGATGGCGCTGGGATTCAACACCCGCAGCGACTCCGCATCGATGCCCAAACGGCGGCACTGGGCGTCCGACTTGTTGGCGACGACGAAGTCGGCGCGCGCCACGAGCGTGCCCAAGACCGCCCGGCCTTCGGGCTTTAGGATGTCCAGAATGATGCTGTACTTGCCCGCGCCTGCTTCGGCGCCCCACAAGGTCATTGCGATCGGCGGGTGGCTGGGGTCGGGTTGCTCGATCCGGTAAACCGTGGCGCCCAGCTCGCCCAACATGCGCGCGCGAGAGCGGCCAAAGCCGGGGGCTGAATCTGATCATGCGGCCGCCTCCCACGCTTC
>JBDTTU010000077.1:0-20760 GCA_039930465.1 Burkholderiales bacterium
GCGGCGCGCTCGAGTTGTTGCTGTTCACATTGAAGGTCCAGCCCGGCAGGATCGGTTGCGACCAGTTCGGCGTGGTCGCCCGCACCGCGTCGGCGAGCGTGCGTGCCCATTCGGAGGCGGCGCCGAGGCCGGACCAGTCGGCGGCAGGGGTGCTTGTCATGCAATGGTCCTCCAGAAGTTCAGCCGACCCACACCCGCGCATTCGCGAACATGCGTGACCACGGGCTCGGCGCGCTGCGCTCGCCCGACGTCCAGCTCATCTGCACGTTGCGGAACACACGCTCGGCGTGGGGCATCAGCACGGTGAAACGGCCATCGGGCGTGGTCACCGCCGTCAGGCCTTCGGGGCTGCCGTTCGGGTTGAAGGGGTAGGCCTCGGTCGCGGCACCGGTGTTGTCGACGAAGCGCATCGCACGCTTCACCACTTTCGCATCACCACGTTGCGAAAAGTCGGCAAAGCCTTCGCCGTGCGCCACCGCCACGGGCAGGTGGCTGCCGGCCATGCCGCTGAAGAAGATCGACGGGCTCTCCAGCACTTCGACCAGGCTCAGGCGCGCCTCGAACTGCTCGCTCTTGTTGCGCGTGAACTTCGGCCAGGCCTGCGCGCCGGGAATGATCGGCGACAGCGCGGCCATCATCTGGCAGCCGTTGCAGACGCCGAGCGCGAAGGTGTCGCTGCGGTTGAAGAAGGCCGCGAACTGCTCGGCGAGCACCGGGTTGAACATCACCGAGCGGGCCCAGCCTTCGCCCGCACCGAGCGTGTCGCCGTAGCTGAAGCCACCGCAGGCGATGAAGCCCTTGAACTGGTCGAGGCGCGCACGGCCCGATTGCAGGTCGCTCATGTGCACGTCGAAGGTGTCGAAGCCGGCCTTCGCCATCGCGTAGCTCATCTCGAGGTGGCTGTTGACGCCCTGCTCGCGCAGGATCGCGAGTTTGGGCCGCGCGCTGTGAACGAACGGCGCCGCCACATCGACCGACGCGTCGAATCTCAGTTGCACATGCAGGCCCGGATCATCGGTGCGGCCGACGGCCTCGTGCTCGGCATCGGCGCATGCGGGGTTGTCACGCAGCCGGGCGATGCGCCAGCTGGTGTCGTCCCAGGCCTGCTGCAGCTCACGCAAGGGCGCCCTGAACACGTTCTTCGCGTCGCGCCAGACCTCGACCGCGCCACGCTCGTTGGGTTTGCCGATGAAGTGGCTGTGTTTGCTCAGGCCGAAGTCGCGCAGCGTCTGCATCACTTCGTTTCGCACTTCTGTACGCACCTGGATCACGGCACCAAGTTCTTCACTGAACAGCGCCCGCAGCGTCAGTTCGGCCCGACGCGCACCGACCTGCGTGGCCCAGTTCTTCGAGTCGCCGTACTCGGCGCGGCTGTCGCTGATGCCGTCGCCTTCGGTGACGAGCATGTCGACGTTCAGGCTCACGCCGAGGTGGCCGGCAAAGGCCATTTCGCAGGTGGTGGCCCACAGGCCGCCGTCGCTGCGGTCGTGGTACGCGAGCAGCCTGCCCTGCTCGCGCAGGTGATTGATGGCATCGACCAACGCTTTCAAGTGCGCCGGTTCGTCGAGGTCGGGCACCGTATTGCCGAACTGGTTCAAGACCTGCGCGAGCATCGAACCCGCCATGCGATTCTGGCCGTTGCCCAGGTCGATCAGGATCAGCGTCGTGTCGCCCGGCTGCAACTGCGGCGTGAGCGTGGCGCGCACGTCGGCAAGCGTGGCGAAGGCGGTGACGATCAGGCTCACGGGCGAAGTGACCTGCTTCGCCGCGCCATCGGCCGACCAGCGCGTGCGCATCGACAACGAGTCTTTGCCGACCGGCACACTGATGCCGAGCGCCGGGCACAGTTCCATGCCGACGGCCGCCACCGTGTCGTACAGCGCTGCGTCTTCGCCCGGCTCGCCGCAGGCTGCCATCCAGTTGCAACTCAACTTCACGCGCGACAGCTCGAACGGCGCGGCCAGCAGGTTGGTGATGGCTTCACCGACCGCCATGCGGCCCGAGGCCGGTGCGTCGAGTGCGGCCAGCGGCGTGCGTTCGCCGAGACTCATCGCTTCACCCTGAAAGCCGCTGAAGTCGGCCAGCGTCACGGCGCAATCGGCCACCGGCACCTGCCACGGGCCGACCATCTGGTCGCGGCTGTTCAGGCCACCGACAGTGCGGTCGCCGATGGTGATCAAAAAGCGTTTGCTCGCGACCGTCGGGTGGCGCAGCACATCGAACGCGACCTTCTCGAGTTGCACGTCAGTCAGGTCGATTTCGGCGAATGTGCGCGCCACCCGCTGCACGTCGCGTTGCATCTTCGGCGGCTTGCCAAGCAGCACCTCCATCGGCATCGCGATCGAACGTTCGCCGCCGGGGCCGTCTTCGAGGATCAGTTCTTTCTCGGCCGTGGTGACACCGACCACCGCGAACGGGCAGCGCTCGCGCTCGCACATGGCGCGGAAGATCGGCAGCGCCTCGGGCGACACCGCCATCACGTAACGTTCCTGGCTCTCGTTGCACCAGGCTTCTTTCGGCGCCAGGCCGCTTTCTTCGAGCGGCACACTGCGCAGGTCGAAGCGTGCACCCATGCCGGCACCGTCGACCAGTTCCGGGAACGCATTGCTGATGCCACCAGCACCCACGTCGTGGATCGCGAGGATCGGGTTGCTGTCGCCCAAGGCCCAGCAATGGTTGATGACCTCTTGCGCGCGGCGCTCGATCTCGGGGTTGCCACGCTGCACCGAGTCGAAGTCGAGCTCGGCCGCATTGGCGCCCGAGGCCATCGAACTCGCCGCGCCGCCGCCCATGCCGATGCGCATGCCCGGCCCGCCGAGCTGGATCAACAGCGTGCCGGGCTGGAACTGGATCTTCTTCGTCTGCGAAGCGGCGATCGAACCCAGGCCGCCGGCGATCATGATCGGCTTGTGGTAACCGCGGCGAATCGTGTCATCGCACTCGCCCACGGTCTGCTCGTAGACACGGAAATATCCGCCGAGGTTGGGCCGGCCGAATTCGTTGTTGAAGGCCGCGCCGCCGAGCGGGCCGTCGATCATGATCTGCAGCGGGCTGGCGATGTGCTCGGGCTTGCCGTAGGGCGCTTGTTCCCACGGCTCATCGGTGCCCGGCAGGTGCAGGTTCGAGACGCTGAATCCGGTGATGCCGGCCTTCGGTTTCGAGCCGCGGCCTGTCGCACCTTCGTCGCGTATCTCGCCACCGGCGCCGGTGGAGGCGCCGGGGAACGGCGAGATCGCCGTCGGGTGGTTGTGCGTTTCCACCTTCATCAGCACGTGAACCTGCTCGGTGCGCGCCGCGTAGACCGGCGCGTTGGTGTAACCCTGCGGCAGCCAGCGTTCGATCGTGCCGCCTTCCATCACCGAGGCGTTGTCGCTGTAGGCGATCACGGTGTGCTGGGGCGAGAGCGCTTCGGTGTGGCGGATCATCTGGAACATGGAACGTTCCTGAGCCACGCCGTCGATCACGAACTGCGCGTTGAAGATCTTGTGGCGGCAGTGTTCGCTGTTGGCCTGAGCGAACATCATCAGCTCCACGTCGGTCGGGTTGCGCTTGAGCGTGGTGAACGCGTCGACCAGGTAGTCGATCTCGTCGGGCGAGAGCGCCAGGCCGAAGTCGGTGTTGGCGCGCACCAGCGCCTCAAAGCCCCGGCCCAGCACATCGACATGCTCCATCGGCTTGCCGGGCTGTTCGTCGAACAGGTGGGCCGCATGTTCGCGACCGGGCAGCACACTTTCGGTCATGCGGTCGTGCAGCAGCGCCGCAGCCGCTGCGAGTTCGTCGGCCGTCAAGGCCTTGTTGCCGCCGAGCAGGCCGCTCTTGAGTGTCAAGCGGTATTCGGTGACACGCTCGACACGCTGAACCGCCAGCCCGCAGTTGTGCGCGATGTCGCTTGCTTTCGACGCCCACGGCGACACCGTGCCAAGCCGCGGTGCCACCACGATCAAGACGCCTTCGGTGGCGCCGGCATACGGGTCGCCGTAGCGCAGCAGCGCGTCGAGCTTGTCGGCATCGCCACGCAGGAGCGGCGCATCGCTGCACACCCAGTGCACGAAGCGCGCCGCCACCCCGGTGATGCGCGGGTTGACCGCCTGCAAGCGTGGCAGCAGCGCCTGCGCGCGGAAACCGGACAGCGCATTGCCGCCCTCGAAGTGAGTCAGGTGCTTGGGGGTGGAAGTCACGCGGCGGGCTCGGGCGGTGGGGGCATGGCCTGGGCGCCCTCGGGGTCGCCCGGGTGGAAACCCGCGATTTTACGTGCCGAATGAGACAATGGCCGTCAGGTCATTGCGGCGAAGGCTCTCTTCACGCAGTGAAGTTGAGGCGCTTCAGCGCCGTGCCATTGCCATAATTCTCAAATGACGATCACGATCAAAACCGCCGCCGATGTCGAAGCGATGCGCGTCGCCGGCCGGCTTGCTTCCGAAGTGCTGGACCTGCTCACGCCGCACGTGAAACCCGGCGTCTCCACCGACGAGCTCGACCGCATCGCGCACGAGCACATCGTGAAAGTGCAGCAAGGCATCCCGGCGCCGCTGAACTACGCACCGCCTGGGTACACGCCGTACCCGAAGTCGATCTGCACCTCGATCAACCACCAGGTCTGCCACGGCATTCCGAACGACCGGCCGCTGAAGAACGGCGACATCGTCAACATCGACGTCACCGTCATCAAGGACGGCTGGCACGGCGACACCAGCCGCATGTTCGTGGTCGGCGAAGGTTCGATTGCCGCCAAACGCCTGTGCCAGATGACCTACGAGGCCATGTGGAAAGGCATCGTCAAGGTCAAGCCTGGCGTGCGTCTGGGCGACATCGGCCACACCATCCAGACCTTCGCCGAGAACAACGGCTTCTCGGTGGTGCGCGAGTTCTGCGGCCATGGCATCGGCCAGAAGTTCCACGAAGAGCCGCAGGTGCTGCACTACGGCCGCCCGGGCACGCTGGAAGAGCTGGTGCCGGGCATGATGTTCACGATCGAGCCGATGATCAATGCCGGCCGGCGCGACATCCGCGAAATGGGCGACGGCTGGACCATCGTCACCAAAGACCGCTCGCTCTCGGCGCAGTGGGAACACACGGTGCTCGTCACCGACACCGGCTACGAGGTGATGACGCTCTCGGCCGGCAGCCCGCCGCCGCCGGCCTTCGTGCTGGCCGACACGCACGCACCGCAGAACGCCTGACACCGTTCCACCATGGTCGCCGTCTTGTCAGCGCCGAAACCGGCGCCGCCCAGCATGGGCGAATTGCGAGCCCGGTTCCGCGAGGGCAAGGCCAGCCTGCTCGAACACTTCCGCGAAGCGCGGCCCACGGCGCCGGCCGCGCTGCGGCTGATCCGCTCGCTGAGCAAACACGTCGACCAGACGCTGCTGACGCTGTGGGAACACGCCGCCATGCCCTCGGGCGCGGCCCTGCTCGCGGTTGGCGGTTATGGCCGCGGCGAGCTGTTCCCGCACTCCGATGTCGACGTGCTGGTGCTGCTGCCGCCCGCCCACGCCGGTGGCAGCGACGCGCTGAAGACCTCGATCGAGGCCTTCATCACCGCGTGCTGGGACATCGGCCTGGAAATCGGCTCCAGCGTGCGCACCGTGGCCGAATGCGTGGCGCTGGCCGAAAGCGACGTGACGGTGCAGACGGCGCTGCTCGAATCGCGCTACCTGTGTGGCTCGCGCCGTGTGTTCAACAGCTTCAGGCATGCCAATTCGCACGCGATGGACGCGAAGGCCTTCCTGCGCGCCAAGACGCTCGAGATGGTGCAACGCCACCGCAAGTTCGAAGACACACCCTACTCGCTCGAACCCAATTGCAAGGAAAGTCCGGGCGGCCTGCGTGACCTGCAGGTGGTGATCTGGGTCGCGCGCGCCGCCGGCTTGGGCAAGAACTGGAGCGCGCTGGCCGCGACCGGCCTGATCACACCGTTCGAGGTGAAGCAGCTCAACCGAAACGAAGGCCTGCTCAAGCTGATCCGCGCGCGGCTGCACCTGATCGCCGGGCGGCGCGAAGACCGGCTGGTGTTCGACCTGCAGACCGCCGTGGCCGACAGCTTCGGCTACCAGTCGACGCGCGGCCAGCGCGCTTCCGAAGTGCTGATGAAGCGCTACTACTGGGCGGCCAAGGCGGTGTCGCAGCTGAACCAGATCCTGATGCTCAACATCGAAGAGCGGGTCGAAGGTTCGCAAGACGCGCCGATGCGCCCGATCAACGACAAGTTCCTCGAACGCGGCGACATGCTCGAGGTGGTGAGCGACGACCTCTACCAGCGCGACCCGCACGCGATTCTGGAAACCTTCCTCGTCTACCAGCAGACGGTCGGCCCCAAGGGCCTGTCGGCACGCACGCTGCGCGCGCTCTACAACGCGCGCGACCTGATGGATTCGAAGTTTCGCCACGACCCGGTGAACCGCGCCACCTTCATGAAGATCCTGCGGGAACCCGAGGGCCAGACCCATGCGTTCCGGTTGATGAACCAGACCAGCGTGCTGGGGCGTTACCTCTGGGTCTTCCGGCGCATCGTCGGGCAGATGCAGCACGACCTGTTCCACGTCTACACGGTCGACCAGCACATCATCATGGTGCTGCGCAACGTGCGGCGCTTTTTCATTCCAGAACACGCCCACGAGTACGCGTTCTGCTCGCAGCTGGCGTCGACCTTCGACAAACCCTGGGTGCTGTACGTTGCGGCGCTGTTCCACGACGTGGCCAAGGGCCGCGGCGGCGACCACTCCGAACTCGGTGGCAAAGAGGCACGCCGTTTCTGCCGCGACCACGGGATCGAGCGCGAAGACTCGAAGCTGATCGAGTTCCTCGTCGAAGCGCACCTGACCATGTCACGCATCGCGCAGAAAGAAGATCTCTCGGAGCCCGACGTGATCGAGGCTTTTGCCAAACGTGTCGGCAACGAGCGCTACCTGACCGCGCTCTACCTGCTGACGGTGGCCGACATTCGCGGCACCAGCCCGAAGGTCTGGAACGCCTGGAAGGGCAAGCTGCTCGAAGACCTGTACCGCTTCACGCTGCGTGCGCTCGGCGGCGCGCGGCCGAACATGGACGCCGAAGTCGAAGCGCGCAAGCTCGAAGCACGCCACGCGCTCAACCTGCTGCTCTTGCCGGCGGGCACCGAGCAGGCGCTGTGGAACACGCTGGCTTTGAGCTATTTCGCGCGCCACGACGCCGGCGACATCGCGTGGCACACGCGTTCGCTGCACGCCTTCGTCGCCACCCCGGTGCCGATCGTGCGCGCGCGCCTGTCGCCGCTGGGCGAAGGCCTGCAGGTGCTGGTCTATGCCCCTGACCAGGCCGACCTGTTCGCACGCATCTGCGGCTATTTCGACGGCGCCGGCTTCAACATCCTCGACGCCAAGGTGCACACCACGCGCAGCGGCTACGCGCTCGACACCTTCCAGGTCAACAGCCCGCAGTTCGAACACAACTACCGCGACCTGATCTCTTACGTCGAAACGCAACTTGCCCTTGCACTCAGGGCCGCCGGGCCGCTGCCCGAACCGAGCCGCGGCCGCATCTCGCGGCGTGTGAGGTCGTTTCCGATCACGCCACGCGTCACGCTGCGCCCCGACGAACGCGCGCAGCACTGGCTGCTGGGCGTGTCGGCGAGCGACCGCTCGGGTCTCTTGTTCTCGATCGCGCGGGTGCTCGCGCACCACCACATCAACCTGCAGCTCGCCAAGATCACGACGCTGGGCGAGCGCGTCGAAGATACCTTCCTGATCGACGGGCCGGTGCTGCAGCAGAACCGGATGCAGTTGCAGATCGAGACCGAACTGCTTGACGCGGTGGCCTGACGTGCACGCTTGCCGATGTTGCTGAAGATCACCGCCGCCGCGGCGCTGAGCCAGCTCGACCAGTTCAGTGCCGTGCTTGACGCACGCTCAGAGAGCGAGTTCGCGCTCGACCACCTGCCGGGTGCGCTGAACTGGCCGGTGCTCAACGATGCCGAGCGCATCGTCGTCGGCACCGAGTACGCGCAGGTCTCGCCGTTCACTGCCAAGAAACGTGGCGCTGCGCTGGTCGCGCGCAACATCGCCGCACACATCGAGCGTGAGGTGATGCAACTGCCAAAAGACTGGAAGCCGCTGGTCTACTGCTGGCGTGGTGGCACCCGCAGCGGCTCACTCGCGCTGGTGCTCGACCAGATCGGGTTTCGCGTACAGGTGCTCGAAGGCGGCTACCGCGAATACCGGCGCGCGGTGATCGCGTCGCTGGAAGAACTGCCTTCAACGTTCCAGTACCGCGTGGTCTGCGGCACCACCGGCTCGGGCAAGAGCCGGCTGCTGCAGGTGCTGCGTGCTCACGGCGCGCAGGTGCTCGACCTCGAGGCCCTGGCCAACCACCGCGGCTCGGTGCTCGGTCTGGTGCCTGGCAGCGTGCAACCGGGGCAGAAAAGTTTCGAGTCGCGGGTGTGGGACACGCTGCGCGGCTTTGACGCCGAGCGACCCGTGTTCGTCGAAAGCGAGAGCAAGAAGGTCGGTGACTTGCGGGTGCCGCTGCGGCTGGTCGAGCGCATGCGTCAGGCGCCGTGCATCCGCCTCGAACTGCCGCTGGACGCGCGGGTGCGCCTGCTGATCGAGGAGTACGACTTCTTCGTGAAAGACACGCCCGCCTTCTGTGGCCGGCTCGATGCGTTGCGCGCCTCGCGCGGCAACGAGGTCGTGAACGGCTGGCAGGAAACGGCGCGCGCCGGGCGCACCGCTGAAGTGGTGCAAGACCTGCTCGTCACGCACTACGACCCGAACTACAACCAGTCGATGAAGCGCAACTTCATCGGGGTGTCGACTTTGCACCTCGATCTGGCCTGGGACGGCAGCGTGGCGTCGCTTGAAGCTGCGGCGGCGCGCGTGATCGCAGCAGGTTGAACCTCGGAGATTCATTGGAAGCGTTTTTGATCTCCACCGGCGTGGTGGCGCTCGGCGAAATGGGTGACAAGACCCAACTGCTGGCGATGCTGCTGGCGATCAAATTCCGAAAGCCGGTGCCAATCATTTTCGGCATCCTGGTCGCGACCTTGCTGAACCACGCCACCGCCGGCCTGCTCGGAGCCTGGGTCGCCGGCGCGCTCGGCCCCGACCTGCTGCGCTGGGTGATCGGCATCTCGTTCATCGCGATGGCCGCGTGGATGCTCGTGCCCGACAAGATCGACGACGAAGCGGCGCAACCCTCGCGCTTCGGTGCCTTCGGCACCACGCTGATCGCGTTCTTCCTCGCCGAGATGGGCGACAAGACGCAGATCGCGACCGTGGCACTCGCCGCGCGTTACCCCGATCTGGTGTCGGTGGTGGCCGGCACGACGCTCGGCATGATGCTCGCCGACGTGCCCGCGGTGTTCGTGGGCGACAAGCTGGCGAAGAAGGTGCCGATGCGGCTGGTGCACGCCATCGCAGCGGCGACCTTCGGGTTGCTGGGCGTGCTGACGCTGTTGAACGTGGGGAAACTTTTCTAGGCCTTCCGCCGCGCCCCAGCCGTTTCGCTTGCAGGCGAAACGTCGTTCGCCAGGCGAAGAACAGTCCTCAGGACTGTTCTTCGTCCGGGCTCACCCCATGTGCAATCCACCGTTGACCGAGAAATCGGCCCCGGTCGCAAAGCCTGACTCGTCTGATGCCACCCAGGCCACCATCGACGCGATGTCGTCCGGCGTTCCCAGGCGCTTGACCGGGATGCCGGCAATGATCTTGTCGAGCACGTCTTGCCGGATCGCCTTGACCATGTCGGTGGCAATGTAGCCCGGGCTCACGGTGTTGACGGTCACGCCCTTGTTCGCAACCTCTTGCGCCAGCGCCATCGTGAAACCGTGCATGCCGGCCTTCGCGGCCGAGTAGTTGGTCTGGCCGAACTGGCCCTTCTCGCCGTTGACCGACGAGATGTTGATGATGCGGCCCCAGCCGCGGTCGACCATGTCGTCGATGACCTGCTTGGTCACGTTGAACAGGCTCGTCAGGTTGGTCTCGATCACCGCGTCCCAGTCGGCGCGGCTCATCTTGCGGAACATGCCGTCGCGGGTGATGCCGGCGTTGTTCACGAGCACATCGATCGGGCCATGTTCTGCCTTGACCTTCTGGAAGGCCGCAACGGTCGAGTCCCAGTCGCCCACATTGCCGACCGAAGCGAAGAAGCTGAAGCCGAGGGCGGTCTGCTCGCCCAGCCATTTGGCGTGGTCGCGGCTCGGGCCACAGCCGGCGATCACGGTGAAGCCGTCTTTGTGCAGGCGCTGGCACATGGTCGTTCCGATGCCACCCATGCCACCGGTGACGTATGCAATTTTTTTACTCACTTGTTTTCCCTGTTGATGCAAAAACGAACAGCCGCCCGAGCATCGAGGCTCAGGCGGCCGAGCCACGCGCGGTGCGCGGTGGCTTCAGATCAGCGACGCGAACGTCGAACGCGCGCTCAGCGCTCGACCGTCAGTGCAACGCCCATGCCACCGCCGATGCACAACGAGGCAATGCCTTTCTTGGCATCACGGCGCTGCATTTCGTGCAGCAAAGTCACCAGGATGCGGCAGCCGGACGCACCAATCGGGTGACCGATGGCAATGGCGCCGCCGTTGACGTTGACCTTGCTCGTGTCCCAGCCCATTTCGTTGTTGACGGCGCAGGCCTGCGCGGCGAAGGCTTCGTTGATTTCGAGCAGGTCGAGGTCTTGTGCTTTCCAGCCGGCGCGGGCAAGCGCCTTCTGCGAAGCGGGCACCGGGCCCATGCCCATGATGCTCGGGTCGAGCGCCACGGTAGCGTAGCTGGCAATGCGCGCGAGCGGCGTCAGCCCGAGCTGCTGCGCCTTCTTCGCGGTCATCACGATCACGCCGGCCGCGCCGTCGTTCAGGCCCGAAGCGTTGCCGGCCGTCACGCTGCCGGCCTTGTCGAACGCCGGGCGCAAGCCGGCCAGCACTTCGGCGCTGGTCTTCTTGTTGATGAACTCGTCGCTGGCGAAGACGATCGGGTCGCCCTTCTTCTGCGCGATGCTGAAGGGCACGATCTCATCCTTGAACTTGCCGGCTTCCTGCGCGGCCGCGGCCTTCTGCTGCGAGCCGAGCGCGAGCGCGTCTTGTTTCTCGCGGCTCACGTCGTACTTCTTGGCCACGTTCTCGGCGGTGATGCCCATGTGGTACTTGTTGTACACGTCGAACAGGCCGTCGACGATCATGGTGTCGACCATCTTCCAGTCGCCCATGCGCATGCCGTCGCGCGAGCCCGGCAACACGTGGAGCGACATGCTCATGCTCTCTTGCCCGCCAGCGATGATGATTTCGGAGTCGCCGTCGCGAATGGCTTGCGCTGCGAGCATCACGGCTTTCAGGCCAGAGCCGCAAACGGCATTGATCGTCAGGGCCGGAACGCCTTGCGGCAGCCCGCTCTTGATGACGGTCTGGCGGGCCGGGTTCTGGCCCGAACCGGCCGTGAGCACCTGGCCGAAGATGAGTTCGTTGATTTGCTCGCCCGTCAGGTTGGCGCGGCGCAGCAGATCGGCCACGACGGCGGCGCCGAGTTCGGGTGCCGGGGTCTTGGCGAGCGTGCCGCCGAACTTGCCCACGGCGGTGCGGGCGGCGGCGACGATAACAATGTCGGTGGTCATGGGGTTCTCCAGTGGGTCGATGAGACAAAGAATAACGCGCTGCCCGCCCGGCGGGTCAAAGCAGCGTCAAGGTGAGGCTTTTTGTTTGACGTAACGGCCAGGAGCCGGCTCGATGGCCTTGTGGGCCTTGTTGCCCGGAGTCTTCGGCGCGGCGACCTGTTTGCCGGCGTGCGTCTTGAGCCAGGCCGACCAATCGGTCCACCAGCTTCCCGGGTGTTCTTTCGCTTTGTCGAACCAGGCCTGCGCCTGCTCCGGCAACGCTGCAGCTGCGCCGATCCAGTGGCTGCGTTTGCCCTTGGCAGGCGGGTTGATCACGCCGGCAATGTGGCCTGAAGCGCCGAGCACGAAGCGGGTCTTGCCACCCAGCACCTGCGTGTTGCGGTACGCACCTTGCCAGGGAACGATGTGGTCTTCGCGCGAGGCATACACATACGCTGGCGCGTCGATGGTTCCCAGGTCGACTTTCTCGCCGCACACGGTCATCTTGCCCGGCTTGACGAGGTTGTTCTCAAGGTAAGTGTTGCGCAGGTACCAGCAGTACATGGGGCCTGGCAGGTTGGTGCTGTCGCCGTTCCAGTACAGCAGGTCGAACGGCGGCGGCGTCTCGCCTTTCAGGTAGTTGCCGACCACGTAGTTCCAGACCAGGTCGTTCGGCCGAAGGAAACTGAAGGTGGTGGCGAGTTCCTGCCCCTTGAGCAGGCTGCCACCGCCCGGGCTTTGCGGCCCGAGTGTCATCTCGCGCATCTTCACCATGGTCTCGTCGATGAAGAGGTCGAGCACACCGGTGTCGCGGAAGTCGAGGAAGGTGGTCAGCAGCGTCACGCTCGCGGCCGGTTTCTCGCCGCGCGCGGCGAGCACCGACAAGGCCGTGGCCAGAATGGTGCCGCCAACGCAGAAGCCGAGTGTGTTGATCTTGTCGCTGCCGCCGATCTCCTGCACCAGGCTGATCGCCCGGATCGCCGCGTCTTCGATGTACTGGTCCCAGGTGTACTGCTTGATGCTGTCGTCGGCGTTGCGCCAGCTCAGCACGAACACACGGTGGCCCTGCTCCACCGTGTAGCGGATCAGCGAGTTCTCGGGCTGCAGGTCGAGGATGTAGTACTTGTTGATGCACGGCGGCACGAACAGCATCGGCCGCTCGAACACCTTGGCCGTGAGCGGCTTGTATTCGATCAGCTGGAACAGCTCGTTCTCGAACACGATGGAGCCTGCGCTCGTGGCCACGTTGCGGCCCACCTCGAACAGGCTCTCGTCGGTTTGCGAGACGTGGCCTTGCTGCACGTCGTGCCACAGGTTTTTCATTCCCTGGCTGATGCTCTCACCCTGGGTCTCAAGCGCCTTGCGCTGCGCGTCAGGGTTGAGCGCAAGGAAGTTGTTCGGCGACGAAGCATCGAGCCATTGCTGCACCGAAAAGCGGATGCGCTGCTTGGTCTTGGCGTCGCCCTCCAGGCTGTCGGCCATCTGCATCAGCGTGCGCGCGTTCAAAAGGTACATCTGTGAGGTGTAGGCCGCCGCCGGGTTGGCGGCCCAGGCCGGCGCGGCAAAGCGGCGGTCGGCGGCGGGCGTGGCAGGCGCGGCCGTTTGCCCGTGCTGCAGCGTCTGGTTCCAGAGCTCGGTGGCCTGCTTCAGGTAGTTGCTTTGCAATTCGGCCATTAGCGGCATCGGCAGGCTCAGGCCGGAGACTGTTTTCCACACTTCGCCGAGTTGCGCGCCCATCGCCTGGGCGCTGGCGGCCATGTCGGCGGGGGTTGGCAGCGCTGTATTCAGTTGGCTTTTCATGTGTCTCCTTCAGGGTGCTTGTCGCGGTCTTGTGCGGCCGTTCTATGCACTGGTTTTACGTGACTGATGCCACTTTGTACATCGGCATTCGAAGCCAATATATGCCGCATTATGACATATCATCTCACAATAAGGCAACGAGATCGCACGCGAAAATCCGCTGAAACGAGGCAACGAACGATGTTTCTGGTAGCGATCGCATGGATGTACGTGGTGTTGATGGTGGCGGTGGTCGAGGCCACCAGCCCACAGGGCACGGTGCTGGGCGCCGTGTTCACGCTGCTGCTGTACGGGCTGCTGCCGCTGGGCATCGTGCTTTACCTGCTGAGCAGCCCGGCGCGCCGGCGCCTGCGGCGCGAGCAGGAAGCCCTCGCCGCGCGCGAATCAGGCGCCGTGGCGCCGCTCGATCCAGACGGCAGCAGCCATGCGCCCGGTGACACGGTCGCGCCGGAACGAAAAGAACCTTGACGCGTCTTTAACGGTGCACCACTCGCCGCCGCTGATGGCCTGAACGCCGGCAGCGCGCAGACGCTCGCGCGCCAGCTGCGGCAGGTTGGCGAGCCACTTGCCCGGTCTGTGGTGAACGAAGAGTGCCGTGTCGGCCCCGGCTGTCGGAGCGCCAAAGGCCTTGAGCACATCGGCGCCGACTTCGAATCGACGCGGTCCGATGCAGGCGCCCAACCAGACGTTCACCTCCGAGGGCGCGCAACCGGCCAACTTGCACACCGAATCCAGCGTCGCCTCAAGCACCCCGAGAGCCAAGCCACGCCAGCCGGCATGCGCCGCGCCCACGGCGCGTGCATTCGGCGCCGCAAAGAGCACCGGCAAACAGTCGGCGACTTGCGCCGCGCAGGCCAGCCCGGGCTGGGTGGTGACGCTGGCGTCGGCGGTGTGAACCGGGGCGTCGGGCGCGCCATCGGATTCGAACAGCCGCACAACTTGCGCGCCATGCACCTGGTTCAGAAACACCGGCTGCGCGCCGATTGCGCTTTTCAGCAGCGCCTTGTTCTGCCGCACCGCCTCTGCGTCGTCGCCCAGGCCGTCGCGCAGGTTGAGGCTCTCAAACGTCCCCCGGCTGACGCCCCCTTGTCGCGTCGTCATCAGTGCGCCGACACCCGGCGCATGCCAGGCCGGCAGCAGCCAGTCGGCGAGCGGCCCAGGGTCAGCTTGCATCCGGGCAGGCTGAAGGTTGGGTCTTCGAGAACGCGTCTTGCTGCATGCATTCGCCGAACACGCGCATCACAGTCGGCACGTGCTCGAGCCGGCAGTCCATGCGCTGCGCGTTGTGGATCTGCGGAACGAGCACACAGTCGGCCAGGGTCGGCGCGGCGCCGAAGCAGAACTTGCCGGTGTCGGCGCCGGCCACGAGCTGGCGCTCGACCACTTCCAGGCCAGTCTCGACCCAGTGCCGGTACCAGCGGTTCTTGTCGTCTTCGCTCACCTTCAGATCACGCACGAGGTAGCGCAAAACACGCAGGTTGTTGACCGGGTGGATTTCGCAGGCAATGTCTTGCGCCAGCGCACGATTGCGGGCGCGCTTGAAGGCATCACCGGGCAGCAACGACGGCTCGGGGTAGGTTTCGTCGAGGTACTCGATGATCGCGATCGATTGCGTCAACAGCTTGTCGCCATCTTGCAGCACCGGCACCAGCCCGGCCGGCGAGATTTCAGCGAAGGCCGGCCCGAGCTGTTCGTTTTTCAGCAGGTGCACCGGCATGTAGTCGTAGTCGAGCCCCTTCAGCGCGAGCGCGATGCGCACGCGGTAAGAAGCCGACGACCGGAAGTAGTTGTAGAGCTGCATGCGCGTGCCCCTTCTCAGCCAGCGACGATCTGAACCTGCAGGCTGCCCACCCCTTCGACACTCGCGCTCAGCGTGTCGCCGACCACGACGGCCGCCACGCCCTCGGGCGTGCCAGTGAAGATCAGATCACCTGGCGCGAGCTCCCAGGCTTTCGAGAGGTGCTCGATGATCTCGGCCACGCTCCAGATCAGCTTGCCGAGCACGCTGGCCTGGCGTTGCGCGCCATTCACGTCGAGCCTGATCTCGGTCTCGGCGCTCAGCGCACATTCTTCGGCTCGGCGGATCGGCCCGATCGGCGCCGATTCGTCGAAGCCCTTGCCGATGCACCAGGGCCGCCCGAGCTTCTTGGCTTCGGCCTGCAGGTCACGCCGGGTCATGTCCAGCCCGACCGCGTAGCCCCACACGTGGCTCATCGCGTCGGCCGCCTTGATGTCGCGCCCACCCTTGCCGATGGCCACCACCAGCTCAAGCTCGTGGTGCAGGCTCTGGCTCAGCGTCGGGTAGTGCATCTGGCCGACCGTGCCTTCGGCCACCGTCAACACAGCGTCGGCCGGCTTCATGAAGAAGAACGGCGCTTCGCGCCCGCTGTGGCCCATCTCGATCGCGTGTTCCACGTAGTTGCGGCCGACGCAGTAGATGCGGTGCACCGGGAACAGCGCCGTGGCGGCACCGCCCTGAACCGGCACGGAAGGGGTGGCGGGTGGTGTGAAGACAAAGCTCATGATCGTCTTTCCAGGTGGGTGTGGCGGGGCAATTGATGCGCCCGGAATGATGCCACGCAGTGCCGGGCCTTGTGCCTTGCGCCGAACACCTGCACGCTACACTGCGCCGCATGTTCACTCCCCGCAGCATCAAGCATTGCAAGGCCTGCGGCGGTACGGCCGTTTACAGCGTGCCGGCCGACGACAACCGCGAGCGCGCCACCTGCACGCTGTGCCACACCATCCACTACGAAAACCCGCTCAATGTGGTGGGCACCTTGCCGGTCTGGGGCGATCAGGTGCTGCTGTGCCGGCGCAACATCGAACCGCGTTATGGCTTGTGGACGCTGCCGGCCGGTTTCATGGAACTGGGCGAAACGCTGGCCGAGGGCGCGCTGCGAGAAACGGTTGAAGAGGCCGGTGCGCACATCGAACTGCAAGGCCTGTACACGGTGCTCAACGTGGCCCGGGTCGGCCAGGTGCACCTGTTCTACCGCGCGCGCCTGATTGACACCGAGTTCGCGCCCGGCCCAGAGAGCATCGAGGTGCAGCTGTTCGGCGAAGACGACGTGCCCTGGGACGAGATCGCCTTCCGCACGACCCGAGAAACCCTGAAACGTTTTTTCGCCGACCACCGGCGGGGTCAATTCGACGTGTACGTTGCCGATATAGCGTGATGCCTCCGAGCCATCCCTGATCGAATGACCGATATTTCCGCCGCGAACGCCGCTTCGCCAGTCGCCAGACCAGGCCCCCTGCCGCAGCGCCTGCGCGAAGACCTGATCCACCCCGACCCGCTGCTCGACTGCCTGGTCGAGGTGTGCCGCCTGCACGGCCTGTCGGCGTCGCGCGCATCACTCTCGGCCGCCTTGCCGCTCGAAGGTGGGCGGCTCTCGCTCGACCTGGCCGAGCGCGCCGCAGCGCGTAGCGGATTGTCGGCCAAGGTGCAGCGCATTGCGCTGGAGCGCATCGACCCCGCCGCCCTGCCCGCGATCCTGATCCTGCACGGCGAAACCGCCTGCGTGCTGACCGGCTGGGAGGCCGGCGACGCGCAAACCGGTGCGCCCGGTGCCGCACGCGTGCTGCTGCCGGAGACCGCACAAGGCTCGGTCACGCTCAGCCGCGATGAACTGGCTCAGCGTTTCACTGGCGTGGTGCTGTTCGCGCGGCCGCATTTTCGATTCGACGCGCGCACCGAGGGCCGCACTGGCCCTGACGGCGAGGCGCCTTCCGCGCTCAAGTCACGCCACTGGTTCTGGGGCGCGCTGTTGCAGCAGCGCTTCGTTTACCGCGACGTGTTGTGGGCCGCACTGCTGATCAACCTGTTTGCGCTGGCGTTCCCGATGTTCTCGATGAACGTCTACGACCGCGTCGTGCCCAATAACGCGATCGAGACCATGTGGGCGCTTTCCATCGGCGTGGCGCTGGTGCTCGGAGCCGACCTGTTCATGCGCCTGCTGCGCAGCCACTTCGTCGACGAAGCCAGCGCCCGGGTCGACGTGCAGATCTCGGCCAAGCTGATGGAAAAGGTGCTCGGCATGCGGCTCGAGCACCGCCCCGAATCGGTCGGCTCGTTCGCCGCCAGCCTGCGTGGCTTCGAGCAGGTGCGCGACTTCATCGCGTCGAGCACCGTCACCGCGCTGATCGACCTGCCGTTCGCGCTGCTGTTCGTGCTCGTGATCACCTGGATCTCGCCGTGGCTCGCCTTGCCGGTGATCGTGGCAGGCCTGGTGATACTGATCCTCGGTTATGTGCTGCAGAACCGGCTGCATGAACTGTCGGAAACCACGTACAAGGCCGGCGCGCTGCGCAACGCCACGCTGATCGAAAGCCTGACCGGCATCGAGACCATCAAGTCGCAGGGCGCCGAGGGCGTCATTCAAGCGAAATGGGAGCGTGCCAACGTGTTCCTGGCGCGCACTGGCGTGAAGATGCGCGCGCTCTCGTCGAAGGCGATGTACGGCACCAACCTGCTGTCGCAGGCGGTCACGGTTGCGATCCTCGTGGTCGGTGTTTATCTCATCGGCCAGCGCGAGCTGACCATGGGCGCGCTCATCGCCGTGAGCATGCTCTCGGGCCGCGCGCTCGCGCCGGCCGGTCAGATCGTCGGGTTGCTGATGCAGTACCAGGGCGCGCGCACCGCGCTTGACAACCTGAACAAGGTGATGGAAAAACCGGTCGAGCGCCCGCTCGGCCAGACTTTCATTCAACGCGCACAACTGCGTGGCGACATCGAGTTCCGCAACGTCAAGTTCGCCTACCCCGGCCGGCAAGACTCTGCGCTCGATGGGCTCAGCTTCAAGATCGCTGCCGGCGAGCGTGTGGCGCTGATCGGCCGTGTGGGCTCGGGCAAGTCGACGATCCAGCGCCTGATCATGGGCTTGTACCAGCCGCTGGAGGGCGCGGTGCTGCTTGACGGCATCGACCTGCGCCAGCTCGATCCGGCCGACGTGCGCCGCAACCTCGGCTACGTGTCGCAAGACGTGACGCTTTTCTACGGCACGCTGCGCGAGAACATCGCCTTCGGCCTGCCCTACGCCGACGATTCCGCCGTGGTGGCCGCGGCCGAAATCGCCGGCATGAGCGAGCTGGTGAACCGCCACCCGCGCGGCTTCGACATGCCGGTGGGCGAACGCGGCGAATCACTTTCGGGTGGCCAGCGCCAGAGCGTGGGCCTGGCGCGCGCGCTGCTGCACAACGCACCGATTCTGCTGCTCGACGAACCCACCAGCGCAATGGATTTTTCCACCGAAGCGCAGATCACCGCCCGCGTGGCTGCCTTCGCGCAGAACAAGACCGTGGTGCTGGTGACGCACCGCACCTCGATGCTGGCGATGGTCACGCGCGTGATCGTGATCGACGGCGGGCGCATCGTGGCCGACGGCCCGCGCGACCGCATCATGGAAGCACTCGCCAGCGGGCGCGTGGCGAAAGCGGCATGAGCAGCAACGAACCGATCGACCCTGCGGCAGCTGAAGCCACGGCACACTCTGCAGCACCCGCGCCGGTGCCGGCGTTGCTGCCACCCCAGGCGCCCGCGCTGGAGCGCATCCGCCGCACGCTCGAGCCACTGACAGACCGTGTCTTCGGCGCGGGCGTGGCCGACGACGAAGCCAACCGCGCCGGATTCCGCAGTTTCGAGCAGCAAGCCACCGAAGTGATGTCGCGCGCGCAGACGCAGCGCGCGCAGAAGATCGTGCGCGCCGCGGTCTTGGTGGTCCTGCTGCTGATCGTGTGGGCCGCGCTGGCCCGCGTCGACGAGGTCACCAAAGGCGACGCGCGGGTCATTTCTTCAAGGCAGTTGCAACTGATTCAGTCGTTCGACGGCGGCGTGGTGTCCGAGATTCTGGTCAAGGAAGGCCAGGTGGTCGAAAAGGACCAGTTGCTGCTGAAGATCGACGAGACCCGGGCCACGTCGGGGGTGCGCGAAAGTGCCGCACAAGGCTTCGCGTTGCGGGCCCGGCAGGCCCGCTTGCGTGCGTTGGCCGAAGGCTCGGCCTTCCAGCCGCCGCCACCGGGCGACAGCCCGGCAGAAGCCCGCATCGTTGAAGAAGAGCGGCGCCTGTACGAATCGCGGCTTTCCGAGCTCAACACCCAGCTCGCCATCAACCGCCAGCAGCTCGAACAGCGCCAGCAGGAACTGGCCGAAATGCGCTCGCGCAAGAGTTCCGCCGAACGCGGCCTGGCGCTGAGCCAGCAGGAACTCTCCAAGACCAAACCGCTTCTGGCCAGCGGCGCGGTGTCGGAAGTCGACATCCTGCGGCTGGAGCGCGAGGTTTCCAAGGGCCGTGGTGACTCTGAGCAAGCCGGTGCGCAGATCAACCGCGTGCAGGCGGCGATCGGCGAAGCGCGGCGAAAAATCCAGGAAACCGAACTGACCTTCCGCAACGAGGCGCGCAAGGAAATGGCCGAGGTGCTGGGCAAGCTCAATGCGCTGAACCAGGGCGCGGTGGCGCTCACCGACAAGGTCGACAAGTCGCAGATCAAGAGCCCCGTGCGCGGGCGTGTGCAGCGCCTGTTCGCCAACACCGTGGGCGGTGTGGTGCAGCCGGGCAAGGACATCGTCGAGATCGTGCCGCTCGACGACGTGCTGGTGCTCGAAGCCAAGGTGCAGCCACGCGACATCGCTTTCATCCACCCCGGCCAGGCGGCGACCGTGAAGTTCACCGCCTACGACTTCTCGATCTATGGCGGCCTGGCCGCCGAGGTCGAGAACATCAGCCCCGACACCGTGCTCGACGAGCGTGGCAACGCTTTCTATCTGGTGCGCGTGCGCACCACCCGCGCCAACTTCGGCGAGAAGATGCCGGTGATTCCCGGCATGACGGCCGAGGTCGACATCCTGACCGGCAACAAGACAGTCATGTCTTACCTGCTCAAGCCCATCCTCAAGGGCAAGGCCTACGCGCTGCGCGAGCGCTGACCCGGCTTCGGCGTCGCGCAACGGCAACGGCAACGGCAACGGCAACGGCAACGGCGACGGCGACGGCGACGGCGACGAGCGTGACAGACCTCACCTGAATGCGGCCGCCATGGCCTCAAACATCGCGCAGCGCGGTCGATAAGCCGTTGAGGACAGGTTCGCGGACAAAGCCGCGATTTCCTTATCTGCACAAAAACCGCACTCTTCGGTGATTCAGTTCACACCTGCATTCCCGATTGAGGCACATAAGGCGGGCCCGCGCGGTTACGCTCCGACACAAGCTACTTTTTTCGCATATGCAGCAAGGTCATCTCATGCCCACGATCCAATCGAACTCTGGCACCGTCACCGGTATTCGAGGTACCGCGATGCGTCGCGGCCCGGATGGCAAGATGCACCCGCTGAAGGTGGGCGACCTGGTGACCACCGGCGACGTGATCCTGACCTCGCAAGACGGCATCGTGCAGATCGACTCGCCG
>JBDTTU010000078.1:0-20694 GCA_039930465.1 Burkholderiales bacterium
GCGCAGGCGGTGCGCAAGGCCTTCGACTCGGGCTGGAAGCCGCTGCACATCATCAACAACGTGAGCGCCTCGGTGGGCTCGGTGCTCACGCCGGCGGGGCTCGACAAATCGGTCGGCCTGCTGACGCTGCAGTACTACAAGGACCCGAACGACCCGCAATGGAAAGACGACCCGGCGATGCTCGAATGGCGCGGTTTCATGGGCCGCTACTACCGTGAAGGTGACCCGAAGGACGCATCGAACCTGTACGCGTACCTGACGGCGCAAACGATGGTGCACATCCTCAAGCAATGTGGCAACGACCTGACGCGCGAGAACGTGATGAAGCAGGCCGCCAACATCAAGAACCTGAAACTGCCGCTGTTGCTGACGGGCATGTCGCTCAACACCACACCGACCGACTTCTTCCTCGTCAAGCAAGGCCAGCTCGCCAGGTTCACCGGCACGCAGTGGCAAACCTTTGGCGACGTGCTCGGCACCGGCGAATGAAACAACGCTGAGCCCACGCGGGCGCGGGCCCCGCCTCGATTCGATAATGCACAGCATCGAATTGAGCGGGGCTTTTTCATGAGCAACTATCTTTTGCGTGCCGTGGCCGCCTGGGCGTGTGGCTTTGCGCTGGCCGGCGCCGCCCAGGCGCAGAACCAGCAAGTCGTTGCAATCTGCGCCACCGACCAGGGCTGGTGCGAGCTGGCGGCGAAAGAATTCCAGGCCCAGACCGGCATCAAGGTGCTGCAGGTGCACAAGGCCACCGGCGAAGCGCTGGCGCAATTGCGCGCCGAAGCGGCCAACCCGAAAACCGACCTGTGGTGGGGTGGCACCGGCGACCCCTACCTGCAGGCGGCCGAAGTCGGCCTGCTCGACGCCTACCGCCCCGCTTACCTGAACGACCTGCACGGCTGGGCGGTGCGTCAGTACGCGATGAGCGAGAACTACGTCGGCGGTTTCTACACCAGCGCGATCGGCTTCGGCTGGAACGAAGACGTGTTGAAGAAGAAGGGCCTGCCGGCGCCGAAGTGCTGGGCCGACCTCCTCGACGCTCGCTACAAGGGCGAGATCGAAACTTCGCACCCGGGTTCGAGCGGCACCGGCTACACCATCCTCGCTGGGCTGGTGCAACTGATGGGCGAAGACGCGGCCTTTTCGTACCTGCAGAAGCTGCACCGCAACGTCACGCAGTACATACGCAGCGGGCAGGCGCAGGCGAAGAGCGTGGCCAAGGGCGAGGTCGGCATCGGCGTGAGTTTCATCTTCGGTTTCGAGAACGAGCGCCAGCAGGGGTTCAAGATGGTGAAGTCCGGCGCGCCCTGTGAAGGCACGGGCTACGAAGTGGGCGGGATCGCGCTGGTCAAGGGTTCGCGCAACCGCGAGGCGGCGAAGAAATACTACGACTGGCTGATGAGCCCGGCCGGCCAGCGCATCGGCGCGCGCGCCAATTCGCTGCAGGTGCCGGCCAACAAGACCTTCAAGCCCGACCCGCGCATTCCAACGATCGACGCGGTGCGGCTGATCAAGTACGACTTCCAGAAGTACGGCAAAGCGGCGGAGCGGCGGCGCCTGATCGAACGCTGGGAGAAAGAGGTGAATTCGCTGCCACGTTGATGCGGCCGTGACGTCAGGCGGCGCGTGGCCGCACCATGCGGTCCAGCAGACGTTCGGCTTCGACGGCGAGGTCGGTGCAGCGGCCGGTGTGAACCACCGACGTCTGGATGCTGGTGCTGCGCGGCGCCACGAGCCAGTGAAAACGCTCGCGTGTCGACAGGCGGCCCAGCGCACCGGCCGCCTCACCACCCCCGCAGACCAGCGGCAGCGCGGCGAGCGCGGCACGAATGCCGGGCAGGTCGACGTTCGGGTCGAGCGCCAGCAGGCGTGCTTCGTCGAGTTCGATGTGGGCGCGCAGAAAGTTCTGCGCCGCGCACGACACGATCACGCCGGCGTTGACGAACTCGCCGCGTTCGACCCGCGGCACCACGCGCACCACCGCGTAGTCATACGTGCAGGCTGCGGGCACGAACGGCCTCCTCGAAAAAAGAGCGCGGCGCTTCGAGGCGCCGCGTGAGGTAGCGAACATAGGCTTCGCGGTGCTCGGTTTTGCTGGCGAACGAAGCTTCGTCTTCGAGCCAGGTGTCGGGGATCAGCGCGACCACCTGGGCAATCAGCTCGGGTGTAAGGCGTGCCGACATCGACGCGTCGGCCTCGGACAGGCGGCTCGCCAAACGCAGCAGCACGTGGTCCTTGATCAGCGCGAACGGGCTGGTGGCGCGCTCCATGAAGTCGCGCCAGTCGTGGTGGAAGTAGAGTGCCGCGCCGTGGTCGATCAGCCAGAGCTTGCCGTGCCAGACCAGCATGTTGGTGTTGCGCGCGGTGCGGTCGAGGTTGCTCGTGAACGCGTCGAACCAGACGATGCGCGAGGCCAGCTCGGCGTCGGGCTGGAAGGCCACCGGGTCGAAGGTGGTCGAGCCGGGCAGGTAGTCGAGCGCGAGGTTGAGGCCGGTGCTGCTCTCGATCATGCCGTCGACCAGGCCGGCGCTGAGGCGAATGAGGTCCTGGATCTCCGGGTCGGGCTCGGTGCGCGCGAGCTCGGAGTCGAGCCGCGCGAACACGATCTCGGGCACCGGCAGGCCGAGCGCCCGGGCCAGCTCGCCGGCCACCAGCTCGGCGATCAGCGCCCGCGGGCCCTGGCCGGCACCGCGAAACTTGAGCACGTACAGGCCGTCGTCGTCGGCTTCGACGATGGCCGGCAACGAGCCGCCTTCGCGCAGCGGCGTGACATAACGCGTGACATCGATGGTTCGCAATGACATGACGGCATTTTGCGGCAAGTGCACCAGCGCCTTGATAATCAAAGGCTGTACCGGGAGATCGAGGCCGCGTCACTTGAATCGGCGGCCGCCGCCCCCACCCTTGACCCACCGAAAAGCCTTCCGGCCCGACCGCACGACACCACACGATCATGGAAAAACAGACACTCTCATTCCAGGCCGAGGTCAAGCAGATCCTGCACCTCGTGACCCACTCGCTCTACTCGAACAAGGAAATCTTCCTGCGCGAGCTGGTGTCGAACGCGTCTGATGCGTGCGACAAGCTGCGCTTCGAGGCGATCAACAACGCAGCGTTGTTCGAGGACACGCCGAACCTGGAAGTGCGGGTGAGCTTCGATGCCGAAGCGAAAACCATCACGATTGCCGACAACGGCATCGGCCTGTCGCTCGACGAGGCGGTGGCCAACCTGGGCACCATCGCCAAGAGCGGCACGCGTGAATTCATGGCTGCGCTCGACGGCGACAAGAAAAAAGACGCGCAGCTCATCGGCCAGTTCGGCGTGGGCTTCTACAGCGGCTTCATCGTGGCCGACCGCATCAGCGTGGAGTCGCGCCGCGCCGGCCTGCCGGCCGATCAGGGCGTGCGCTGGAGCTCTGAAGGCAGCGGCGACTTCGAGGTCGAGACCATCACACGCGCGCAGCGCGGCACGAGCGTGACCTTGCACCTGCGCGAAGGCGAAGAAGAGTTCCTGACCGGCTGGAAGCTGCGTTCGGTGATCGGCAAATATTCCGACCACATCTCGCTGCCGATCCTGATGCAGAAGGAAGAGTGGGATGCCGAAGCGCAGAAGCAGGCCACGAGCGAGGAGTGGTCGCCGGTCAACAAGGCGTCGGCGCTGTGGGCTCGCGCCAAGAGCGAGATCACGGCCGACGAATACACCAGCTTCTACAAGCAGCTCAGCTACGACACTGAAGCGCCGCTGGCCTACACCCACAACCGCGTCGAAGGCCGCAGCGAGTACACACAGCTGCTCTACATCCCGGCCAAGGCGCCGTTCGACCTGTGGAATCGCGACAAGCGCGGCGGCGTGAAGCTCTACGTCAAGCGTGTCTTCATCATGGACGACGCCGAAGCGCTGATGCCGGTCTACCTGCGCTTCGTGAAAGGCGTGATCGACAGCGCCGACCTGCCGCTGAACGTGTCGCGCGAGCTGCTTCAGGAAAGCCGCGACGTGAAAGCGATCCGCGAAGGGTCGACCAAGCGCGTGCTCTCGATGCTCGAAGGCCTGGCCGACAACGAAGACGCCGCCGAGAAGGCGCGCTACGCGGCGTTCTGGAAGGACTTCGGCGTGGTGCTGAAAGAAGGCATTGGCGAAGATCACGCGAACCACGAACGCCTGACCAAGCTGCTGCGCTTTGCTTCTACCCACGCCGACGAAGGTGTGTCGCTCACCGACTACGTGGGGCGCATGAAAGAAGGCCAGGAGGCCATCTACTACATCACCGCCGACAGCATGGCGGCCGCCAAGAACAGCCCGCAGATCGAGATCTTCCGCAAGAAGGGGATCGAGGTGCTGCTGCTGATCGACCGGGTCGACGAGTGGCTCTTGAGCCACCTTCACGAGTTCGACGGCAAGGCACTGCAAAGCGTGGCCAAGGGCGCCGTCGACCTCGGCACGCTGCAGGACGAAGCCGAAAAGAAGCAGGCCGAAGAAGCGGCGACCGCTTTCAAGCCGGTGCTCGACCGGTTGAAAGAGTCGTTGAAGGACCGCGCGAAAGACGTGCGCGTGACCACGCGCCTGGTCGACTCACCCGCCTGCCTGGTGGTGGAAGAAGGCGACATGAGCGGGCATCTGGCGCGCTTGCTGAAGCAAGCCGGCCAGGCCGCACCTCAATCTTTGCCCACGCTCGAAGTGAACGCCGAACACGCGCTCGTGAAGCGGCTCGACAGCAGCGCGCATTTCGACGATCTGGCCCAGATCCTGTTCGATCAGGCGGTGCTGGCCGAAGGCGGGCAGCTCGAAAACCCTGCCGCCTATGTGAAGCGTGTGAACGCCTTGCTGGTGGGTTGATCGGGCTTCAGCGCAGGCCGCCCAGCGGCGGCTGGGCCATCGCCTCGATCTGTTCACGCAGGCGCGTGGTCTGCTCGGCCCAGTAAGCGGGGCTCGCGAACCACGGGAACGCGATCGGGAATGCCGGGTCGTTCCAGCGCCGCGCGATCCAGGCGCTGTGGTGAATGATGCGCAAGGTGCGCAGCGGCTCGACCAGGCGCAGCTCGCGCCAGTCGAAGTCCATGAAACTCTCATAGCCGTCGAGCACCGCAGCGAGCTGGCGGGTCATGGCGGCGCGGTCACCCGAGAGCAGCATCCAAAGGTCTTGAGTGGCCGGGCCCGTCACGGCGTCGTCGAGGTCGACGAAGTGCGGGCCGTCGGCTGCCCACAGCACGTTGCCCAAGTGGCAGTCGCCGTGAAGGCGCAGCAGGCGCGGCGGGCCGCCGGCATCGAACGCGGCCTGGACGGCAGTGAGCGCGGCATCGACGGTTTGCCGCCACGCGGGCAGGGCGTCGGGCGGAATCATGTCTTGCGCGAGCAACCAGTCGCGGTTGTCGAAGCCGAATGTCTGCGGGTTCAGTGCCTGGCGAAACGCAAACGGTTTGACGGCGCCGATGGCATGCATGCGGCCGACAAAACGGCCGATCCATTCCAGCGTGCCGGCATCTTCGAGTTCGGGCGCGCGCCCGGCCAGGCGCTGCGTGACGCTGAAGCGGTAGGTACCGAACTCGGTTCCGAACTGCGCCAGCGTTGGCCCTTTCAGCGTGATGTCAGTCAATCGGCTGGGCCGGCTTTCGAGTTCCAGCGGCCAAGCCGCGGCCACCGGGATTTCGTTCGCGGCGAGTTCGGCAGCGAAGCTGTGTTCTTCCAGGATTTGCTCGTCGCTCCAGCGGCCGGGACGGTAGAACTTGGCCACCACGACACGGCCGTCTTCGAGGAACACCTGGAAGACGCGGTTTTCGTAGGAGTTGAGCTGGATCAGTCGGCCGTCGCCACGCAAGCCGACGGCGTCGAGTGCATCGAGAACGGTGTCGGGGTGCAAGTCCGCATAGGGCGCGTCGAGCGACGCGGGCGCGGGGGCGGGTGAGGTCATGGCGCGCATCGTACGCGCCGTGACCGCGAGCGCGCCTCAGTGACGGCTGGTGGCGGTGAAACGAAGCACGTCGACGACAGTGCCGCCGACGGCGTCGTCGTCGATCGCGCTACGTGACGGAGAGCCAATGTGGCCGAGGGTGCCCGGCGCCGAGCGCGGTCGCTCGGCAGGTGCAAGGCTTGGAATCTCGGGGCCGGAGAGCGGCGAGAATTCGCTGCTGCCCATCGAGTCACGCTGGCTGTCGGGGGCGAAGAATGAATCCTGGAACAGGGTCGAGTCCTGCCAGAGTGACGAACGCTCGGCACGCCGTGTGGCCACGGTGTTGGCGAGCGAGTCGCGTGCCTGATGCAGATTGACAGCGGCCGGCGACACCGGCTGCGGCGCACGTGACGGCGCGCCGACACTCGGCACCAGCAACTGCAACTCGGCCACCGAAGGCAGGTTGTCGACCGAGCAGTGCAGGTAGCGCACACGGCACGCACCGAGCACCGACTGCTTGATCTGCATCAGGCGCCTTGACGTGGCCCGATCGGTGTCGAGGTCGATGGCGGCGAGCACGCGGCCGTTGGCGCTGCAAATGGCGAACGCGACGTGGCTCGTCCCCAGCAGATCGAACCAATAGCGCACTTCGCTCGGATCATTCGGCTGACAAAAGCGCACCAGCGGCAACTTTGACAGCACGATGTGGTGAGGCAGCGCTTCGCGCAGCAATCGATACGCGCGCCGCTCTTCAGTCGAAAATACGGGGCGCGCTGTGAGTGCCCACTCGGTCGGCAGTGCCGGCCGCGCCTTCGGCTGGCGCGACTTGAACAACCACGCCGCGAGCGTGAGTACCAGCACCATCAGAGCAGCCAGCGCGGCGAGCCACGAGGAGGTTTGCATGTTGAACAGCGCGGTTCGTGAAGCCGTGGGCAGTGTCTGGAAGACGGGGCCCGAACACAAACTGTAGCGGATGTCGCCGCTGGAGCGCTGCGTTTCCGATCCCCACAATGGGTGCCTGAACAACAGGCCCATGACCGCCGTGTGTCGTTGTTGTCACTCTTCGGCGATATGCGCAACTTTGCCCATCGATGTCTTCACTTCGGCCACGACGCCCAGAATCTTCCCAACCTGTCGCGCGCGCAGCTTGAAGTGGTAGTCGAGCTCGGCCGCTTGTTGTTCGACCATCTCGCCGACGTGCGATGCGAGGCTGTCGGGCGGCAGTTTCAGCCAGGCATCCGACTCGGACCCGTCGCGTTCGACGGTGGCGCCCGCGCGGCGGGCAATCTTGAGCATCGCCACGTTTTCGGTGAGCGCATGGATGAACAGCATTTCTACGCCCCGATTTCGCGCGTGCAGCATCGCGTGCTCGAACAGGCGGCGGCCAAAACCACGCGATCGCACCTGAGGAAGCACCGAGACGCCGAATTCAGACATCGCCGGGCGGCCTTCCACCGGCGCCACCGCAGCGTGCGCGAGATGCGCCATGGCGATCAGTTCGAGCCGACGGTTGAAGATTCCAAACACTTCGTCCTGATCGAAGTCGAGCATGTCGACATACTTCGACATTTGAGCGTCTGTAGCCGGGTAACCGAAACGAAGATAGCGGTCGCTCACATCGAGGGCCATCAAATGGGTCATGATGCGCTCACGGTGGCGTGGCCCGAGCGAACGGATCGGTACCCAGGCCCGGTCGGCGGGCGGGCGTTGATCTGGCTTTGGCGCGTTGGCCGGCGAGTGAATCGGCTGTGACGAAGGCATGACGGGTTCGACTGGGATGCTCATGGCTGAGACCTCCTGTGTTCAGGGTTAACCCCAGTCTACGTGATCGGATTAGGGGCTGCTGCCAGATAATCCGCGAGGAATCAAAACCGCTTCGCTCCGCTTTGATATACTCGAAGGCTTTCCCGAAGTACGCCCCCGGGGAAGGCGAAGCACTCGGCAACGTTCCGCTTGCTTCGAACCGAGCGAGAGTCTGCCATTCAAAAGAAGCAGAACCGAACTTGGTGACCAGACCCAGTGAAAGCTGTGGGGCCGACAAACCAACTCAGACCACTTCCCATGAAAACCTTCAGTGCCAAGCCGGCCGAAGTGACGCATGAATGGTTTGTGATTGACGCGACCGATAAGGTTCTCGGAAGGGTGGCCAGTGAAGTCGCCCTCCGCTTGCGCGGCAAACACAAGGCCATCTACACGCCTCACGTCGATACCGGTGACTTCATCGTCATCGTCAACGCCGAGAAGATTCGCGTCACAGGCAACAAAGCCAACGACAAGGTGTATTACCGCCACTCGGGCTACCCGGGCGGCATTCATGCCACCAAGTTCAAGGACATGCAGGCCAAGCATCCCGGCCGCGCCATCGAGAAGGCCGTCAAAGGCATGCTCCCGAAGGGCCCGCTGGGTTATGCCATGGTCAAGAAGCTGAAGGTGTACGCCGGTGCAACGCACCCGCACACTGCCCAGCAGCCCAAAGTACTTGAGCTCTAAGGAACGGCCATGATCGGAATTTGGAACTATGGAACCGGCCGCCGCAAATCGTCGGTGGCACGCGTCTTCATCAAGAAAGGCACTGGCCAGATCATCGTCAACGGCAAGGCTGTCGACGAGTATTTTGGTCGTCAGACCTCCATCATGGTCGTGCGCCAGCCGCTGGTGTTGACCGCCAACGACGCCGCGTTCGATGTGAAGGTCAACGTGCGTGGTGGTGGTGAATCGGGCCAGGCCGGCGCCGTGCGTCACGGCATCACCCGCGCCCTGATCGACTACGACGAAGCCCTCAAGCCGCCGCTCAAGCATGCCGGTTTCGTGACGCGTGATGCGCGTGAAGTCGAGCGCAAGAAGGTTGGTCTGCACGGCGCGCGTCGCAGGAAACAGTTCAGCAAGCGCTGAGCTTGCGCGCTTGTCGCTGCAAGAAGGCCGCCTCCGGGCGGCCTTTCCGTTTGTAGCGTTTGCGCAGAGAAGGCGCTCCTACAATCCGCCCTCCTTGTGACCCAGAAGAGGCCCGACCGAATGCGCTGGAAGCTGCTGCGGCGCCGTTTGTCGATCAGTGCGCCGCGCATGATCGTGCGCAGCCATCTGCCTTGGCCGCTGCGCTGGGCGCTGCTGGCGTTGATGTGCGGCTTTTCGGCCGCGCTCGCGCTGTGGGCCTTCGAGTTTGGCAAGGACATCGCTGGCCTCGACCGGGGCGCGAAAGAAGAATTGCAGAAGCTTCGGATCGAGGTGGCGCAGTTGCGCGGCGAGCGCGAAGGCGCCGTGTCGATCGCGAACACGGCGCAGAGCCTACTCACGACTGAAAAAACCGTGCAAGAAAAGCTCACCCAGCAGTTGAAGGCGACCGAATCGGAGAACCTTGAGCTTCGAGGCGACCTCGGTTTTTTCGAGCGCCTTTTGCCGGCTGGCGCGAATGAGAGCCTGATCATTCGCGGGTTGCAGGTCGAACCGCAGGCCGAAGGGCGCATCCGGTACCAGATGCTCGTCATGCAGCCCGGCAAGGCGACGCGTGAGTTCAGCGGGCGCTACGAGATCACCCTGGCCGGCACGCTCGATGGCAAACCGTGGTCTCTGTCACAGCCTGGCGGCCCGCAAGCGCTACAGCTGAAACAGTACGTGAGGATCGAGGGCGTAATCGAGCACGCGCCGCTGGCCATGGTAAAAAGTGCCACGGTCAAGGTGATGGACCTGCGTGGCGCCGTGAAGGCCACGCTGATGGTGAAACTTTGACAAACGCCCGCGAACACCCGTTGGGCCCGCCTCGTTGGAGAGTCCTCATGTTCGGGAAAAAGAAACAACCTGCGATTCGTACGCTGATCGGTGAAGGCGCCGTCATCCTCGGCGAGCTGCGGTTCACCGATGGCCTGCGAATCGACGGTGAAGTCCGTGGTGACGTGACCGCCGCCAGCGACGAAAACAGCATCCTCGTGATCAGCGAGAGCGCCTGCGTGACCGGCAAGGTGCAGGCGGGTCACGTGATCATCAGCGGCCGCGTCACGGGCCCGGTTTTCTCCAGCGTCTTGCTTGAGCTGCAGCCCAAGGCGCGAATTTGGGGTGATGTGCGCTACGAAGCCCTTGAAATGCACCAGGGTGCCACCATTGATGGTGAACTGAGGCCACTGAAGGCTGACGAAAAACCGGCAATCAAACTTGCCGCATCAAATGCCGGATAATCTGCTTAACGGCAGGTTGCCGCAGGAGCCAGACCATGAGCGCAGTTGCTGAAAACATTCAAGCCCGGGAAATTCAGTCCGACGAGCCGCCGGTGCCGCTCGTCTTTACCGACAGCGCCGCCAACAAGGTCAAGGAATTGGTCGACGAGGAAGGCAACCCCGAGCTGAAGCTGCGGGTGTTCGTGCAGGGCGGTGGTTGCTCTGGTTTCCAGTACGGCTTCACCTTCGACGAAATCGTCAACGAAGACGACACGCAAATGAGCAAGAACGGCGTCACCTTGCTGATCGATGCGATGAGCCTGCAGTATCTGGCCGGTGCCGAGATCGACTACAAAGACGATCTGCAAGGCGCCCAGTTCGTGATCAAGAACCCGAACGCGACGACCACTTGCGGTTGCGGTTCGAGCTTCTCGGCCTGAGCTTCAGCGCGCTCGCCGCACAAGCCGCCTTCGGGCGGCTTTTTGCTGGGCCAAGCACTCAGGTCGCCGGGTACAAGGCACCCAAGATCCGCGCACCACTCGCTCCGGTGACACTGCTGAGGCTGGCGGGCTCGCGGGCGCTGAAAGCCCGCGCGAGCCAGGCAAATGCAGCAGCTTCGACTTGCATGGCGGGCAGGCCGCGCTCGTCGCTCGGCCGGACCACCGCCCCCGGCAAGCGAGCTGCAATCTGCCGCATGAGGTGCTGGTTGAGCGCGCCGCCGCCGCAGACCAGCAGCTCGGTCGCACCCGCGGCGCAATGCCTCACATCGTTCGCACAACACGTGGCGGTGAGTGCGGCCAGCGTGGCCTGCACGTCCACCGGAGGCGGCGGGGCGGGCGGGGCCCGCAGATGTGCACTGAGCCAGGCCGGGTTGAAGCGGTCTCGCCCCGTGCTCTTGGGCGCGGCAAGGGAAAAATACGGGTCGGCCATCATGGCGTTCAGCAGCGGCTCGATCACCCGGCCCGACGCGGCCCACGAGCCAGCGTTGTCGAAAGCCCGGCCAGTGTGAGTCTGGCACCAGTGATCCATCAGCGCATTGCCCGGGCCGCAATCGAAGCCGAGGGTCGAACCATCGGCACCGAGCACCGTGAGGTTGCTGATGCCCCCGATATTGAGCACACCGACCGTCTGGCCTTCGACACCGAAGACCGCGCGGTGAAAGGCCGGCACGAGCGGCGCGCCTTGCCCGCCGGCCGCAACGTCGCGGCTGCGCAGATCGGCCACCACGTCGATGCCGCACAGCTCGGCGAGCAGTGCCGCGTTGCCCAGCTGCAGGGTGTAGCCGGTGTTGTCGAACTCTTGCGGGCGGTGTCGCACGGTCTGGCCGTGGGCGCCGATGGCGCGCACCCGATCGCGCGCCGCGCCACTTTCCATGAGCAAGGCTTCGACGACTTCGGCATACACCCGCGCCAGCGCGTTGCCAGCAAGCGCGGCTCGATGCAATTCGTTGTCGCCTGGTGAGTTCAGTGCCAACAGTTCGGCCGCGAGATCGGGCGCAAAGGGTCGATGCCGGTGAGCCAGCACCCGCAACACGCTGCCAGTGTCTGGTGGTGCGAAGTCCACCAGCACGCCATCGGCCCCGTCGAGCGAGGTGCCCGACATCAGCCCGATGTAGAGCTCTGTCATCGGGCTGCGCGCCTTCGCGGGCTGCCCGGCCTGGGCCGTTGGCGCTTATTCGACCGAAGCACCCGAATTCCGGACGCTGTCGGCCACATCGAGCTGGCTCTTCGCGCTGACTGCGAGCAACGCGAACTCGGCCTTGCCGGCCGGCGTGAGGGCCACGGCCTCTGAAGCCTTGGCCATGATCATCGGATCTTGCTGCTGGCCGCCGACCTTCACTTCGAAATGCAGGTGCGGCCCGGTCGCCCAGCCGGTCGAGCCGACCGCGCCGATGTGCAGGCCTTGCTCCACGTGCTGGCCCTTGTGGACGTCGATGCGGCTCAGGTGCGCGTAGAGCGTCGAGCGCTGGTTGCTGTGGCGAATCTCGACCACGTTGCCGTAGCCGTTCTGGCGCCCGGCGTACTCGACCACGCCGTCGCCGACGGTGCGAACCGGCGTGCCGGTGGGCGCACCGTAGTCCACACCTTTGTGCTGCTTCCAGACATTCAGGATCGGGTGCATGCGCATCGAAAAACCCGAAGTCACGCGCGAAAACTCCATCGGGCTGGCGAGGAACGCACGGCGTTTGCTTTGCCCGTCGAGGCCGTAGTAGGCGCTCTTGCCCTGGCCGTCCTTGAACCACACGGCGGAATAGGTGCGACCGTTGTTGACGAACTCCGCTGCCAGTACCTTGCCGGTCGATGTGCCCCAGGTGATGGGCTCGCCATCGGCCGTCATCGTTTCATAAACGACCGAGAACGTGTCGCCCTTGCGCAGTTCGCGGTGGAAGTCGATGTCGGTCGAAAAAACTTCGGCCATCTGCGTGGCCACGGCGTCGGGAATGTGCGAGTCGTCGGTCGCGGCGAACAGCGACGAGCGGATCGTGCCGCTGCCCATGCGCACCTGCGCTTCGAGCGGGGCGGTTTCGACGGTGGCGAGCAGTTTGCCCGCAACACGCATCACACGCAGCCGCTGGAACTGCGTGGCTGTTGCGTCGGAACCCGAGGCGGCATAACGCGCAATCAGCTCTGTGAGAGCGCCAGTTTCACCGGTCTGCACGCGCACCATCTTGCCGGCACGGCCTTCCAGCAGCTTGCGCGCAGTCGGGTCGCTGCGCAGGAAGGCTGCGGCGGAAGGGTCGTTCACGTTCAGGCGCTTCAGCAGGCTGTCGGCGGTGTCGCTCGATCGTGTCAGGTCGGTACGGTAGAGCTCCAGCGCGTGCTCGGCCAATGCGTCGAGTTGTGACTGCATGCTGTCGGGGGTGACGATTTCCGTCACCAGCCGCTTCGGCAGATCTGACGCATCGGGCATCATTGGCGCAATGCCGAATGCGGTCGCGCCGAAGCCTCCGAGCGCGATCACCACGGCGGCTGTGAGGCTGCGCGGATGAGCGCGAACAAAGCTCCCTGTGCGCGCGTTGGCAGACGCCAAGGCGCGTTCGATCAAGACGGTTGATTTCAATTCTGTCCCGGAGCGTTTCGCTCAGTCTGCGAGCGCTGGCAACATCGGCCCGCGCTTCGGTGTGTGTCCCTGAGGCCCGGAGAGCGTCCACTAGAATCGTGGCGCCCCGAAGGCCTCGCTCTCTTCGCTCGCCGTTGCAGTGCGGGAGCCGGTTCGGAGCAGCGGCGAAGTATACCGACCCAGCTTCGCGCCCATCTCCTGAAAAGCCCCGAATGCCCTTGCCTTCCACTCCAGTTTCGCCCCAGCCCAAACACCCTGTGACCGACCGCGTTTTGAAGGCGCTGGCGGTTTCGAAACGCGGCTGTGACGAGCTGTTACCTGAACTCGACTGGATCGCCAAGCTTGCACGCTCAGAAGCAACCGGCGTGCCACTCAGAATCAAGCTCGGCCTGGACCCGACCGCGCCCGATCTGCACCTTGGCCACACGGTCGTGATGAACAAGATGCGGCAGCTGCAGGACCTGGGCCACACCGTCATCTTCCTGGTCGGTGACTTCACTTCGATGATCGGCGACCCGTCGGGCCGCAACACCACGCGCCCGCCGCTCACGCGCGAGCAGATCGAAGCCAACGCCAAGACCTACTACCAGCAGGCGAGCCTGGTGCTCGACCCGGCCCGCACCGAGGTTCGCTACAACTCCGAATGGAGCGACCCGCTCGGCGCGCGCGGCATGATCCAGCTCGCCGCGAAGTACACGGTCGCCCGCATGATGGAGCGCAACGACTTCAGCGAGCGCTTGAAGAATGGCACGCCGATCTCGGTTCACGAGTTTCTTTACCCGCTGATGCAAGGCTACGACTCGGTAGCGCTGAAAAGCGACATCGAACTCGGCGGCACCGACCAGAAATTCAACCTGCTCGTCGGGCGGGCGCTGCAAAGCGAATACGGCCAGGAACCGCAATGCATCCTGACGATGCCGCTGCTCGAAGGGCTCGACGGTGTCGAAAAGATGTCGAAAAGCAAAGGCAACTACATCGGAATTTCCGAAGCGCCGAACGACATGTTCGCCAAGCTGCTGTCGATCAGCGACACGCTGATGTGGCGCTACTTCACCCTGCTGAGCTTTTTGCCCGAGGCCGACATCGCCAAGCTCAAGGCCGAAGTGGACGGCGGGCGTAACCCGAAAGACGCCAAGGTGCTGCTCGCCAAAGAGATCACCACGCGCTTTCACAGCGCGGCTGCGGCAGACGCGGCCGAGGCCGACTTCAACCACCGCGCCCGCGGCGGCGTGCCCGACCAGATCGACGCGGTCTCGCTCAGTGGTGCGCCGCTCGGTATCGGCGCCTTGCTCAAGCAGGCAAACCTCGCGCCGTCTAGCAGCGAAGCGCTGCGCCTGGTCAGCGGTGGTGGCGTGCGCGTCGACGGTGTCGTGCTCAGTGACCGTGGCCTCAAGCTCGAAGCCGGCGTATACGTCGTGCAGGTCGGCAAGCGCAAATTCGCGCGAGTGACTCTGTCGTAGCCGCAGTGCAGGTCAAGACGCTGCTCAAGCTGTCGATCGCGGCAGCGGTCGCGACCATCGTGATGAAGACGGCGGCCTGGTGGATCACCGACTCGGTCGGCCTGCTGTCAGACGCGATGGAATCGTTCGTCAACCTTGCGTCGGCGCTGTTCGGCCTGGCCATGGTCATCATCGCGCAGCGCCCTGCCGACGACGACCACCCGTTCGGCCACAGCAAAGCCGAATACTTTTCCAGCGGGTTCGAGGGGCTGCTCATTGCGGGTGCCGCTGCCGGCATCATCTGGGCCGCCGCCCACCGCTTCTTCAACCCGCTGCCGCTGGCTTCGCTCGGATGGGGCCTGGCGTTGGCCGTTCTCAGCTCGGCGCTCAACGGTGTGCTGGCGTGGCGGATGATGGCCGCCTCGCGCGAGCACCGTTCGATCGTGCTCGAAGCCGACGCGAAACACCTCTTCACCGACGTGTGGACTTCCGCCGGCGTCGTCGTCGGTCTGATCGGTGTGCACCTCACGGGCTGGGTCTGGCTCGACCCGCTGCTTGCCATCGGTGTGGCGCTCAACATCCTGCGCGAAGGCGCGCACCTCGCCTGGCGTTCGGTCGAAGGGCTGATGGACAGCGCGCTCGAGCCCGAGGTGCGGGCCCAGATCGACCGCACGCTCGCAGAATTTGCGCACAGCACGATCCGCTTCGATCACCTCGTCACACGCCGCGCCGGCCAGCGCCGTTTTCTCGATGTGCACATGCACATGCCCTCCGACTGGACGCTCGGCCGCGCCGCTGCGCTGCGGACCAACGTCGAACAGGCGCTGATGAACGAGGTGCCGGGGCTGCGGGCGTCGATCCAGCTGTTGCCGTCGAACGTGGAAGCGCGCTTCGACCAGGTCGACGACGAAACCCGCGCCAAGGCCGCGCCATGATCGCGTTGGTTCAGCGTGTGCTTCGTGCTTCGGTTGCCGTCAAGGGCGCCACCATCGGCGCCATCGAACAAGGCCTGCTCGTGTTCGTGTGCGCCGAGCCGACCGACGACGAGGCGCTGGCCGACAAACTCGTTGCCAAGCTGCTGAAGCTGCGCATCTTTTCCGACGCGGCCGGGAAAATGAACCTCAGCGTCGTCGACGTGAAAGGTGGCCTGCTGATCGTCAGCCAGTTCACGCTGGCGGCCGATGTGTCGGGTGGCAACCGACCGAGTTTCACGGCCGCCGCCGCACCCGAACTGGGGCGGCGACTCTATGAACGGGTGCTGGCCACCACGCGCCAGATGCACACGCCGGTGGCGGCGGGTGAGTTCGGTGCCGACATGCAGGTGAGCCTCGTCAACGACGGGCCGGTGACCATCCCGATCACGCTGCAGTCGCCGTGGTCCATGCACTGACGGCCCGGACCACGATTGAGCTTCAGTCGGCGTACTGGCCGGCCGCCTTGATGACCGGGCCCCACTTGTTGATCTCGGCTTCGACGAACTTCTTGTGTTCAGCGCCGCCCAGGCGTGCGTCGGCCACCACCACGGCGCCGAGTGCTTCTTGGCGCTTGACGAACTCGGCATCTTTCAGCGCCAGACGCAGCGCGGCGTTGATCTTGTCGGTGACGGCCTTCGGCGTGCCCTTCGGCGCGTACATGCCGTGCCAGATCGACACGTTGAAGCCCTTCAGGCCTGACTCGTCGAGCGTGGGCAGATTCTTCAGGGCCCGTGTGGTCAGGCGCTTGGAAGAAGTCACCGCAAAAGCCTTGACCTTGCCGGCTTCGATCTGGCTCGTGGTGTTGGTAGTCTGGTCGCACATCAGGTCGACCTGGCCGCCGAGCAGGTCGGTCATCGCCGGGCCGGTGCCCTTGTAGGGAACGGTCTGCATGTCGATCTTGAGCATGCTCTGGAACAACAGGCCGCACAGGTGTGAAGCGGCACCCAGGCCGGCGTTGGCCAGATTGATCTGGCCCTTGTTGGCTTCGAGCCACTTAACGAGCTCGGGGTAGGTGTTGGCCGGAAGCGTGGGCTTGCCGATCAGCGTCATCGGCACTTCGTTGACCATGCCCAGGTACTCGAAGTCAACGAGCGTGTCGTAGGTCATCTTGCGGTACAGCGCCGGCGAGGTGCTCATGCCGATGTGATGCAACAGCAGCGTGTAGCCGTCGTTGGCCGCCTTGGCAACCTTGGTCGCCCCCAGCGTGCCACCGGCGCCGCCCACGTTCTCGATGATGATGGGCTGGCCGCCCAGCGGCTTGCGCAGCGCTTCGGCCAGGTCGCGCGCCACCTTGTCGGTGGGGCCGCCGGCCGCGAACGGCACGACGATCGTGACCGGCTTTTCCGGGTATTCGGCAACAGCGGCCGTGGCCAGCAAGGTGGCCGCAGTGGCAAGAAGAATTCGTTTCATGGGGGCGTCTTTCAGTGCGGCGTTGATTTACGACGCGCGATTGTCGACGCTGACCTGCCCCTCGGCACGGCGGGAACTACGTAATCTCTCGCGCCGTCATGTCATGTGTAGCGCCGGGCGTCTTCGATCACCTTGCCGTCGTTGGGCAGGCTGCCGGCCACGCACAAGGCCACCTCGCTGCGCAGCTTGGTCACCTCGCGCACGGTGTCGGCCAGGCGCATGGCCAGGCCTTCGGGCGTGCCCACGACCTCCACGCTCAACAGCATGTGGTCGTTCGCCATTTCGCCGCTGACCACCAGCCGAGCCTTGCGCACCTCGGGGTGGCGCCGCGCGATCTCGGCCACCTGGGCCGGGTGCACGAACATGCCGCGCACCTTGGCCGTCTGGTCGGCGCGGCCCATCCAGCCCTTGATGCGGGCGTTGGTGCGCCCGCTCGGGCAGTGGCCGGGCAGCACCGCCGAAAGATCGCCGGTGCCGAAGCGGATCAGCGGGTAAGCCGGGTTCAGCGTCGTCACCACCACTTCGCCGACCTCACCGGCGGGCAAGGGGTCGCCGGTCCCGGGCCGCACGATCTCGACGATCACGCCTTCGTCGAGGACCAGGCCTTCGCGCGCCGTGGTTTCATAGGCCACCAGGCCCAGGTCGGCCGTGCCGTAACTCTGGTAGGCGGTGACGCCGCGCTCGGCGAACCAGTCGCGCAGGCTCGGTGTGAACGCTTCACCGCCCACCGAGGCCTTTTTCAACCAGGGCAGGGCCACGCCGCTCTCGGCCGCTTTTTCGAGAATGATCTTCAGGAAGCTCGGTGTGCCCATGTATCCGGCCGGCTTCAACGCTGCCATCGCCTGCACCTGCTGCTCGGTCTGCCCGGTGCCGGCCGGGAACACGGTGCAACCGATGGCGAAAGCACCACTTTCCATCATCGCGCCGGCCGGCGTGAAGTGGTAGCTGAAGCTGTTGTGCACCAGGTCGCCGGCCCGAAAGCCTGCCGCGAACAAGGCGCGTGCCATGCGCCAGTAGTCGGCGGCCGAGCCTTCGGGCTCGTAGATCGGACCGGGCGAAGCGAACACACGCAGCGCGCGTTGCGCGGCGGGTTGGGTGCCCCAGCCGATGGCGGAAAAACCGCCGAACACATCGGGCGCGGCGGCATGTTGCTGGCGTTCCAGCAACTCGTGCTTGCGGATCACCGGCAGGCGCGCGAGCGCGTCACGGCTCGTCACCTGCGCGGCGTTCACATCGGCCAGGCTCTGCCCGAACGCCGCAGCGTGGGCCTGTGCGTGGGCGACTTGTGCCGAGAGCGCGCTCATCAGGGCGAGTTCGCGTTGCTCGGCACTTCGGGTCTCGAGCGCGTCGTAGTGGGTTGAATCTGAACTCAAGATGCGTCTCTCAATCTTCATCGCTGCGGCCGGCGCGGCGCTTGGCGTCGTCAATCAGCTTGCGCTGGCCGGGTGGCGTGTCCACGGGGTAACGGTCGAAGCCCGAGCCGGTGGCCTTTTTCAGGTCGGCCACGAGTGCGCCGGCTTCGTCATGGAAGTGGATGAAAGCGCTGCCCTTCTGGTAGAAGGTGCCCGGCTTCATCTCGCGCAGGCCTTTGATTTCACGCAACTGGCGCAGCAGTGGCAGCAGGCGCTTGAGCGCGGCTTCGTCGGCGTGGGCCATCGTGTGTGTGCCTCCGGCTGAAAGTTCAGGCGAGCCAGCGCTTGCGACGCTTGTAGCTCTTCACGTCCTTGAAACTCTTGCGGTCGCCGCCGCTCTCCGACCCCCCGGTGCCGAGGTAGAACTCTTTCACGTCTTCGTTCTCGCGCAGCGACTTCGCTTCGCCATCCATCACGATGCGGCCGTTTTCCAGGATGTAGCCGTAATCGGAATAACGCAGTGCCATGTTGGTGTTCTGCTCGGCGAGCAGGAAGGTCACGCCTTCGCGTGTGTTCAGGTCTTTCACGATCTCGAACACTTCTTCAACGATCTGCGGCGCCAGCCCCATCGAGGGTTCATCGAGCAGCACCATCTTCGGGTTCGCCATCAGCGCGCGGCCGATCGCGCACATCTGCTGCTCGCCGCCCGAGGTGTAGGCGGCTTGCGAGCTGCGCCGTTCTTTCAGGCGCGGAAAGTAGGTGTAGACCTTCTCCAGCGTGGCGGCCACCGCCGCCTTGCCGTCGCGGCGCGTGTAGGCGCCGGTCAGCAGGTTCTCTTCGATCGTCAGGTGCGCAAAACAATGCCGCCCTTCCATCACCTGGATCACGCCGCGGTTGACCATCTCCGAGGTGCTGAGCGCCTCGATGCGCTCGCCGCGCAATTCGATCGAGCCTTTCGTGACGGCACCACGCTCACTTTCGAGCAGGTTGCTCACCGCGCGCAGCGTGGTCGTCTTGCCCGCACCGTTGCCGCCCATCAGCGCGACGATGCGGCCTTCGGGCACCTGCAGCGAGACGCCCTTCAGCACCAGGATCACATGGTTGTAGATCACCTCGATGCCGTTGACGTTGAGAAGGATGTTGTTGGTGCTCATGGTTGTTCTTCAACTCGTCCAAGCGTCGCAACCGGCGCTTGGACGAGGGCTCCGCGCGGAGCCCCCGATGTTTAAGTTCAGGCGATCAGCTCTGGCAGTCGGCCGGGGTGCGGCGCGTCAGCTTCTTCTCTTCGGCGTACTTGTTGGCCGCGGCGGTGACCATCGGCTTGATGATTTGCTCGTCGGCCTGCAGCCAGTCGGAAGTGAAGTTCCACTTGGCGCCGTCCCAGGTATGCACACGTGCCCAGGTCGAGCCCATGTGGTCCTGGCACGAGGTCGAGAGCGGCCGCATCACGCCGGCAAAGCCCAGCGAGTCGAGCTTCTTCTGGTCGAGCGCCAGATTTTCCAGGCCCCAGCGCACCTGCTCGCCGGTCATGACCTTGCCCTTGCCAAAGCGCTCCTGCGCGCGCCGCACGGCTTCGATACCGAGCATCTGGATGATCAGGCCACGGGTGTACAGCACACTGCCGACTTCTTCTTTCGGGCCGGTGCCCTGGCCCTTACCGTGCACGTACTTCAGGATGTCCTGGATCACCTTCGGCTGCGTGCCCGAGGTGTTCAGGTTCAGCGCGTTGTAACCCTTCGCGCCTTCGCCCACGTCTTTCACGTCGGGTTCGGCGCCGGCCCACCACACGCCGTACATCTTCTCGCGCGGGTAGCCGGTGGCCTGCGCCTCTTTCAACGCCGTCGAGTTCATCACGCCCCAACCCCACAACAGCACGTAGTCGGGCCTGCTCTGTCGCACCTGCAGCCAGGCCGACTTCTGTTCGACACCAGGCGCCGTGACAGGAATCTTCAGCAGTTCGAAGCCATGCATCTTGGCGCGCTCTTCGAGCAGCGGCATCGGCTCCTTGCCGAATGGGCTGTCGTGGTAAACGAGCGCGATCTTCTTGCCCTTCAGCTTGTCGAGCCCGCCTTCTTTCTTGCCGATCTGCTGGATCAGCATGTCGGCCGCCGTCCAGTAGCTGCCCATCAGCGGAAAGTTCCACTTGAACACGTTGCCGTCGGCCGAGGCCGACAGGCCGTAGCCCAGCGTCAGCAGCGGAATCTTGTCGGCCGGCGCTTTTGCGGTCAGCGCGAAGGTGATGCCGGTGGACTGCGGGTCGATCAGCGAGGCGCCCTTGCCCTTGAGCCGCTCGTAACACTCCACGCCCTTGTCGGTCGCGTAGCCGGTCTCGCATTCTTCGAACGTGATCTTCACGCCGTTCACGCCGCCGTCACGCGCGTTGATCATCTTGATGTAGTCCTGCTTGCCGTTGGCCCAGGGCACGCCGT
>JBDTTU010000079.1:0-20333 GCA_039930465.1 Burkholderiales bacterium
TATTTCTTCAGCACGCGCCAGCAGATCGACCAGCGCTGGGGCACGACCCAGCCGGTGACGATTCGCGACAAAGATTTCGGCGCCGTGCGCCTGCGTGCCTTCGGCAACTACAGCTACCGCATCGCCGACCCGAAGCTGTTCCACACCGAGATCTCCGGCACGCGCGATACCTACACCGCGGCCGATCTCGACGGGCAATTGCGCGGGCTGATGCTGCAGCACATCTCCGACGCGGTGGCGAGCAGCGGTGTGGCCTTCCTCGACCTCGCAGCCAACCAGATCGAGTTTGCCAAGGCGCTGCGGGAAGCGACGCAACCGGCGTTCGCGGCGATCGGCCTGAAGCTCGAAGGCGTGACGATGCAGAACGTGTCGCTGCCCGAAGAGCTGCAGAAGATCCTCGACCAGAAGATCGGCATGGGCATGGTCGGCGGTGACATGGGCAAGTTCATGCAGTACCAGACCGCGCAGGCGATTCCGAAATTCGCCGAAGGTGCGGCCGGTGGTGGCGGTGGTGTGGTCGGCGACGCGATGGGCCTGGGCGCCGGCGTGGCGCTGGGCCAGGTCATGGCGCAGCAGCTGGGCAAGGGCTTGCAGGGCAGCGCCGAGCCCGCGGCCGCTGCTGCGGCCGCTCCGGTCGGTGTGAAACCCGACGACGTGATGGCCATGCTCGAGAGGCTCGGCGAACTCAAGACCAAGGGCATCCTGACGCAGGAAGAGTTCGACGCGAAGAAGGCGGAGCTGCTGAAGAAGCTGGTCTGATTCGGGCAGCTTTTGGCCACCGAACCGTCACCGCAGCGCGCTTACCGCGCCGCGTGCCCGAACTGCGGCGCGCCGGTCGAGTTCCGCTCGGCCGCGTCGGCGTTCGCGGTCTGCAGCTTCTGCAAGAGCACGGTCGTGCGCGAGGGCGACGCGTTGCGCAAGATCGGCGAGAGCGCTGATCTTTTCGACGACCACTCGCCGCTTCAGCTCGGTGCCGCAGGCAAATACCAGGGCGCTGCGTTCACGCTCGTCGGGCGCCTGCAGTACCGCTACAAGGACGGCACCTGGAACGAGTGGCACGCGCTCTTCGGCGGCGCCGACGGGGCGCAGAAGTCGGGTTGGCTGAGCGAAGACAACGGCCGCTACGTGATCGCGTTCGACGCCCCGCTCGACGCGGTTGCGCCGGCCCCCACGAGCCTGCAGGCCGGCGCGCAACTCATCGTCAATGGGCAGAGCTGGTCGGTGGCGTCGGTCTCGGCGGCGAAGCTGGTCGCGGCACAGGGCGAGCTGCCCTACAAGCCGAACCTCGAGCGGGGCTTCGTCGTGTCGGATCTGCGCAGCAGCCGCGGCGAGGTCGGCACGCTCGACTACAGCGACGCCTTGCAGCCGCGCTGGTCGGTCGGCCGCTCGGTCGCGATCAGCGAGCTCGCGATGGAGGGCCTGGCCGAGTCGACCGAGAAGACGCTGAAAGCGCGCGGTGTCGAGTGCCCGAGCTGCGGCGCGGCGCTGGAAGTGAAGCTTGCGAGCACGCAGTCCATCGTTTGCCACCAGTGCCACGCGGTGGTCGATGTGTCGCAGGGCGTGGGCGGCGAGCTGCAGCACTACGCGCAGAACAACGGCAAGGAGCCGCAGATTCCGCTCGGCAGCAGCGGCCTGCTGGCGCTCGGCGGCAAACAGGCTCTGCCCTGGCAGGTGGTGGGTTATGCCGAGCGCTGCGAGGTGCCGGAATCGAGCGACGACGAACAGACCTTCTGGCGCGAGTACCTGCTCTACCACCGCACCGAAGGCTTCGCGTTCATCGTCGATGCCGACGACGGCTGGAGCTGGACCGCGCCGCTCACCGGCGTGCCGCAGCGTGCCGGCGACGGTGTGAAGCACGACGGTGCGGTGTACCGCAAGCTCTACGACTACACCGGCATGGTGACCTACGTGCTCGGCGAGTTCTACTGGCAGCTCACACGCGACCAGCGCACCTTCAACACCGACTACCAGGGCACGGGCGCCGCGTCTGCGAAGCGGCTCAACCGCGAACAGACCGGTGCCGGTGACACCCAGGAAGTGGTCTGGTCGGGTGGCGAAACACTGACGGCCGACGCGGTGATGAAAGCCTTCAAGCTCGCACCGGAGCAGGCCGCGTCGTTCAAGCGCGATGCCTTGCCGACTTCGCTGAACGCGGCCTCGCTGCTGGCGAAGATCTTCTTCTGGGGCTTCGTGATCGTCGTGCTGCTGATGCTGTTTCGCTGCGGCAGCGGTGGCGGTTCGAGCGACTGCGCCGACACGCGCGCGACCTTCGGCGAAGCGTCGCAGGAATACCAGAACTGCCTGAACAACAATCGCAGCAGCAGTGGTTCGCGCACCGGCGGCGGTTCGTACGGCGGGTTTTCGAGCGGTGGCGGGCACAAATGAGCCGCCGCCTGTCATTCATCAACAAGGAGCCTGACCATCATGGGAATTGAATGGCTGAAACCCGGCGTCGTGGCCGGTTCGATTCTTTACGCGCTGATCGGCGTGGCGATCTTCTGGATCTGCTTCGTGATCGTCGACAAGCTCACGCCCTACGACCTGTGGGCCGAGATCATCGAGAAGAAGAACATGGCGCTCGCGATCGTGGTGGGCGCGATGTGCATTGCCATCGGCCTGATCGTGGCCGCTGCCGTGCACGGGTGAGCAGAACCCGCGCTTCGCGCCGCCAGCGCCGCGCTTGAGTGGCCGCCGCGCCCGAGGAACACGAGAGCGCCACTTCGGCCCGGCCGGCCGAAGTGGCGCTGCTCGCGTCGGTCTTCATCGTGGCCGCGTGCGGGCTCGTCTACGAGCTCGCTGCAGGCACGCTCGCCAGCTACCTGCTCGGCGACTCGATCCTGCAGTTCTCGACCGTCATCGGCACCTACCTGTTTGCGATGGGCGTGGGCTCGTACCTGTCGCGATTTTTCGAGCGCCAGCTGATCGCGCACTTCCTGCGCATCGAGTTGCTGGTCGGGCTGGTCGGCGGGCTGATGCCGGCCTTGCTGTTCGCGCTGCAGTCGCTGGCGCCACCCTCGTTTCGCTTCGCGCTCTACACGATGGTGCTGCTCGTCGGTATTCTGGTCGGCCTGGAAATTCCGCTCGTCATGCGCATCCTCAAGAAGCAGTTGCGCGGCAGCGGCCCCGAACGCGAGGGGCTGAAGAACCTCGTCTCGCAAGTGCTGACCTTCGACTATCTCGGCGCGCTCGCCGTCTCGATCGCTTTCCCGCTGCTGCTGGTGCCGCAGCTCGGGCTGATCCGCACCGGTGTGTTCTTCGGGCTGCTCAATGCGGGTGTGGCGGTGTGGGCGTTGTGGCTGTTCCGCGGGCAACTGCGGCAGTTTGGGGTGCACGCGGCGAGCTGTGCGCTCGTGGTCGTGGCCCTGCTCGCCGCACTCGCGGGCGCCGACCGCATCACCACCTGGGCCGAAGACCGCTTCTACGCCGACTCGGTGCTCTACAGCGAGACCAGCGCCTACCAGCGTGTGGTGGTCACCTCGAGCAGGCAGGGTGTGCGCCTGTTCCTGAACGGCAACCTGCAGTTCCATTCGCGCGACGAGTACCGCTACCACGAAGCCCTGGTGCACCCCGCGATGGCGGCGCACGGCGCGCCGCGCAATGTGCTGGTGCTGGGTGGCGGCGACGGCATGGCAGCGCGCGAGGTGCTGAAGTACCCGAGCGTCGAGAGCGTCACGCTGGTCGAGCTCGACCCGCACATGACGCAGCTCTTTTCCACCCAGCCGTTGTTGCGCCAGCTCAACGCCGATTCATTGCGCTCGCCCAAGCTGCACATCGTCAATGCCGACGCTTTTGCGTGGCTCGAGCAGAACCCGGGCAGCTTCGATGTGATCGTGGTCGACTTCCCCGACCCCACCAACTTCTCGATCGGCAAGCTCTACACCTCGACCTTCTACCGCCTGATCGACCAGCACCTGAACGCCAGCGGTTACGCCGTCGTGCAGACCACTTCACCGCTGATCGCGCGCAAGAGTTTCTGGACCGTGGCCACCACGATCGAAGCGGCTGGCCTCACGACCACGCCGTACCACGCGCATGTGCCGAGCTTCGGTGAGTGGGGTTTCATCCTCGCGAGCCGGCGGCCCTACAAGTTGCCCGCTGCATTGCCGGGCGGTCTGCGTTTCCTGAGCGTGGCCGGCCTGCCGACGCTCTTCAACTTTCCGCTCGACATGGCGCGGGTGCCGACCGAAGTGAACCGCTTGTCGAACCAGGTGCTGGTGCAGACCTTCGAAGAAGAATGGGGCAAGGTGCACCAGTGAGCGCCTGGAAGCCTGGCCGGCGCACTGCGCTCGCGGCGGGGCTGAGCCTGCCGCTGTGGGGTTGCACGCTCCACGACAGCGCGGCCCCCTACAGCGGCGGCTGGGTTGGGGCCGACGCGCAGCGCGGCCACCGGCTGCGCGATCTGAAATCGGGCAGCCTGCCTGCGCCAGCGCTGCAGCGTCGCGCCGGTGCGCTGGTGGTGGGCGCCGGCATCTCGGGCCTGGCCGCGGCGCGTGCGTTGCGGCAGTCGGGCATCGACGACGTGCAGGTCTTCGATCTTGAAGACACGGCTGGCGGCAACAGCCGTGGCCACGTGCTGGGCGGCATGGCCTGCCCGCTCGGCGCGCACTACCTGCCGGTGCCGGGCGAACGTGCGGTCGAGGTGATCGCGCTGCTCGAAGAACTCGGCCTGCGCAGCACCGAACACGGCCAGCCGGTCTACGACGAGCGACACCTCTGCCACAGCCCGCAGGAGCGTCTCTTCATCGGCGGGTATTGGCATGAGGGCTTGTTGCCGCCGCTCGAAGCCCTGCCGGCCGGACAACGTGCCAGCACGCTGGCGCAGTACGCGCAGTTCAGCGCGGCGGTGCGTCAGTTGAGCGAGGGCGCTGCGTTCAGCATACCGACCGCACGTTCTTCGTGGCGGCTGGCGCTCGACGCGCTCGACGCCGTTCCTTTCGCGCAGTGGCTCGACACACAAGGCCTGAACGCGCCGGCCCTGCGCTGGTACCTCGACTACTGCTGCCGCGACGACTACGGCGCTGGCGCCGCGCAGGTGTCGGCCTGGGCCGGCATTCACTACTTCGCGAGCCGTCACGGGTTTCACGCGCCCGGCGAATCGAACGAAGAGCGCGAGGGCGTGCTGACCTGGCCCGAGGGCAACGCGTGGCTGAGTCGGCGCCTCGCAGCGTCGCTGGGCGAGCGCTTGCGCAGCGGCTGCATCGCCTTGCGGGTCAGTGAAGACCGCTTCGATGCCAGCCTCGATGTCTGGAACGTTCGCAGCTCGCAGGCCGAGCGCTGGACTGCGCCGCAGCTCGTGCTGGCCGTGCCACTCTTCATCGCCGCGCGCTTGCTCGACGCACCACCGGCGGCGCTGACGCAGGCCGTCGCCAGCATGCGCCATGCGCCCTGGCTCGTCGCCAATCTGGAGCTGGCGCAAGCGCTCGACGACCGCCCCGGCGCGCCGCCGTCGTGGGACAACGTGGTTTACGCCGCCGCAGCTTCGGGGAGTGCGGCGTTGGGCTACGTCGACGCGATGCACCAGAGCACACGGCCGTACCCTGGCCCGACGGTGCTCACCGCCTACTGGGCGCTCGGCGGCGACTCGGCAGCGCAGCTGCAGGTGCAGCGCGCACGCTTGCTGAACGAAGCCTGGGCGACCTGGGCGCAGGCGGTCGTGGCCGATCTCGCGCGTGTGCACCCCGACCTGCCGGGCAAGCTCAAGCAGGTCGACCTGATGCGTTACGGCCATGCCATGAGCATCCCGGTGCCCGGCCTGCGCAGCAGCACGGCCCTGCGCGCGCTGGCCGAGCCACAGCGGCGGGTGCAGTTCGCGCACGCCGATCTGTCGAGCTATTCGGTGTTCGAAGAAGCGATTTACCAGGGGCAACGCGCCGGGCTCGCGGCGAAGCGCGCCATGAGCCGCTAGGCGCTTCCCTTCGGCGACTCAGATCAGCGCCGCGACGGCCTGTCCCATCTCGGTGGTGCTGGCGCTGCCGCCGAGGTCGCCGCTGCGCGGGCCATGGGCCAGCAGGGTTTCGATCGCTTGCACGATGGCATAGTGCGCGGCCCGGCCGGCACCGGTGCTGACCACAGCGGACAGGGCACGCCTTCGAACAGCCGCACCGGGCGCCGGTTGATGTACTGGTCGAACTCAGTCGAGTTGCGCGGCCTGCGTGGTGCGGCGGTCGTTTTCGCTGGCCGCGTAAAACTCGCGCTTGTCGACGAACATGCGCTCGTCGGCCAGGCTCATGGTGGCTTCCAGGCGTTCGCCCTTCTCGGCGGTGGCGCAACCCATCGCCAGGTTCAGCGGCGCGCCCATATAAAACTGGTTGTTGAGTTCGACCAGCGAGCGCACCCGGCCCATCATCAACTGCCCCGCCTGCGCGTCGGCGCCGGGCAGCAGCATCACGAACTCGTCACCGCCGATACGGGCCGCGCAACAGGGTTTGTCGGCGAGCTTGCCCAGCACCTCGCCGGCCCGCCGCAACAGCGCGTCGCCGGCGGCGTGGCCGCTCTGGTCGTTGGTGGCTTTCAGGCCGTTGAGGTCGAGCGCCAACACCGTCACCGGCCACGGGCCCTTGCGCTCAAGGCGGTTCAGTTCGTCTTCGAAATAGGCGCGGTTGCGCAACTGGGTGAGCACGTCGTGCTTGCCCAGGTATTCGAGGTAGGACTCGGCCTTCTTGCGCGCCGTGATGTCGAGCAGCGCCACCTGCACCAGTTCCCAGCTTTCTTCTGAACCCGGCAGCACCGAGAACTGCAGCATCACGTGGATCACCGAGCCGTCGAGTGTGTAGTTCACCACTTCGCGCTGCTGGAACAGCTTGCCATTCCACAGGTCGATGAGCTGCTCGGTGAACGCGGGCTGCATCTCGTCGCGAAAGATCTGGTCGAGGTTCAAGAGCAGCGTGGCTTTGTCGGGCGCGTGGAACATCTCCAGCGTGCGCCGGTTCACGTCGACGACGCGGATCTCCTGCATGCAGCGCTGCACGAATTCCGGGTGCACGTTGGTGAAGGTGCGGAAGTCGTCGATGCCACGCGCCCGCACGTCGTCCATCAGGCGCTTGATGGCGCTGAAATCTTCGACCCACAGCGACACCGGTGAATCCTTGAACAGGCCGTGCGCGTAGCGCTCGCTGCGGGCCAATTGGCGTTCGGCCAGCGTTCGTTCGGTGACGTTCTCGATCGCCACCAGCACCCGGCCCCAATCGGCCTCATGGCCGGGCAGCACGCTGCCGTTCACGATGATGTCGAGGCGCTTGCCCGACAAGCTGTAGTTCACCGACTGGCTGGTGAACCGCCGCTTGCCGTCCCACAGCGACACCAGCTCTTCCAGGTGCGGTTCGAGCATGGCGTCGCGGAACACCCGGTCGAGGTTGGAAACCAGGTGCTGCACGTCGTTGGCCTCGAACAGTTCGAGGGTGCGCCGGTTCACGCGCAAGACCTTGAGCTCGCGGCTGCACTCGGCAACGCGGCGAGTGTCGTCTTGCAGGTAGCGGCGCAGGTCGGTGATGCCGGCTTCGCGCCAGCGTTCGAACAGGGCGTGCAGCCCGCAGTAGTCTTCGAGCCAGAGCGACACCGGCGCCAGCTCGAACATCTCTTCGAAGTCGGTACTCAATTCAGGGCCTCTTGCATCAATGCCTCGATCTCGGTGGCGGCCACCGGCACGCCGCGGCTGATCAGCTCGCAGCCCGCGGTGGTAACGACGGCGTCGTCTTCGATGCGGATGCCGATGTTCCAGAAGTGCTCGGGCACACCGGGTGCAGGCCGCACATAGATGCCGGGCTCGATGGTGACCACCATGCCGGGTTCGAGCTTGCGCGAAGGTGGCATCACGATGCGCTTTCCCATGCCGTCGGCTTGATCGACGGCCGGCTCGTCGGCCGCGAGGTAGTCGCCCTCGTCGTGCACATCGCGGCCCAGCCAGTGGCCTGTGCCGTGCATGTAGAACTGGCGGTAGGCGGCGGATTCGATCACCGCGTCGAGGTCGCCGACCTTGTTGCGGTCCAGCAGCCCGGTATCGAGCATGCCTTGCGCGAGCACGCGCACCGCGGCATGGTGGGCGTCGCGCTGGCGCGCGCCGGGGCGGGTGGCGGCGACGGCCGCGTCTTGCGATGCGGCGACGATGTCGTAGAGCGTGCGCTGCGCCGCCGTGAAGCGGCCGTCGGCCGGGAAGGTGCGGGTGATGTCGCTGGCATAACCGTCGAGCTCGCAGCCGGCGTCGATCAGGCACAGCTCGCCGGCCCGCAGCTCGGTGCTGCCGGCCGCGTAGTGCAGGATGCAGGCGTTCGCACCGGCCGCCACGATCGACGGGTAGGCGGGGCTCTGTGCGCCGTGGCGCCGGAACTCGTGCAGCAACTCGGCCTCGATCTCGTACTCGCGCACGCTGCCTTGTGGCGCCGCGCGGAAGCGCTGGCCGCAAAAGCGCATGGCACGGGCGTGCGCACCGGCGCTGATTCGGGCGGCGCCGCGCATCAGGTCGAGTTCAACGGTGCTCTTGCGCAAGCGCATCTCGGCCAGCAGCGGGCCGAGGTCGCGCTGCGTCGCCGGCCCGTGCACGCCGCGGCGCGCGCGTGAACGCAAGCTGCCGAGCCAGCCGTCGACCTGCGCCTGCAGCGCGGCGTGCACGCCGTAGGGAAACCAGACCGTCTCGTGGCCGGCCAGCAGGTCGGGCATCACGGTGTCGAGTGCGGCGACGTCGAAAGCGCGGGACACCCCGAGCGCGGCTGGCGCGGCGGCCGGGCCGAGGCGCAGGCCGTCCCAGATCTCGAGGGCAGGGTCTTTTTCGCGGCACAGCAGCGTGGCTTCGCCGCTGGCGTCGAGCAGCAGCCAGGCGCCGGGTTCGTCGAAGCCGGTCAGGTAATGGAACGAGCTGTCGTGCCGGAACGGGTGGTCGTTGTCGCTGTTGCGCTGGCGCTCGGTGGCGGTCGGCACGATGGCCATGCCACCGCCGGCTGCGCGAAGGGCTTGCGCGAGGCTGGCGCGTCGGTCTTGGAATGCGGACATCTCGCCACTGTAGCCCTGCAGCACGGCGGCCGGCCCCGGGCGCCGTGCCGCTTTGTGTGTTCCTGTTCGTTTGGCCCCACAGCGGGCGAGAACGAATCGGCGCTATCGGCGAGCGGCGTGGCGTTCGCTGCGACCCCGGCCTTGCACGACCCGCCATCCCAGCCAGGCCGCGGCACCGATCAGGCCGAGACGGGTGACCCTTCGCCACGCGCCGCTGCGGCCGCGCAGCACCGCTGCGCCGGCGCCGAAAAGTGCGCCCACGAGCCGGTAGCGGCTCAGCAGCGCGCGCGCGATGCCAAGCCAGCCGGCAACGTTGCCAGCGCCCGCGCCAAAGAGCGGCGCGCCCGGGCCGCCGCCGAGCACGTCGCGCAGCAGCCGTGTCCAGCTGGCGGCTTCACCCACACGGGCGACGTCTCGCCGCAGCTCGACGCGCTCGTGCGCAATGCGTGCGAGCAGCACCTGCTTGCGGGCGTGGTGGTCCATGGGGTCAGGCCCTTTCGGCGGGGCTGCGAGGCGGCGCTTCGCCGCGCAGCAGCGCGGCATCGATGCGCAGTTCGGCCAGCGTGTCGGCCAGCAGGGGCGGACTGTGGCGCAGGCGCTCGCGCAACCACCACAGCAGGCCGCCGCCGGCGATGAAATAGGCGAGCGCGAGCCAGCCCAGCACGGCGTGGCCGAGCGTCGGCCACAGCGCGATCACCAACCAGACCGACAAGGCCGCGACCGCACCGCCGAGCAACAGCACTGCAACAAAACTCGCGATGATCGTCAGCACGAGCCGCGCGCCGGCTTCGCCGATCTCGATGCTGGCGAGCTCGAGCCGGTTCTGCAGCATGCCGAACACGTTGGCGCCGAAGCGGCCCAGCGCGTCCAGCAGGCCCGGCTTGCTCATGACGCGCGCATCAACGCCGCGAGATCAGCAGCCCGACGACAACACCGAGGCTCGCCGCAGCGAGGATCGACCGCCAGGGGTGGTCGTGCACATAGTCGTCGGTGGCGTGGACGGCGGCCTTGCCCTTTTCGAGGGCCGCGTCTTGTGCGTCATGCAGGCGCTCGCGCAGCGCCTTGAGCTGCTCGAGTGCACGACCGCGCAGCTCGGCGGCTTTCTCGCCAGTGGCGTTGGCAGCTTGCGTGAGCATCTCTTCGGCACCGCTGATGGCCTTGTCGACGTCGGCGGCGGCAGCCTCTGCGGCGGTGGTGGCGGATTTGGCGTTCATGAAAACTCCTTGGTTCGTTGGCGTCCGCGGGTGGACAGGCAGATTCGACCCGAGGTCATCATAAGTCGCTGTTGAGCGAGTGCAACTGCGCTGGTGTGCCCACGTTCGCCCAAGGGCCGCGGTACACCTCGGCACTGATGCGCCGCTCGCGCATACCTTCGAACAGCAGCGGCCCGAGCGCGACCCGCGTGCCCGGCACGATGTGCGAGCACAGCGTGGCGCGGCACACGGCCAGGTTGGCGTAGGTCCAGCGCCGGCCGTCGGGGCCGAGCGAGTCGGCCAGGCCCAGGCCGTCGGCATCGAGGCCGAAGTCGCCGTCCGGGTGAAACACCGGGTTGGGCACGAGCCACAGGTGCGCGAGGTGGCTGCCGTTCTCGAAGCGATCGGCGGCGGCCGCGTCGATGCGAAATTCGGGCGCGAAGATGTCGCCCGAGATCAGCCAGAAACAGTCGTCGGGGTGGTTCACCAGCAGCGGCAAGGCCTTGGCGATGCCGCCTGCGGTTTCGAGTGCGCCGCCGTGGTCGCGGCCTTCCATCGAGTAGGTGATGCGCAGGCCCCAGCGCGAGCCGTCGCCGAGCGCCTGTTCGATGCGCTCTTCCAGCCACGCAGTGTTGATGACGACCTCGTTCACGCCGCCCGTTGCGAGCGCTTCGAGGTGCCATTCGATCAGCGGCTTGCCGCGCACCGCGAGCAGCGGCTTGGGTGTGTGGTCGGTCAGCGGCCGCATGCGTTCGCCGCGGCCGGCGGCGAGGATCATTGCTTTCATCGGCCCGCAGTCTATGCGCGCTGCGGCGAGGCGGCCATCAGCTCAACGCCGGCCCCAGCCCGATCGGTGCGGGCGCGGTCATGACGATCTTGCTGAACAGCGGCCGGTAGTCGTCGGCCGGCGTGTGGCCGGTCAGCGGGTCGCGGTTCGACAGGAAGGCGGCGTCGAGGCGTGCCCAGTCGTCGGCACTCAGTGTGCGCTCGGCGAGGGGCAGGATCTCGCTCTCTTCGAGTTCCATGTGGGCGAGGTAGAAGTCGATGTAGCGTGCGACCGACTGTTCGAAGGCGGCGCGGCGTGGCTGGCCGAGCACCTCGAACGCCAGCAGGTCGTGCTCAAGCGCGCGAATCGCCTTCTCGCCGTGCACGTGATCGAACTCCAGCTTGTCGAGCGTGGTGGCGGCCTCGGGGCAACACGCGCGCACCATCGGGAACAGCAGCTCGCTCTCTTTCGTGTGGTGCAGGCGCTCGGGAAATTCGTCGACGTAGAACAGCATGGCGCGCAGCACGCTGAAGTCGGGCAGCTGGTCTTTGCGGCGGTATTCGGCCAGCAGCAGCGAGAGCGAGCGCAGCATGGCGGCGAGGGCGTTGTGTTCTTCGCGGATGATGGTCAGGGCAGGGTGTTGCATGCGCGGTCTCCGGCGTGGGTGCTGGTGCCAAGCGTCGCATCCTGGACCGCGCCGGTGCTTGCGCCAGATCAAGCCGGAAGCACGTCCCGCCCGCGTTGCATCGCGTGCTGCTCGACCTGCTGCGGCTCGAACGCCGCGAGCAGCGCGCCCAGCAGCGTATGTGCCTTCGCCGAGTTGTCGCTGCCGAGGTTGCACACGTACACATCGAGCGTGACCGCCGCGATCTCGGGCCAGGTGTGCACCGCCAGGTGCGACTCGGCGAGCAGCACCACGCCGGTGACGCCGACCGGTACATCTGCGCCGGCGCCAGGGGGCGGCGTGAAGCGGTGGAACAGTTCGCCCACCGCCGCCAGGCCGGCGAGACGCACGGCGCCGAGGCAGGCTTCGCGCAGCACGGCGGGGTCGAGCATCACGCCGCGCCCGGCGGGGCAGCCGCGCAGGTCGGCGGTGAGGTGCAATCCTTGCATGCGGCGAATTATCCAGCCCGCCCCGAGAGGCCGAATCCGGCACCGCAGGGTCGGCCCCTAAAATGGCGCTCCCGCCCACCCCGAACTCTGCACCCGCATGGCCACGACCTCCACCCTTTCACAGGGTCAATCGACCCTTATGGCCAACGCGATCCGCGCGCTGGCGATGGACGCCGTGCAGCAGGCCAACTCGGGCCACCCCGGTGCGCCGATGGGCATGGCCGAGATGGCGGTGGCCTTGTGGGGCCAGCACCTGCAGCACAACCCAGGCCACCCGCAGTGGGCCAACCGCGATCGTTTCGTGCTCTCGAACGGCCACGCGTCGATGATCCTGTACGCGCTGCTGCACCTGACGGGTTACGACCTGCCGATGAGCGAGCTGCGCAACTTCCGCCAGCTGCACAGCAAGACGCCGGGGCACCCCGAGCACGGCCTGACGCCGGGCGTGGAAACCACCACCGGCCCGCTCGGCCAGGGCATCGCCAACGCGGTTGGCATGGCGCTCTCGGAGAAGCTGCTCGCGAAAGAATTCAACCGTGACGGTCATGCGATCGTCGATCACCACACCTACGTGTTCCTCGGCGACGGCTGCCTTATGGAAGCCATCAGCCACGAAGCCTGCGCGCTGGCCGGCGCGTGGAAACTCTCGAAGCTGATCGCGCTCTATGACGACAACGGCATCTCGATCGACGGCAAGGTCGAGCCCTGGTTCATCGACGACACACCCAAGCGCTTCGAGGCCTATGGCTGGCACGTGATCCGCGGCATCGACGGGCATGACGCAGCGGCGGTTTCTGCGGCCATCACGGCCGCGAAGGGCCTGAGCAAACCCACCCTGATCTGCTGCAAGACCACCATCGGCAAGGGTTCGCCGAACCGCGCCGGCACGGCCAAGGCGCACGGTGAAGCGCTCGGCGCTGAAGAGATCAAGCTCACCCGCGAAGCGCTCGGCTGGGCCAGCGAGCCCTTCGTGATCCCCGAGCTGGCCTACACGCTCTGGGACGCACGCGAAAACGGCCTGGCCGCCGAAACACGCTGGGTCATGGCCTTCGAGGCCTACGGCAAGGCCCACCCCGAACTCGCGCTCGAATTCGCCCGCCGCATGGATGGCGAGCTGACCAAGGGCTGGGCGCAAACGGCGGTTGACGCCGCCGTCGCTGCGCACACCAAGGCCGAGACCGTGGCCAGCCGCAAGGCCAGCCAGCTCGCGCTCGAAGCCTTCACGAAGGCGCTGCCCGAGCTGCTTGGCGGCAGTGCCGACCTGACCGGATCGAACCTCACCAACACCAGCAGCACGCCGCCGTTCCGCCTTGAAGCCGACGGCAGCAGCAATGGCGGCCGCCACATCAACTACGGCGTGCGCGAGTTCGGCATGGCGGCCATCATGAACGGCGTGGCGCTGCACGGCGGGCTGGTTCCCTACGGCGGCACCTTCCTCACCTTCAGCGACTACAGCCGCAACGCGATCCGCATGGCCGCGCTGATGAAACTGCGCGTGATCCACGTCTTCACGCACGACAGCATCGGCCTGGGCGAAGACGGCCCGACGCACCAGAGCATCGAACACGCCGCGTCGCTGCGGCTGATTCCGGGGCTCGATGTCTGGCGCCCCTGCGACACCGCTGAAACCGTGGTGGCGTGGGCTTGCGCGATCGAGAGCAAGAGCCGCCCGAGCGCGCTGCTGTTGTCGCGCCAGAACCTGCCCTACGCGCCGAAGTCGTCGCTCGACGAAATCTCAAAGGGCGCCTACGTGCTGGCCGAGCCGAGCGAAGTGGGGCTGAAGAAGAAGGCGCAGGCCGTGATCATCGCGACCGGCTCCGAAGTGCAGCTGGCGCTGCACGCGCAGCAGCAGCTCGGCAAGAGCGGCATCGCGGTGCGCGTGGTCTCAATGCCGTCGACCAACGTGTTCGACCGCCAGCCGGCCGCCTACAAGAACAGCGTGCTGCCCAAGGGTGTGCCGCGCATCGCGGTCGAGATGGGCGTGACCGACGGCTGGTGGAAATACGGTTGCGCCGCCGTCGTCGGCATCGACACCTACGGCGAGTCGGCGCCCGCGCCGGCTTTGTTCAAGCACTTCGGCTTCACGGCAGACAACGTGGTGGCCACGGTGCGCAAGGTTTTGTCAAAGTAAACAGGAGAGTTCACATGACCATCAAGATCGGCATCAACGGCTTCGGCCGCATCGGGCGCATGGTGTTCCGCGCCGCTGTGCAGAACTTCGGCGAGATCGAAGTCGTCGGCATCAACGACCTGCTCGAACCCGAGTACCTGGCCTACATGCTGCAGTACGACTCGGTGCACGGCCGCTTCAAGGGCGCGATCGCAGTCGATGGCAACACGCTGATCGTCAACGGCAAGAAGATCCGCCTGACGCAAGAGCGCGACCCGGGCAACCTGAAGTGGAACGAGGTCGGCGCCGACATCGTGATCGAAGCGACCGGCCTGTTCCTGACCAAGGAAACCGGGCAGAAGCACATCGACGCGGGCGCGAAGAAAGTGATCATGTCGGCGCCGTCGAAAGACGACACGCCGATGTTCGTGTTCGGCGTGAACGACAAGAGCTACAAGGGCGAGGCGATCATCTCGAACGCTTCTTGCACCACCAACTGCCTGGCGCCCGTGGCCAAGGTGCTGCACGACAAGTGGGGCATCAAGCGCGGCCTGATGACGACCGTACACGCCACCACCGCCACGCAGAAGACGGTTGACGGCCCGAGCAACAAAGACTGGCGCGGCGGCCGCGGCATCCTCGAAAATATCATTCCGTCGAGCACCGGCGCGGCCAAGGCCGTGGGCGTGGTGATCCCGTCGCTGAACAAGAAGCTGACCGGCATGTCGTTCCGCGTGCCGACCTCCGACGTGTCGGTGGTCGACCTCGTTGTCGAGCTCGAGCGCGAAGCCAGCTACAAGGAGATCTGCGCCGAAATGAAGGCGCAGTCGGAAGGCGCGCTGAAGGGTGTGCTCGGCTACACCGAAGACAAGGTTGTGTCGACCGATTTCCGCGGCGAGTCGATGACCTCGGTGTTCGACGCCGAAGCCGGCATCGCGCTCGACAGCACGTTCGTGAAGGTGGTGTCCTGGTACGACAACGAGTGGGGCTACTCGAACAAGGTGCTCGAAATGGTGCGCGTGGTCGCGAAGTAAACGGCTCCCGCCTTCCCCACAAAGCCCGCCCCCGAGCGGGCTTTGTGCTTCTTGCGCGGTTTACATCCGCGTACAACCGCGTGCATGGCAGCGGTATTCCTCTGCGCTTGGCGAGCGTGCCTGAGGCCTACACTTTGCGGTCCATCGTCGGGTGTCGGGCTCTCATGAAAATCGCTTCGTTTCGTCGTTCGATCACGGCCGCCGGCTGGGTCTTGCTCTGCGCCGCGGCGGCCGCCCCTGCGTGGAGTGCCGAGCGCGGCCCGCTGCGGCGCGCACCCGACGTGCAGCCGGCCGAAACCGAAGCGCGGGTCATTGTCAAGTTCAAGGCCGATTCGAGCATGGCGCGCGCATTCGCCGCGAACCCGAATGCAACCCAGCCGATGCAGGCGCAGATGCTTTCGTCGCGTCTCGGCCTGCAGCTGAGCGACGGGCACGCACTCGGCGCACGCACGCAGGTGCTCACCGCCAAGGGCATCGGCTCGCGCGAACTCGCGGCGCGCCTGGCGGCGCAGAGCGATGTGGAATACGCCGAGGTCGACGAGCGCATGCGCGCTTTCGCCGCGCCGAACGACCCGCTGTACCGCGCCGCGCTCACCACTAGCCCGGCCTCGGGGCAGTGGTACCTGCAGGCGCCGAACACCACGCTGGTCTCGGCCGTCAACGCCGAAGCGGCTTGGGCCATCACAACCGGCCGCAGCAGCGTTGTCGTTGCGGTGCTCGACACCGGCGTTCGCAAAGACCACCCTGATCTCGCCGGCAAGCTGCTGCCGGGCTACGACTTCATCACCAACCCGCTCAATGCCAACGATGGGGGCGGGCGTGACAGCGACCCTTCCGACCCCGGTGACTGGGTCACAGCCGCCGATGTTCCAGTGAATGGCGTTGGTGGCGTTCCTGGTTGCACAACCGCTGACATCGGCGACAGCATCTGGCATGGCACGCAGACGGCCGGCCTGATCGGTGCCGCCACCAACAACGGCGTCGGCATGGCCAGCATCGGCCGCGACGTGATGGTTCTTCCCGTGCGGGTGCTGGGCAAATGCGGAGGCCTGTCTTCCGACATCCAGCAGGCGATGTTGTGGGCTGCAGGGCTGCCGGTTGCGGGCGTGCCGAGCAACCCGAACCCGGCAAAAGTGATCAACCTCAGCCTGGGCTCGGCGTCGACGACCTGCAGCCAGTCCTACCAGGACGCTGTGAATTCGGTGCTGGCGGCCGGGGTCGTCGTGGTCGCGGCGGCTGGCAACGAGGGTCTCGCGGTCGGTACGCCGGCGAATTGCACCGGCGTGATCGGCGTGGCAGGGTTGCGCCATAGCGGCACCAAGGTGGGCTATTCAAACCTCGGCGATAAGGCGTCCATCAGCGCGCCCGCGGGCAATTGTTTCAACAGCTCCGGCGCGTGCCTGTATCCACTGTTGACGACGAGCAACGCCGGCACTCAAGGCCCGGGCGCCAACATCTACACCAATGGCGATGGGCCAAGCGAGCCAACGCTGGGAACGAGCTTCTCCGCACCGTTGGTCGCCGGTACCGCAGCGCTGATGTTATCGGCCAACCCGTCGTTGACGCCGGCCCAAGTGCTTGCGGCACTGAAGAGCACAGCACGAGCTTTTCCCAGCACGGGTGCCGCCCCAATTCAACGGATTCCTGGCGGGCCTTTTGTGCCTGTCACACAGTGCACCTCTCCGAGTGGGAGTGCTCCGCAAGACTACGAGTGCTACTGCAACTCTGCAACCTGCGGTGCCGGCCTGCTCGACGCGGGCGCCGCGGTGGCCGCGGTCGCTGTGGTCACCGCCAACATCAGCGTCGCCAGCACCACGGTCACGGCCGGCGACGCGGTGGCGCTCGACGGCACGCAGTCGCGGGCCAGCGGCAGCGCTAGCATCGACACTTACCTGTGGGACGTCATCAGCGGCAATGCCACATTCACGAGCGCTAAAAACGCATCGAGCGCCACGTTGGCCACCAGCGCGGCGGGCACGGTGGTCGTCAGCCTGACCGTGACCGACAGCGCCGGCCGCCAAGCCAGCACGAGCACGACGCTGACCGTGAACGCGTCGCCGGGCACGCCGGTGACCCCCGCCCCTTCGTCGGGCGGTGGCGGCGGCGGCGCTTTGAACCTCGAATGGCTGTGGACGCTGGTGGCGTCGACGCTGGCCCTGCACCTGGCCTCGCGGCGCCAGCGGCGCCTGGCCAAGGCACCGCGCTGATCGGCAAACCGAAGAGCGTATCCCGGACGGGCCGCGCTACGGCGCTTTCGCGCAGGCCGCGAATCCCTTGCCCAGGCTCGCGGCTTTCAGTGCCACGAGTTGATTCGCCAACGCGGAGTCAGCCCGAGCCGCGCGCAGCATGCTGGCGTTGCCAGGCGGGCTGAGTTCCACCACCCTGGCGGTGCGCACGCCTTGCTGCGTGAAGCGTTCGAGCGCCTTGTCGGCGGCAGCGCGCTGGTCGAATCGGCCGAGCGAAACGCCGCGGTCGAGCGCGGGCGGGCTGCGCACCAGTTCGAAATCGAGCTTCAGGCGCTTGAGCTCCTGTTCTTTCTTCGCCAGGCCTTCGGCGTCGGGAAACTTGCCCATGTAGACGATCCAGCTGCCCGGTAATTCGGTTTTCACTTCGGCCCAGCCGCCCTCGGCCGCCGTGGGCAACAACTGCTTCAGCGAAGTGATGGCCGCCACCAGCTCGGTCGGGCTGAACGGGCCGGCCTCGAGGCAGGCCGGTGCTGCTGTGGCCGCCGCGCTTGAGGAAGCCTCGGATTCCGGCGGCAGGATCACGACCGCCTCGGGCCGCAGTTGCCGCGCCAGGCGCTCGGGCTCGCGGTCGCCGGTGGCGCGTATGCCCACCACGCCGTCGAGCCAGCCCTGGGTCCAGGAATAAAAACCCAGGTTGGCCGTGATCAGCAAGAGCAGCAGCAGCCGGAGCATGAGTGCGCGGGTTCAGCGTGGGCCGAGCGGCGCCGGCAACGAAGCACCGCGCAGGCGCACGCTGACCTCGCCGCTGGACACGCGCTTCAGCCCGGCGTCGGTCAGCACCAGCAATTCGCCGGTCTCGGACACCCCCTGCGCCACGCCGTCGCTGGCGTCGGCCTGCGTGGTGCGCACGGCACGCCCGCGCAGCAGGTCGCGCGCTGCGAAGCACGGCGCAAATGCGGCGAAGCCTTCGGCCTCGAAGCGCTTCAGCGCCAGCACCAGCGGCATCATCACTTGCGCCAGCACGCCGGGTGCGGTGCTGGTGGGGGCCAGCTCGTGCACCGACGCGAAGCCGCTGGAGAAATCGTCGGCGCTGAAGGGCAGGATGTTCAGGCCCACGCCGATCACGACCAGGCGTTGCGGCCCGGCCGCCACGGTTTCGATCAGCACGCCGCCGAGCTTGCGGCCTTCGTGGCCATCGCCGACGAGCCACAGGTCGTTCGGCCACTTGAGGCCGATGCGCAGCCCCGGCGCCTCGGCCGGCGCGGCGTCGAGCGCATCGGCCAGGGCCACGCCGACCGCGAGCGACAGGCCCGACCAGTCGACGCTTGCCAGTGGCAGGCTGAGCGAGAAGGTGAGCGACGCGCCGGGTGTCGATTGCCAGGTGCGACCTTGCCGGCCGCGCCCGCCGATCTGGTGCTCTGCCACCAGCAGGCACGGTTGCACGTCGACCGCACGGCGCCCGAAAGCACCACTTTCGACACTGCGCCGCACCTGCACGTTGCCGGCCTCGAGCTCGCTTTCCTGCACCACACGGGCGCGGTCGAGCAGCGCGGTGTTGGTGGAGATCGTGCTGTGAACCACTTCGACGCTCAGGCCCGGCAGCAGGGGTTCAAGCTGTTGCCAAAGGGCTTCTGCGCCCCACTGAAGTGTTTGTTCGGCCATGGGCGTCAGCGCTTCGGGGCGAGCATGGTGCCGCGGCAGCCTTTGGTGCCGCAGCGGCACTCGAACTGCTTCTTCAGTTTGGGCGTGTAGCGCTCGTCGATGATCAGGCCGTAGTCGTAGAAGAGTTCTTCGCCGGGCTTGATGGCGCGCAGGGCCTTGATGAAGACCCTGCCGCCGACTTCGTCGGCCTCGCAGTTGGGCTTGCAGGCGTGGTTGATCCAGCGTGCCGCGTTGCCACCGACCTTGGCGTCGATCACGTGTTTGTCATCGACGTGGAAGTAGAAGGTATGGTCCGGGTCTTTCGGGTCGTGCGGGTGGCGGCGCAGCGCTTCTTTCCAGGTGATGACCTCGCCCTGGTATTCGATGATGAAGTCGTCGCGCTTGAGGGGTGCCACGGCGAACACCCCCTTGCCGTGCACGCCCGAGAGGCGCACCTGGATGCGGCGGCCGCTGGCCTTGGAAGGAGCTGGTGAAGGGCTGTTGGCGGCGGCGGCTTGCGGCATCGGATTCTTTGGGTACATTGAAATCATGGGTGCGCGCGCGTGTGCGTGCGCGCGAGAAGCCCGGATTGTATTGATGCGGTGGCACGGCCCCGCGAAACGACGAAAGAAACATGAGCAAGTCTTTGATCATTGCCGAGAAGCCCTCCGTCGCACAGGACATCGTGCGCGCCCTCACACCGACTGCCGGCAAATTCGACAAGCACGACGAGTACTTCGAGAGCGACACCTTTCTCGTCACCTCGGCCGTGGGCCACCTGCTGGAGATCAAGGCACCGGAAGAGTTCGACGTGAAGCGGGGCAAATGGAGCTTCGCGAACCTGCCGGTGATTCCACCGCACTTCGACCTCAACCCGATCGACAAGAGCAAGAGCCGGCTCGCGGCGATCATGAGGCTGGTCAAGCGCAAGGACGTGAGCGAACTGATCAACGCCTGCGACGCGGGCCGCGAAGGCGAGCTGATCTTCCGGCTGATTCAGCAGCACAGCAAGAGCAAGCATCCGGTCAAGCGGCTGTGGCTGCAGAGCATGACGCCGGCAGCGATCCGCGACGGCTTCGAGCACCTGCGCAGCGACAAGCAGATGCTGCCGCTGGCCGACGCCGCCCGCTGCCGCTCCGAGGCCGACTGGCTGGTCGGCATCAACGGCACGCGGGCGATGACGGCCTTCAACTCGCGCGACGGCGGCTTCTTCCTCACCACCGTCGGCCGGGTGCAGACGCCCACGCTGTCGATCATGGTCGAGCGCGAAGAGAAGATCCGCAAGCACGTCTCGCGCGACTACTGGGA
>JBDTTU010000080.1:0-20098 GCA_039930465.1 Burkholderiales bacterium
CCGAGACGCTGCTCGGCAAGATCCGCCGCAAGTACAAGGAATACGGCATCCAGGAGAAGCCCTTCATCATCGTCAAGGCCGACGCCGGCACCCATGGCATGGGCATCATGACCGTGCGCGACCCGAAGGAACTTTCTGACCTGAACCGCAAGGCGCGCCACAAGATGGGCGTGATCAAGGACGGGCAGGAGGTGAGCGACGTCATCCTGCAGGAAGGTGTGCCAACCTACGAGCGCGTGAACGATGCAGTGGCCGAACCGGTGGTCTACATGATCGACCGTTACGTGGTGGGCGGCTTCTACCGCGTCAATGCCGAACGAGGTGTCGACGAAAACCTGAACTCGCCGGGCGCGAGCTTCGTGCCGCTGGCCTTCGCCGAACACAACCAATTGCCCAAGCCCGGCGCCAAACCCGGCGCCAGCGCACCGAACCGCTTCTACATGTACGGCGTGGTCGCGCGCCTCGCGATGGTGGCGGCCAGTTATGAGCTCGAAGCCACCGACCCGGACGCCGAAGTCTACGAATAGCCCGTTGGCCAAGGCTTGGCAACCGCGATCGGCGCGCGGTTGCTGCGCCGCAACATGGAACGCGGCGGCGGCTGCCGCGCGCTGCGGGCGGGCGCAGAATCTCGCTCCGTGCCGCCGTTGGCACCCGACTCCGGGTGCTTCGAGGGCCCAGCCCCGAGTGCACAATGAATCCTGAACCGATCCCGGTCCTGAACAGCGTTCGCCCCGAGTGAGATCCCCTTCCACCCCCAGCAAGTCAGCGCTCGCCGGCCTCACCCTCGGTGCCATCGGCATCGTCTACGGCGACATCGGCACCAGCCCGCTCTATGCACTGAAGGAAGTGTTTGCCCACGGCCACGTGCGGCTCACGGCCGAAAACATCTACGGCGTGCTCTCGCTGGTGTTCTGGACGCTGACCGTGGTGGTCTCGGTCAAATACGTGCTGCTGATCCTGCGTGCCGACAACAACGGCGAAGGGGGCCTGATCGCCATGCTGGCGCTCGCTTCGCAGGCCGTGAAAGACCGGCCGCGGCTGCGCAAGCGCCTGCTGCTGCTCGGCATCTTCGGCACGGCGATCTTCTTCGGCGACGGTGTGATCACGCCGGCGATCTCGGTGCTCTCTGCCATCGAAGGCCTGGAGGTCGCGGCACCTGCGCTGGAACGCTATGTCGTGCCATTGACCCTGGTGGTGCTGACCGCGCTGTTCATGGTGCAGCGCCGCGGCACTGCCAGCGTGGGCCGCTTGTTCGGGCCGGTGATGGTGCTGTGGTTCGCCTCGCTGGCCATTCTTGGCCTCGTGCACATCGCCGAAAACCCGGCCATCCTGTGGGCGCTGAGCCCGCACTTCGCGCTCGTGTTCCTGATCGGCAACCCCGCAGTGGCCTTTATTGCGCTCGGCTCGGTGGTGTTGTGCGTGACCGGTGCCGAAGCGCTTTATGCCGACATGGGCCATTTCGGCAAGAAGCCCATTCGGCTGGCCTGGTTCGGCCTGGCGATGCCGGCGCTGGTGCTCAACTATTTCGGCCAAGGCGCGATGCTGCTCGAACACCCGAGCAAGGTCGGCAACCCGTTCTTCGAGATGGCGCCGACCTGGGCGCTGTACCCGCTGATCGGGCTGGCCACCTGCGCCACCGTGATCGCGTCGCAAGCCCTCATCACCGCGGCGTTCTCGGTCACCAAGCAGGCGATGCAGCTCGGTTACCTGCCACGTCTGCGTTTGCTGCACACCTCGGTGAAAGAGGCGGGCCAGATCTACGTGCCCTTCATCAACTGGAGCCTGTATTTCTGCATCGTGATCGCGGTGGTGATCTTCCAGTCGACCACCAAGCTCGCGGCCGCCTACGGCATCGCGGTGACGATCGACATGCTGATCACCACCACGATGACCTTCTTCGTGATCCGCTACGGTTGGAAGTACCCGTGGTCGCTGAGCTTCGCGGCCACCGGATTCTTCTTCGTCGTCGACTTCGTCTACTTCGGCGCCAACGTCGTCAAGGTGTTCGACGGCGGCTGGTTCCCGGTGGCCATCGGTGGCGTGATGTTCATGCTGATGATGACGTGGAAGCAGGGCCGCCGCCTGATGTCGGCACGCTTGCGCGCAGACGCGATCGACCTGAAGAGTTTTCTCGAAGCCGTGTTCGTGAGCCCGCCCACGCGGGTGCAGGGCACGGCGGTGTTTCTCGTCAGTGACCAGGGCCTCACGCCCAACGCGCTGCTGCACAACCTGAAGCACAACAAGGTGCTGCACGAGACCAACCTGTTTGTCACCGTGAAGCACCACGAGGTGCCCTGGGTCGGCTTCGACAAGCGCTGCGAGATGGAGCCGCTCGGTCACGACTGCTGGCAGGTCACGCTCAACTTCGGATTCAAGAACGAACCCGACGTGCCCGAAGCGCTGGCGCTGTTGAAAAACCGCGGCTGTGTCATCGACGACATGGACACGTCGTACTTCCTCTCGCGCGACATCGTGATCCCGACCACCGGCGGCGGCATGGCCGCCTGGCGCGAAAAGCTCTTCGTCGGCATGCACCGCAACGCGGCGGCAGCCGCCGACTTCCTGAGCCTGCCGACCAACCGGGTCGTCGAACTCGGCTCGAAGCTCGAGATCTAGGCCCGCCGAGCGGGCCCTGCCCCGCCGTTATCCTCGCAGCATGCGAGCCCGCCTCTCCGACCTGTCACTCTCTGCCGCCAGCGCCGGCTTCGTTGCCGTGCTGGTCGGTTTCACCAGTTCGGTGGCCATCGTGTTCCAGGCCGCCACGTCGCTCGGCGCCACGCCGGCTCAGATCAGTTCGTGGATGTGGGCGCTCGGCTTGGGCATGGGCTTGTGCACCTTGTTGCCCTCGTTGTGGCTGCGCCAGCCGGTGATGGTGGCGTGGAGCACGCCCGGCGCCGCGGTGCTTGCCACGGCCGGCATCGCGGGGGGCTTCGGCATGGCCGAGGCGACCGGCGCGTTCATCGTCTGCGCGGCGCTGATCACGCTGTTCGGCATCACCGGCTGGTTCGAGCGGCTGCTCTCGCGCATCCCGATGCCGATCGCGAGCGCCTTGCTGGCCGGCGTGCTCACACGCTTCGGGCTTGACGCCTTCGTGGCGCTGAAGTCGGCGTTCACCCTGGTATTGCTGATGCTCGCGGCCTACCTCGTCGGCCGCCGCCTGTGGCCGCGTTATGCGGTCCCCGGTGTGCTTGCGGCCGGCATCGTCTTCGCAGCCTTCAATGGCCAGCTCCACCTCGAAGGCGTGCATTGGGGCTTGACGGTGCCGGTGTTCACGGCACCTGAATTCAGCTGGCGCGCGACCGTGAGCCTGGCTCTGCCGCTGTTCGTGGTGACCATGGCATCGCAGAACCTGCCCGGCGTGGCCGCGATCCGTGCCGCGCACTACGACATGCCGATCTCGAAGATCGTCACGCTCACCGGTGTGGCCACGCTGGTGCTCGCCCCTTTCGGCGCGTTCGCGCTCAACCTCTCGGCGATCACCGCCGCGATCTGCATGGGCCGCGAAGCGCACCCCGACCCCGACAAGCGCTACATGGCCGCGGCCACCTGCGGGCTGATCTGCTGCGTGGTCGGGCTGTTCGGCGCGGCCGTCACCGGCGTGTTGACGGCATTCCCGCGCGAGCTGGTGGTGGCGATCGCTGGCCTGGCGTTGCTCGGCAGCATCGGCGGCGGCCTGGCGCTGGCCTTGAAAGAAGAAGCGCACCGCGAGGCCGCGCTGATCACGTTTCTTGTCACGCTCAGTGGCGTGAGCCTGGCCGGCATCGGCTCGGCGTTCTGGGGTATGGTGGCCGGCGCGCTCGCGCTTTTTGTGCAACAGTGGCGGCCCCGCGCCGCTGCCTGACGCGTCTTCCCAGATTCATCATGAAACTGCTCTTCATCGCCGACCCACTGACCAGCTTCAAGACCTACAAAGACTCGACCTTCGCGATGATGCGCGAGGCCGCCTCGCGCGGCCACGCGTTGTTCGCGTGTGAACCGCAGCACGTGATGTGGCAGCGCGGTGGCAAGGTCAGCGCACCACTGCGTGCTTTCACGCTCACCGGCGACGCTCACGACTGGTTCAAGCCGCAAGGCGAGCCGCAAGTCACCGCGCTCGCCGATGTCGATGCGGTCGTGATGCGCAAAGACCCGCCCTTCGACAGCGAATACTTCTACGCCACGCACCTGCTCGAACAGGCCGAGCGCGAAGGCGCGCGCGTTTTCAACAGCCCGCGCGCGCTGCGCGACCACCCCGAGAAACTCGCCATCCTCGAATTCCCCGAGTTCATCGGGCCGACGCTGGTGACGCGCAGCGAGGCCGACATCAAGCGCTTTCACGCCGAGCACAAAGACATCATCCTCAAGCCGCTCGACGGCATGGGCGGCATGGGCATCTTCCGCGTGGGGCCCGACGGGTTGAACCTCGGCAGCATCATCGAAACCCTGAACAAGGGCGGCGCCGAAACAGTGATGGTGCAGCGTTACCTGACCGAGATCACGAAGGGCGACAAACGCATCCTGATCATCGGCGGCAAGCCGGTGCCGCACGCACTCGCGCGCATTCCGCAGGGCAGCGAGATCCGCGGCAACCTGGCGGTCGGGGGCAAGGGCGTGGCGCAGCCGCTGAGCGCACACGACCGCGGCGTGGCAGAAGCGATCGGCCCGCTGCTTAGCCGCCGCGGCTTGTTGCTGATCGGCCTCGACATGATCGGCGACTGCGTGACCGAGATCAACGTGACCAGCCCGACCGGGTTTCAGGAGATCACGCAGCAAAGTGGCTTCGATGTGGCGAAGATGTTCGTCGACGCGCTGGAGTCGGCGCTGGCTGGTTGAACACTTGCGCAGGCGCATGCAGGGATAATCCGCGTTTTCCCTGAAAGCCCTGGCGCGTCGCGCGCGCAGGCTGCGTGTGACTCCATGGCTCTCCTGTCCCTTTCCAATGCCCACCTGGCCTACGGCCACGTGGCCCTGCTCGACGGAGCCGCGTTTTCGCTCGAAATTGGCGAGCGGCTCGGCCTGATCGGCCGCAACGGCGCCGGCAAGTCGTCGATGCTGAAAATCATCGCCGCGCTCGAAAAGCTCGACGACGGCCTGTTGCAGATGACGCAGGGCGTGCGCATCTGCTACGTGCCGCAGGAGCCGGTGTTCGAGCCCGGCCACAGCGTGTTCGAAGCGGTGAGCGAAGGTGTTGCCGAAGCGCGTGCGGTGCGCCAGGCCTACGAAGAACACGCCGACGGCGTTGACCTCGATGCCTTGCAAACCCGCATCGAAGCGCTCGACGCCTGGAATTGGGAACAGCGTGTGGAAACCACGCTCGCGCAGTTGCACCTCGACGGCACGCGCGACATCGGCCAGCTTTCCGGCGGCATGAAAAAGCGCGTGGCGCTGGCACAAGCCCTCGTCGCGGTGCCCGACGTGCTTTTGCTCGACGAGCCCACCAACCACCTCGACCTCGACTCGATCGCCTGGCTCGAAGAGTTGTTGCGCGGCTTCAAGGGCAGCGTGATGCTGATCACCCACGACCGTGCCTTCCTCGACGGTGTGGCCACCCGCATCATCGAACTCGACCGCGGCATCATCCGCAGCTACCCGGGCAACTTCAGCGCCTACGAGCGCATGAAAGAAGAGCAGCTCTCGTCCGACGCGCTCGCCAATGCGCGCGCCGACAAGCTGCTGGCGCAGGAAGAGGTCTGGATCCGCAAAGGTGTGGAAGCGCGTCGCACCCGCAGCGTCGCGCGCATCCAGCGCCTCGAGGTGCTGCGCGACCAGCGCCAGAAGCGGCGCGACTCGCTCGGCCAGGTGCGGCTCGAAGTCGACACCGGTGCGCCGAGCGGCAAGATCGTCGCCGAGCTCAAAGAGGTCTCGCTGCGTTTCAACGACCACGAAACCCCGAAGGTCATCGTCAAGGATTTCAGCGCGACGATCCTGCGCGGCGACAAGGTCGGCCTGATCGGCCCGAACGGCGCCGGCAAGACGACACTGCTCAAGTTGATCCTCGGCGAACTGCAGCCCGACAGCGGCAAGATTCGCCAGGGCAGCAAGCTCGAAGTGGCTTACTTCGACCAGATGCGGAGCACGCTGAACCTCGATGCGACGCTGGCCGACACCATCAGCCCGGGCAGCGAGTGGGTCGAGTTCGCCGGCCAGCGCAAGCACGTGATGAGCTACCTGAACGACTTCTTGTTTTCGCCAGAGCGCGCCAACTCGCCGGTGCGCACGCTCAGTGGCGGCGAGCGAAACCGCGTGCTGCTCGCGCGCCTGTTCGCGCTGCCGGCGAATGTGCTGGTGCTCGACGAGCCGACCAACGACCTCGACATCGACACGCTCGAACTGCTCGAAGAACTGCTGCAGGCCTACAAGGGCACGGTCTTCCTCGTCAGCCACGACCGGCGCTTTCTCGACAACGTGGTGACGAGCACCATCGTCTGGGAAGGCGATGAATCGCCCGGGCAATGGCGCGAGTACGAAGGCGGCTACGAAGACTGGAAGCTCCAGCGTGACCGCGCCAAGCTGTTGCGTGACCAGGCGTCGCGTGCGGCCGGGAAGGCGAAAGACACCCCGCCCGCATCGAAGGCCGCGGCGCCCGCTCCGGTCGCCGCCGCGAAGCCGCGCAAGCTCAGCTACAAGGAACAGCGTGAACTCGATGAGCTGCCCAAGCGCATCGAAACGCTGGAAGCCGAGCAGAAAGAGCTCGCCACGTTCCTGGCTCAGCCCGAGTCGTACACGAAGGAAGCCGACCGCGCGATGAAAGCGCAGGCGCGCCATGCCAGGATCGACGATGAACTGCTGGCCGCGATGGAGCGCTGGGAAGCGCTCGGCGCGCGTTGACGTTTTTGGCTACAGCCCGCCGAACCAGCTGTCGCGCACCGCTGCCGGGTGCGAGCGGCTGACGATCAGCCCGGCCTGCAGGTACAGCGCGTTCAGCAGGCGCGCGGCGCGCTCCTTGTCGAGCGCGGGCCACGAGGCAATCTCGTGCAGGTTGGCGGCCTGCGGGCGCAGCCGCTCGATCGCCGCCTTCAGCACCCCGCTGGCTGGCAGCGCAGCGATGTCGAGCCCCGGTGAAACACGGTAGACCGCCGGCCCGGCGATCTCGGGCAACAGCTCGCGGCGCGGGCCGCGCATCGCCATTTCCCACAGCAGCGGGGCGAGCGGGTGGTGCAGTTGTGTGTCACCGACCAGCGCCGTGTCGGTGTCGCCAGGCGGGCGCAGCAACGCGGGTTCAACGTGCATCACGCGCAGATCGAGCAGGTAGCGGTCGATCAATTCGTCGAGGTTCATCGGGCAGTGAATCAGTCGCTCTTGCGGGAACACCGTCAGCGGCAGCACCCGGTCACCGCATTTGAGGTGAATGGTCACTCTCTTGGCATGCCTGACGCAGGCGGCCAATACTTCCATGGCTTCGGAGCCCCCATCGTGCTCGAAACGCAGCAGATCGGCGCGCAAGGACGGGCTCAGCTGCGAGACGCGCGAGATCCGCGGGCCCGTGCCCAGGCGCCGCGATTCGGCGCCCAACTCGTCGAGGTAGCGCCGGAACGCGCTCGCGCGCAGCAGCTCCGGCTCGCCGAAGGGGATGGTGGAATCGAACAACTCGCCGTTCATGTCGCCCGCATTCTGACCTCTAGCGGCTGCCGACGCGACCCCATGGTCGGACCGGCGGCCCGACAAACGGCTCACAGCCCGGCCCGCGCCCGGTCCAGGGCGCGCCAGAAGCGCGCATCCTGGCTGGTCGCGAAGTTGATGCGCATCAGCGTGGTCGGGCGGTGCGTCGCGTGGAACAGCGCGCCGGGTGCGATCAGCCAGTCGTCGAGCATCAGCTGCGCCAGCCGCTCGGTGTCGACGCCCACGTCGACCCAGCCGAACAGGCCGTGTGGCGGGGCCGCGAAGTGGCAGCCGTGGGCCTCGGCCAGCTTCACGGTACGGGCCCGCGCAGCCGCCAGCCGCTGCATCACCCGTTCAGTGTGTCGGCGCAGCAGGCCTTGTTCCAGGCAGTAGGCGAGCGCCTGCTCGGTGATGCCAGGCGTGGTCAGCGTGGTCAGCAGCTTGGTGTCGACCAGGCGGTCGACCAGCGCCAGCGGCGCCGCCATGAATCCGACGCGCCAGTTCGGCACCAGGATTTTCGAGAACCCCGAGATGTAGACCGTGCGCTCCAGCGCGTCGAGCGCGGCCAGGCGCGGCAGGTGCGCGGGCGCGAGGTGGGCGTAGGTGTCGTCTTCCACGATCTGCAGGTCGTGCGACTTGGCGAGTTCGAGCACGCGGTGGGCCGACTGCAGCGAGAGCGACGCGCCGGTCGGGTTGTGCAATACCGACACGGTCACGTACAGGCGCGGTCGCTGCGCCGGCTTCTGCGCTTCGATCAGGCGCCGCATCACCGCCAGGTCGGGCCCGGCTGGGCCGCGCGGCACCGGCAGCACGCGCATCCCGAGCGCGGCCAGCCGCGCGTATTCGACCGACCAGCCGGGTTCGTCGACCAGCACGCTGTCACCCGCGCGCAGCAGCGTGCGCGTGACCACATCGAGCGCCTGCGTGGCGCCGACGGTGGTGATGATCTGCTGCGCCGACGCGCTCACGCCGTGGTCGGCGAGCTTGGTGGCCAGCGCTTCGCGCAGGCGCAGTTCGCCGGCCGGGTCGCCGTACTGCAGCGACATGGCGCCGAGCTGCGCGCCGCGCGTGACGGTGCGCAGCGCGGTGGCCAGCATCGGCAGGTCGAGCCAGTCGGCCGGCAGCGTGCCCAGCCCGGGCATCGAGCGCCCGCCCGGCGGCTGGAACATGCCGCGGATCAGGGAGGTGGCGCTGACTGGCAGCGGGTGACTGAAGCTGCGCTCGGTGGCGCTCTCGCGGGGGTCGGGCGCGCGAGCCGGCGTGGTCTCGCGCACGAAGAAGCCTCGCTGCTTGCGCGCTTCGACCAGGCCCAGCGCCAGCAACTGGTCGTAGGCCGCCACCACGGTGTGCGGGCTGACCGCGTGGCGGCGTGCGCACTCGCGCACCGAGGGCAGCCGCGCGCCGGGTGCCAGCAGGCGCTGGCGAATGCGCTCGGCGAACCGGCCCGAGAGTTGCTCGGTCAACGACGTGTCGGCCTCGCGGGTCAGCGGGGTCGGGGCGTCGGGGGCGGTTGAATCGAGCATTCGTCGTGTCTTTGTGTCGGTGCATAGACCAGTACAGATTCTGGTGTGTGCGAGCAAAGTGTACTGTCTCTGTGCTGGTCGTGGCCGTAGACTGGGCAACATGCCCCGCCTACACCATGGTCTGTTGTCGCGCGCCTTCGTCAGGGTTCAGCGATGAGCGCGCACAGCGCCGACGAAACCCGGGGCCTGTGGCTGGGCCTGCTCGGCGTGGTCATCTTCGCGATGACGCTGCCGATGACGCGCCTGGCGGTCGGCCCGGCCAGTGACCCGCAGCTCGCGCCGGCTTTCGTGACGGCAGGGCGCGCCGCGTTCGCCGGCCTGCTGAGCGTCGCTTACCTGCGTTTCACTGGCGCGCCCGCGCTGCAGCGCCGTTACCTAGGTGCGCTAGCGCTCTGCGCGCTCGGCACCGTGGTCGGATTCCCGCTGTTCCTCGGGCTGGCGCTGCGCCATGTCGACGCGATGCACGCCGCCGTCGTCAGCGGTCTCATGCCGCTGGCCACGGCCGCAGCGGCGGCGTGGCACTTTCGCCAGCGCCCTTCGATCGGCTTCTGGGTGTGCGCCTTGCTCGGTTGCGCGATGGTGCTGGCCTTCGCGGCGCACCAGGGCGGCGGCAGCTTGTCGGCCGCCGATGGCTTGCTGCTGATGGGGGTGATCAGCTCCTCGGTCGGCTACGTGGCCGGCGCCAGCGTGGCCAACGAACTGAAAGCCGAGCAGGTGATCTGCTGGGTGCTCGTGATCAGCCTGCCATTCACGCTGCCGGTGATGATGTGGGTCTGGCCGGCGCAGCCGGTGCGCGCCAGCGCCTGGGGCGGCTTTGTCTACGTCACGCTGTTTTCGATGTGGCTCGGGTTTTTTGCCTGGTACCGCGGCCTGGCGCTCGGCGGCGCGGTGCGCGTGAGCCAGGTGCAACTGGTGCAGCCTTTTCTCGCGCTGCTGTTCGCCGTGCCGGTGCTCGGCGAAAAACTCGAAGCCACGACCGTGTTGTTTTCGCTGGCGGTGATCGCCGTCGTGTTCGTCGGCAAGAAGATGCCGGCGAACGCAGTGCCCTTGCAAAGGAATGTCTGATGAATGCCAGCCCCTGGAAAATGGCGCGCCGCGCCGAGCGAATGAACCCGTCGGTGATTCGCGAGATCCTGAAGATCACCGAGAAGCCGGGCATCATTTCGCTCGCCGGCGGGCTGCCCTCGCCCGACAGCTTTCCCATCGAGGCGATGCGCGAGGCCACCGCGCTGGTGCTGCGCGAGGCGCCGCGCGAAGCGCTGCAATACGCCGCCAGCGAAGGGTTCGCGCCGCTGCGCGAATGGGTCGCGGCGCACATGGCGGCGCAGGGTGTGCATGTTGACGCGGCGCAGGTGCTCATCACCACCGGCTCGCAGCAGGGGCTCGACCTGGTCGGCAAGGTGCTGATCGATGCCGGCAGCACGGTGGCCGTCGAGGCGCCCACCTACCTCGGCGCGCTGCAGGCGTTCGCGCCCTACGAACCTGAAATCGTCACTGTGCCGTGTGACGAAGACGGCCCGATCCCCGAATCACTCGGCGTCGCGAAGGGCGCGCGTTTTCTGTACCTGTTGCCCAACTTCCAGAACCCGAGCGGGCGTTGCATGAGCGAAGCGCGGCGGGCGCGGCTGAGCGCTGCAGCGCGCGAACTGGCGCTGCCGATCGTCGAAGACAACCCCTACGGCGACCTGTGGTTCGATGCCGCCCCGCCGGCACCACTCGCCTCGCGCTGGAGCGAAGGCAGCGTGTACCTCGGCTCGTTCTCGAAGGTGCTCGCGCCCGGCCTGCGCCTGGGCTACGTGATCGCCCCGCACGCGCTGGTGCCCAAACTGCTGCAGGCCAAACAAGCGGCCGACCTGCACACGCCGGGCTTCAACCAGCGTGTGGTGTTCGAAGTGATCCGCAACGGTTTTCTCGACCGCCACGTGCCGACCATCCGCGCCCGCTACAAGGCGCAGCGCGACGCGATGCGCGCCGCGTTGGAGGCGCACATGCCCAAAGGCTGCCGCTGGACGGTGCCGAGCGGCGGCATGTTCTTCTGGGTCGAACTGCCCGAAGGCGTGGACGCCGTCGCGCTGCTGCCGAAGGCCGTGGCGCTCGGCATGGCCTACGTGCCGGGTGCGGCTTTCTTTGCCGAAGCGCCGCGCCTGAACACGCTGCGTTTGTCCTTCGTCACCGTGGCCGCGCCCGAGATCGAACGTGGTGTGAAGCTGCTGGCGCAGGCCTTGAGAGACGCGTGAACGCGCTCGCGACGGCCTGAACCACCCCCTCTTGGAGTTCTCATGCCCTTCAAATTCACCCAGGTCGACGTGTTCAGCGCCACGCCGCTCAAAGGCAATCCGCTGGCCGTGGTGCACGGCGCCGACGCGCTCGGCGACGCACAGATGCAGGCTTTCGCCCGCTGGACCAACCTGAGCGAAACCACGTTCCTGCTCACGCCCACCGACGCTGGCGCCGACTACCGGGTGCGTATCTTCACGCCGCACGGTGAACTGCCCTTCGCCGGCCACCCAACGCTCGGCAGCTGCCATGCGTGGTTGGAAGCGGGCGGTGTGTCGCGTGCTGATGGCGAGACGGTGCAGCAATGTGCCGTCGGCCTGATCCGCATTCGCCGCGGCGGCACGCGGCTCGCGTTCGCCGCGCCGCCACGCTTGCGCACCGGGCCGCTGGAAGACGAGTTGCTGGCGCGCATCGGCAAGGCGCTGGCGCTGCGGCCTGAAGACGTCCTGGCCCACCAGTGGGTCGACAACGGCCCTGGTTGGGCAGCAGTGCGTGTGCGCTCCGCCGAGGCCGTGCTGAATCTGCAGATCGACTGGCCGGCGCTCGGCGGCATCAAGCTCGGTGTGGTCGGCCCGCACGCGGCGGGGCACGACGCCCAGTTCGAAGTGCGCGCATTGATCGGCGACGGCGCGGGCTATGAAGACCCGGTCACCGGCAGCCTGAACGCGAGCCTGGCGCAGTGGCTGATCGAAAGTGGCGCGGCGCCCGAGGCTTATGTGGCCGCGCAAGGCACCTGCCTGCATCGGGCCGGGCGTGTGCACATCAGCCGGGAGGCGGGCACGGTCTGGGTCGGCGGCGCGAGCGTGAGCTGCGTGCGTGGCGAACTCAGGCTCTGAGGGCCGCGTCTCCATGATGCTTGCACTCGATCACCTGGTGCTCGCCGCACGCACGCTCGACGAGGGCGTGGCGTGGTGCGAAACCGCGCTCGGCCTGCGCCCTGAGGCCGGCGGGCAGCACCTGTTCATGGGCACGCACAACCGCGTGTTTGGGATTGGCTCTGCCGCCTTCCCGCGCAGCTACTTCGAGATCATCGCGATCGACCCGAGCCTGCCAACGCCTCGCCGCGCACGCTGGTTCGGGCTGGACGAGCCGGCGCTGCAGCAGGCCTTGCTCGACGGCCCGCGGCTCCTGACTTGGGTTGCGCGCTGCGATGACATCGCCGCAACGCACGCTGCGATGTTGACGGCCGGCATCGACTGCGGCGTGGTCGAACCCGCCGAGCGCGCCACGCCGCGCGGCCTGCTGCGCTGGCAGATCAGCCTGCACGCCGACGGCCGCCGTTTGCTCGGCGGTGCGGCGCCGGCCCTGATCGAATGGGGCGACGTGCACCCCACCGATTCGTTCGCGCCCAGCGGTGTCGAGCTGAAAACGATGTGCCTCGGCGGCTGGCCCGAGACACTCGCGCCGATGTTGCCGCCGGCCATCGAACGCGACACCGCCATTGGCGCGCCGGCGCTCACGATCGTGCTCTCCTGCCCGCGTGGCTTCGTCACGCTGCAATCCCACCCGACCGAGGCCTGACCACCATGTACGACCGTTCCTCCATGGAAGACGCCCGCCGCGTCGTGCGCGAGGCGATGCCGGCCACGCCGCAACAACGCTGGCCGCTGCTGGACCAGCGCCTGGGCCTGCAGGCCTGGGTCAAGCACGAGAACCACGCCGCCGTCGGTGCCTTCAAGCTGCGCGGCGGGCTGGTGTACTTCGACGCCTTGCGCCGGCGCGAGCCCGGCTGCCGCGCCGTCATCAGCGCCACCCGCGGCAACCACGGCCAGTCGGTCGGCTTCGCGGCGCGCCGCCACGGCTTTCACGCCACCATCGTGGTGCCGCATGGCAACTCGGTCGAGAAGAATGCGGCGATGCGCGCACTCGGGGTCGATCTGATCGAACACGGCAGCGACTTCCAGGCCGCGCGCGAACACGCCGGGCAACTCGCCCGCGATCACCAGCTCCACATGGTGCCGTCGTTCCACGACGACCTGGTGCGGGGCGTGGCGACCTACTGGCTCGAATTCTTCGAGGCGGTGCAGCCCGAAGTGGTTTTCGTGCCGATCGGGCAGGGCTCGGGCATCTGCGCCTGTGCTGCGGCGCGCGCCCACACCGGGGTGGGCACCCGCATCGTCGGCGTGGTGTCGGCGCACGCCACGGCCTACCAACAGTCGTTTCGCGAAGGGCGGGCGATCGAAGCGCCTGTGACGACCGTGCTTGCCGACGGCATGGCCTGCCGCGTGCCCGACGAACAGGCGCTGGCGGTGATCCGGCGCGAAGTGGACGACGTGGTCGCCGTCACCGACGATCAGGTCGCCGAGGCCATGCGCGCCCTGTTCGCCGACACCCACAACGTGGCCGAAGGCGCTGGCGCCGCGGCATTGGCCGGAGCGCTGCTGCAGCGCGAGAAGTGGGCGGGGCGCTGCATCGGGGTGCCGCTCACCGGCGGCAATGTCGACAGCGCCGTGTTCGCCAAGGTACTCGGCGCGGCCTGAACTCGGCCCGCGCCGCGCCCTTTTCTGACGGTATTTATTCCTTGCGATAGACGTCGTGGCAAGCCTTGCACGCCTTGCCGGTCTCGCCGACGGCGGCCTTGATGGCGTCGATGTTGCCACCCTTGGCCACCACGTTGAGTTTGGCCATTTCTTCCTGCATCTTGCTCGCAGCAGCGTTGAACTTGTCGCGCTCGGCCCAGATCTTCGGTTCGGCCCTGGTGTCGCCCTTGTCGGTGCCGTCGACGAAGGCGGCGTACGGCAACTTCGACATCATGGTGGCGATCTCGGCGTTGTTGGCCGCGGCCTTGGCGTCGAACGGAATCTTGCCGTTGGCCATGCCGGCGACCAGCCCGAAGTGCCTGGCCATCACCGTGAAGGCCGCCTTGCGGTACTTGATCGCGTCTTCGGGCTTGGCGAACTGCGCCGCGGCCGGCAGGGCGGTGGCAAAGCCGGCCAGCGCAGCGGCGGCCATCAGCATCGACGGGAACAGACGTTTCATGCGGTATCTCCTGGCGTGAGCGGGTTGTTTGTAATTGGGCGGGGCAGGCCCGCTCGCCGGCCTAGGCCACGAACGAACGCTGCAGAGTTTACGCAGCGACCCGGCCGCTTATTCCCGGCCTGCCTAAATATCCCCGTGCTGCGCAACGAAACGCCCGCTTGCGGTTATCTTTGCGTGTATCGAAACTCGGCGCCCGCCACGGCGCCTTCCAGCATGAGCGCAGTGATGACGCCGCAGCCGGCACCTGTTCGTGTGTGGGACCTGCCGACCCGCACCTTCCACTGGGCGCTGGCCGCCTGCGTGATCGGCTCGGTGATCAGCGCGAAGATCGGCGGCGATGCAATGGTGTGGCACTTTCGTCTCGGCTACGTGGTGTTCACGCTGCTCGCGTTCCGCGTGCTGTGGGGGCTGGTGGGCGGGCGCTGGTCACGCTTTGCAAGTTTCGTCTACGCACCGGCCACGACGCTGCGCTACCTGCGCGGCCAGAGCCGGGCCGACGAACACCACGAGGTCGGGCACAACCCGCTCGGCGCGTTTTCGGTGTTCGGGCTGCTGGCCATTCTGGCGGCGCAGATCGGTACCGGGCTGTTCGCCGACGACGAGATCTCTAACACCGGGCCATTGATCAAGTTCGTGTCGGGCGCGACCAGTTCACTGCTCACCCAGTGGCACAAGAGCTTCGGCCAGTGGCTGATCATCACGCTGGTGCTGCTGCACGTGGCGGCGATCGTCTACTACTTCGTCAGGAAGAAGCAGAATCTGGTGCGCCCGATGGTGGTGGGCGACAAGGCGCTCGGGCCCGACGTGCCGGCGTCGGTCGACAGCGGTGCCTCGCGCGTGCTGGCGCTCGTGTTGTTGGGCGCCTGCGCCGCGCTGGTGGCCTGGGTCGTTGGCCTTGGTGGCTAACGGATCGTGGTTCGAGCCATGAGCACCGGCGAGCGCCCGCCCGAGATCTCGCTGGTTTGCGTCGACTCGGCCGAGTGGCTGGCACCCGCCAGAGAGATCCTGCGCGAATACGGCCGCAGCCTGAGCGTCGATCTGTGCTTCCAGAACTTCGACGCCGAACTCGACGGGTTGCCGGGCGACTATGCCGCGCCGTCGGGGCATCTGCTGCTGGCCTTTGTCGACGGCGCGCTCGCCGGGTGCGGTGCGTTTCGCGCGCTCGCCGACGTCGACTACGCCAACGCCTGCGAGATGAAACGCCTGTACGTGCGCCCGGCGTTTCGCCGCTTCGGCCTGGGCCGCGTGCTGGCGCAGGCGCTGCTCGACGAAGCGCGCCGCGCTGGCCATTCGGCGATGCTGCTCGACACGCTCGACGACATGGAGTCGGCACGCGAACTCTACGCGACGCTCGGCTTCGAAGAGATTCCGCCGTACTACTTCAATCCGATTCCCGGCGCGCATTATCTGAAGGCCGAACTGGGTTGAACCCGCCTTGGGCATGCCCGAGACCAGCGTACGATCGTGCGACCTTGCGGGGGCGTGCCAACCGGTGCGCCCAGTGCAGGGCTCCGAGCGCGCCGGGAGGGCCATGACTGGATCATCGAACCTGAGTCTTGAACTGCAGCCGTTTGAATTGCACGCGGGCGCTTTGCGGCTGGCCTTGCGGCCCGACCTCGGGGGCTGTATCGCCGGGTTCTGGCACCGCGACACGCCGATCCTGATGTCGGCCGAGCCGGCGTCTATGAAGGCGTCGCGGCCGTCGGCCAGCTTTCCCCTCGTGCCCTACTCCAACCGCCTGGGCTACCGCAAGTTCCGCTGGAAGGGTCACGACTACACGACCCAGCCGAACTTCGGCGACAACCCGCATTCTTTGCACGGCGTGGGCTGGTTGCGGCCCTGGGAGATCGTCTCGAGCAGCGTGCTCGAAGTGGTGCTGCGCTACGAACACACGCCCGATGCCGACTGGCCCTTCGCCTTCGAGGCGCGCCAGTACTTCACGCTGACGCCGCAGGCCATGAGCGTGCAGATGGTGTTCACGAACACGGCTGACGTGCCGCAGCCGGTCGGGCTGGGCTGGCACCCCTACTTCCCCAAGCGCGCGCGCAGCCGCCTGCACATCGAACTCTCCGACCGCTGGGATTCCGATGCCACCCAGCTGCCCACACGCAAGGTCGCGCAACCCGGCATCGACAGCGACGTGTCGCACCTGAGCTACGACAACTGCTTCGAAGGCTGGAGGGGCCCGGCGCGTATCCGCGACGAGAAGTTCTCGCTGCAGCTGAGTTCGTCGCTGCCGTATCTCGTGGTCTACACGCCGGCCGACCGCGACTACTTCTGCATCGAACCGGTCAGCCATTTGTCGAACGCAATCCACATGGCCGACCCGGCCGCGCACGGCCTGCGCGCGCTGGCCCCGGGCGAGAGCTTCGAGGCCGCCATGAAACTCGAAGTCGCCGTGGTGTGATGCCCGAGGAAGCGCCGATCCGCGTCGCGGTGGCGGCACCAGCCCTGCTCGGTGAGTCGCCGCTGTGGCACCCCGGCGAGCAGGTGCTCTATTACTGCGACATTCCTGGCCGCTCGCTGCAGCGCTTCGACCCGGCGACGCAAGCGTTGGCGCAATGGAGCTTCGAAGCCGAGCCGGCCAGCCTGGCCCCGCTGCTCGGCGGTGGTTTGCTGCTGGCGATGCGCGACGGCTTGTGGCGCTTCGATGTGACGAGTGGCAAACGCAGCCGCCTGGTCGAGCCGCCTTACGATGCGGCGAAAGAGCGCTTCAACGACGGCAAGTGCGACCCGCAGGGGCGCTTCTGGGTTGGCACGATCTACGAGCCGCGCGAACCGGCTCTGGCCGCCTTGTACTGTTTCAGCGCGGGCAAGCTCGCGCGCAGGAAAGACGGCATCACCGTGTCGAACGGCCTGGCCTGGAGCCCGAACGGCCGAACCCTGTACTGGAGCGACACCAAGGCGCACACGATTTTTGCGCTCGACTTCGACCCGGCCAGCGGCGCGCTGGCGAACCAGCGTGTGTTCGCGCGCTTCCCGGTGAAACAGGCCGGGCAGGCGCTTGACACCTATGGCGGGCGGCCCGACGGCGCGGCGGTCGACGCCGAAGGCTGTTATTGGGTCGCGATGTTCGAAGGCCAGCGCCTGCTGCGCCTGTCGCCGCACGGTGAGGTGGTTCGCGAGTTGCGGCTGCCGGTGCGCTGCGCGACCATGCCGTGTTTTGGCGGCCCCGACCTGAAGACGCTCTACATCACCACCGCGCGCGAGAACCGGCCCGAAGCTGAGCTCGCCGCGCAGCCGCTGGCCGGCTGTGTGCTGGCGCTCGACGTCGACGTGCCGGGCTTGCCGGCGAACTTCTGCTCATGGCCCCACTGAAGAAGTGCGCCGCGCCAGCTTGCGTGTTTCGCCGACCGCCATCACGAAGAACTGCTCGTCGTCCAGGCCTTTCGCAGCGCGCGCCAGAGCCAGTTGCTGCGGCGGTTCGTCGAGCGCTTCGTCGGTCAACTGGAACGTACCCCAGTGCACCCCGACCGAGCGTTTGGCGCCGAGGTCGAGGTGGATCTGCACCGCTTCGGCCGGGTTCACGTGTTGCGAGTTCATGAACCAGCGCGGCTCGTAGGCGCCGACCGCGATCAGCGCGATGTCGAACCCGCCACCGTCGCGCTGGCGCGCTGCGAAGTGCTCGCGAATGTCGGCGAAGTCTTTCGAGTAGCCGGTGTCGCCCGAAAAATACAGGTGCTGGTCGGGGGAGAACACCGCATAACCGCCCCACAGTGTGGCGAGGCGGTCGTTCAGCCCGCGGCCCGACCAGTGCTGCACGGGCGTGAGCACCACGTCGACCGGGCCCATCGGCGAGGCCACGGGGTGCGATTGCCACCAGTCGAGTTCGACCACGTTGTCGATGCCGCGCTCGGCCATCCATGCCTTGATGCCCAGCGGCACGATGAACAGCGGCGAGCCGCCCGTTTGTGCCGCGAGCGCGCGCACGCTGGCGTCGTCGAGGTGGTCGTAGTGGTTGTGCGAGATGAGCACCAGGTCGATGTGCGGCAACTGCGCCAGCCCCAGGCCCGGCGGCACGTGACGTTTCGGCCCGATGAAGCTCAGCGGCGAGGCACGTTCGGAAAACACCGGGTCGGTGAGCAGGTTGAGCCCGCCGATTTGCGCCAGCATCGTGGCATGGCCGATCCACGTGAGGGCCGGCGGCATCGAAGACGCGGCGTTCGCATAGGCGTGGATCGCCACCAGATCTGGCGTGACCCTAGGCGTCGGCGTGGCGGGCGGCTTCGGCAGCCCGTTGCGAAACGAATCGAACTGCCACTTCAGCAGCGCCGCGAGCCCCTTGGGCTCGAAGTCGATGTAGTTGTTCTGAAAGCCGTTCGGCCGGTGGTGCGACTGGGCCGCGGGGTCGGCGGCCGAGGCACCGGTGCTGGCGAATATCGCCAGCATGGCAACGACTACGGATCGAATGGCGGGGCAGAAGAATGGCATCGCGCGCAGGATAGCGGGGCGGCCCGCAACGCGTATCTTCCAAGTGGCCCACAGCTGCACAAGACCCGCCGGTTGATCCGGGAGGTCGGGACTCGCGGGTTTCCTCGTATAATTCCGAGGCTTTGCTGCGCCCAGTCCGCCTCTGAACCATGCCCATCACCCATGCCCGTGCAAATGTCGGTGCCGGCATGTTTGACGACGAACAGGAGCCGGTTCCCTTCAAGGCGCTGACCGCAGCACAAGCGCAGGATTTGAGAAAGAAAGACCCGTCGATTTCGCCATGGCGGGTGGTGGCTGCGCAGGCGGTTGCCGGTTTGGTGGTGGTGGCTGTGATCTGGCTCGTCACGCAGCGAATGAGCGCTGCATGGTCCGCGCTCTACGGTGCGGCCGCCACTGTGTTTCCGGGGGCCTTGCTGGCGCGCGGAATGACACGCGGAACTTCGGGCCCGGTTGCATCTGCTGCGGGGTTCATGTTCTGGGAAATGCTGAAGATTGGGGTGGCTGTCACCATGTTGGTGATCGCTGCGAGGGTCGTACCGAACCTGAGCTGGCCGGCTTTGCTGGTCACGATGGTCGTGTGCATCAAGGTCAACTGGGTGGCGCTGTTGTGGCGTCCCCGGCGAAAGAACGACAAGGCTTAGAAGAACATGGCAGCTGAAGGCACGGCGCATGCCCCGACCGCGGGTGAATACATCATTCACCATCTGCAGCATCTGCAGAGCGGCAAACAATCCGGTGTGGTTGACTTTTCCGTCATCAACCTCGATTCGTTCTTTTTTACCGTCGTGATCGGCGTGCTCGGTTGCTGGTTGCTGTGGCTGGCCGCGCGCAAGGCGACTTCAGGCGCCCCGGGTCGTTTCCAGGCGGCCGTCGAAATCCTCGTCGAGATGGTCGACAGCCAGGCCAAGGGCATCGTGCACAACGCCAACAGCCGCAAGGTGGTCGCGCCGCTCGCGCTCACGGTGTTCGTCTGGATCTTCCTTCTGAACGCGATGGACCTCTTGCCGGTGGACCTGTTGCCGTGGATCGGCGAGCACGTGTTCGGCCTGAGCCACCTGCGTGTCGTGCCCACTGCCGACCTGTCCGTCTCGATGGGCTTGTCGCTGGGGGTGCTTGTTGTCGTGCTGGTCTACAACGTCAAGATCAAGGGCCTGGGCGGCTGGATGCACGAGATGCTGACCGCACCGTTTGGCGACAAGGTGTTCCTGTATCCAGTGAACTTCGTTTTTCAGCTGATCGAGTTCGTCGCCAGGACCGTCTCGCACGGCATGCGGCTGTTCGGCAACATGTATGCCGGCGAACTGATCTTC
>JBDTTU010000081.1:0-19964 GCA_039930465.1 Burkholderiales bacterium
CCACTTATCGACGCCAATTCGGTGTTCGGACAAGCGGAGCCACCTCTGTCGGTGAGCATTTGGGGGTATCGATCGTTGAGTAGACGTCAAAGCGTCTCGATACCCCCAAATGCACCCCCAGTGATGACAAGCTTCAATCGGTCCAGATTGGACAAACCCGGACGGTCCGCAAAGAAAAACGCCCCTAAGTCGTTGATTTACTTAGGGGCGCCGTACTTCTTAGGACACTATCGGATCGTATCGGACCATCGTCTGGTGGGCTGGGGTCACTCGAACTCACCTATGAAATCGCCTCGGCTCCGTGTCAAGTTCCTGCAAAAGTTCCTGCATCACCGCGTCGCGACTCACCCGACAGCGACCCGTGAGACGGGCCATTCTCACTCCGCATCGACGGCGGCCGGCTCGATGGTGGTAGAGCCAGGCGCAGCACGCTCCCCGCCTGGCCGCACCACGGCCACGAACTCGGCATGCAGCCGCTGCAGGGCCAGCATCGCCCGAAGGTACTCACCCACCCACAAGGGCAACGGGCTCAGCCCCTTGCGCCAACGCCACACGGTGTTCGGCACCAGGCCAGCGCGGTCGCAGAAGTCGGTGCCCTTCCAGCCGAGTGCCGACAGCGCTTCGGTGAACTGGTCAGGGGTCAGCGGATCAGGTGTCATTGCCGGGCCTTCCGTAGGAGGTGATTGGTTACGCTGCCTGCAGCGTAACACGCTACTTCATGTAGATCAAAGACTGATTTTTGTCTACTCTAGTTAACATAACGCCTCTTGTCGTATGTTGTGCGCCGAGGTTGTTCACACCCCCTCCGCCCTGCAAGCGAGCATCCACGCGGGTTAGCGGGCGATGCCTCCGTTTTGAGCACTTCTAACCCTGCGCCATTCCTCGCTATGTAGACTCATACGGCTAAGTTATCCACAATTCTGCGTTTCTGAGGCTTTGAGGCGCCACAAACTCCGAAACCTCGCAACTTACGCATTCCGGCAAACGAACTCACCTCCCGTGTTTTTGCAACGGGAACAACGGGAACAACGGGAACAGCCTCGCAAGTCCTTGATTTCATTGGCCCCAAGTGTTCCCGTCAAGCCGGAATCTGTTCCCGTGCACCAAATTGGGCGGGAACAGATTTTCGGCAGAATGCACCTGGCCTCCGGCCGAAGTCCGGACGCGGGTATGGTTCCGATTTACTGAATCGAACGCGGCGCACCGCGTGGGGCTGGCTGGCGTGCTCGCGAGCCTCATGCAGCTAGCGGCCCGGCGGGTCAGACTTCATCGGCAAATATGCTCGGCTTGACGTGGTAGCACGGCACCGGGGTTTTGCCCATGCCTGGCAGTCGCTGCTTTGATGTCAGCCGGTCTTTCTCGTGAATGAGGTGCCCACGCTTGCGCAGTACGTCGGCCACGGCGCCGGAATCAAAGCCCCGGCACACGTCCCTCCTGAAGGCTTCAGGGAGGATCATGTATTCCACCAGCGCCGCGCGTTGCTCACGGCTCTCGGGCGCACTCTTGCCGTTCACGTACTCCGTCGCCGCATCGATCTTCAGCGCATTGCCGGCGGCGTCGATCATGCGTTTGAAGCCAGCACGAAGTGGCGTATTCGCTTTGTGATCGTCCATGGCCCGATGGGTGTACGTGAATTGCGCGTCGCCGTTCTTTTCGAGGAACGCCGCCACGTGGCGCACCATCGCCACCTCTTCACCATTGCCCGCGTGCCCGCGCTTCTTCATCCATGCGTCAAAGCACGTTCGCACTGCGGCCTCGGCCTTGCCAGGCTCCCAGCCGGTGATCCCGGCCGCCGTGGCCAGCTCGCCGGCTGCACCCACCAACGCGAACCGGGTGGCCACTCGCCACACCTGCGGGTGCGCGCGCTCTGGCACCCACTCGTTTTCCATCTGCCGCATGAGCGCGATACCACGCTCGCCGATGTCGGCCATGTTCTCCGCCAGCCATTCGAGCCACTTCACGCCAGCTTCACCGTAGCTCGCGGCGCTTGCTGCGGTGATGGCCTCGGCAAACACCTTGCCAGCACTGTCACCGCCTTGCACGTCGTGCAGGCACTCGAACATGCCGAGCCCCGCACCAGCGTCAGCGGGGATCGAAGGCATGCGCACCATCTGTCCCTCGTTCGGCTTCTTGCCGGCCTCTTGCATGTGGTCAGCGAGGCCCTTTTCTCCGCTCGACAGGAACAGCAAACGCCAGGTGCGGCGCTTCCGGGCGAGCAGGCCGCGCGAGCCGCGAATTTTCTCTGCCTCGTTGGCAAGCATGTACGCGCAATCGCCGACCACACGCCCGTCCATCTGCCCGATCTCGTCAAGGATCAGCAGGCAGTCGGAGTGCTGCACTGCCACCATTTCCATACCGTTGTCTGTCGCTCTCCACTGCTGTTTGAACTTCGCCGAGCCCCACACGCTGGCGGCCACGAGCAGTGCAGTCGTCTTGCCGAGGCTCGAGTCTCCGACCAGGTGAAAGCCGCCGGTCTGAACGGCCAGTGGCCCGACCAGCGGCCCCGCGAACGCGCACGACAGCGCGAACACGAGGCGCGAGTTGCCTGCGCATCGCGCGGCGACGCTCGTCTGCCATGTGGCGAGAGCCCCGCGGCGCCGGAAGGTGTCATCCGTACCGCCGTCGCTCTGGAACACGTAGTGCTTGCCCTCAGTCGTGCCGATGCAGCGCGAGGGCAGCACGTAGACCGGGCCATGCCAGCCCACACGGTCAGTGCAGGTCACACGGTCGGCCGGGTTGCGGCTGTCGATGTACTGCCCCACCAGATTGCGCGCGCGGGCACCGGTGGCCATGCGCAGGCCCATGTCACGCAGGCGCGCAGCCCACTCGCTGCCATCACCCCCGAACAGCGCGGACGGTGCCGCCCATGACCGCGCGTTGCCGTCCCGGTTGTTGAACTCGATCAGGTAGCCATAGCCGTTGTCGGTTTCATCGCGGGTGATCGCAGGCACGCGCAGCGGGCCGCACAGCCACATCGGCGGCTTCTCGTCGCCACCGCTGTCACGGGCCACAAACCACACGCCTTCTTCGTCGACGAAGAAGGGATCACGCCCGCGCCGTTTGCCGTTCGGCTCACCATCACCGCCGCCATCCGAGCCACCATCCCCACCCCCGGCGCCCGACGCATCGGCGGCACTGCCAGGGCTGCGCTTGCGGGCCTTGGGCGCGCCGTTCTGGTCTTGCCCTTGCGCTGACACATCCGCATCGTTGATCGGCCCGCCATCGACCGATGCGGCGCCGCGCTGCGGCTTTGGAATGGTTGGCGCCGCAGCGGCGCGCTCGATCAGCACGCGCACCGCATCGAGGCCAGCATGCGCGGCCAGGTCGTTGAAGTCGGTGCCGCCCTCAGGCAAGCCTTCAGGAAACACCACACCAGCCGGCGCTGTATCGCCGTTCGCAGCGCGTGCGGCCGTTGCGGCTTTTTCACGGCCCGGGTTCTTGCCGGTGCGCGCCTCGGTGGCGCGGTCATCGTCGCCACACACCAGCAACGGCAGCGCCGCATGCAGCTCGCGCAGTGCCTTCGCCACGTGCGGCAGGTTGCCGGCATCGAAGGCCACGGCCACCGGCAGGCCGGTCGCTTCGTGCAGAGTCGCCGCCGTGGCGTAGCCCTCGGCCTGCAGCAACACGGTGGCACCTTCGGTCGAGCCGATCAAGTGCCACAGGCCCGTCTTACGCCCACCAGGAAGGAAGCGCTTTTCTGGCGCGCCATCGGAAGGCTTCGCCGCGGCAATGCGCTGCACGTTCTGCAGCTCGCCGGCAGCGTCACGCATGGGCACGAGCACCGCGCCGTCGGCGAGATAGCGCACGCCATGGCCTCGCACACCCTTGCGCGCCAGGTAGGGCGACTGGCCTTCATCACTGGCACCCTTCCACAGCACCACGGCGTCGCGGGCCGCCATGTCGGCGCGCTGTCGGTACTCGGCCGCATCGGTGTCGCGCCGCTCGCGCTTCGCAGCGGCCAGGCGCTCGGCCTCGCCCTGCGCCGCAGCAGCCTGCGCGGGGGTCGGCACAACAGCGCCGGCTACGCTGCCCTCGGGGAACCTGTAGCCGTGATCCTTGGCGATGCCGAACAAGGTGCCGATGCTCGTTTTGCCGCCAGCCTTCACGCCGCGCCACGTGTCGCGAGCATTGCGCTCGTTGTAGGTCTCGCCGCGTGCACTCCAGTCGTTCCACAGATCGAAGCCCGCCGCGTCCGACAGCTCAGACTTGATGGCCATGGCCAGGCGCACCCACGTGTCGCGATCAACGTCTGGCGGAATGCTGGCCAGCGCGTCGCGGATCAGCTCGGGCGTGATCGTGCGGCGCTTCGGCGCGGGTGAGCTGGTGCGAGGCTTGGGCATGTCGAGTTGATGCGCGTGTCGGCGTTGTGCGGGGTCGGGCTACAGCGGCGGCAGGCCATCGGCCCCCGCGCCGAAAGACAGGCCCGCATCAGCGTGAATGCGCGCGTATTCGCACGCCGAGAGCCACAGGCGAAGCGTCGAGAGCTGAAGCGAACGAGCAGGCCCTGCGTCGCTCGTCGGGGCACCTTCGCCGATCAGCCCTTCATCGATCGCGGCGAGCGCAGCACTCCATGCCGACAGCTCGGCAGCGGTGGGCAGCGTCACGGCCGGCGCGGCCACGGCCGAGGCCGACTCGGCGGCGGCCAACAGCAGCCGCGCGCACCCACGCAGTAGCCATGCGTCGGGCTGCAGCGCGAGCGGGTCGCAGCTTGTCGCGTCGGCCGAAGCGCCCAGCAGGGCCACCGACGCCGCCGCTTCGATGTTCGGGTTCACCCCGTGCAAGAGATCGGCGATGTGCCACAAGCTCTCGCGGCTGGGGGCATCGCTGCTCGGCAAGTGATGGGCCAGGGTTGCGAGGTGCAAGGCGATTTCAGCGTCAACCGGCAGGGCCGGTGTTCGGGTATTGATGTTCATCTGGTCAGGCTCCATGAATGAGGGGGCGTCGGTACTGCAACCCGCGTGAGCGGGACCGACCAACGCAAAGAAAACGGAATGGCGGAACGGCGCTTGGTGATCGTGTCAATGCACCACGGCCTGCAGCTCTGCGTCGACCAACGAACTGGCCTCACGCACCGCGCCGGTGGCGACATCGGCCTTCAAGCGAATCAGCTCCATCACGGCGCGAACGTCCCTGTGCGTGATCTCGAAACCTTCGCCAGCGTCCATCTGTTCGCCAACGGCCGCGACCACCACGCGGATGAAGTTCAGTGCGAGCGTGGCCGATATGCAAGGCGTCACAAGCAACTTCGCCAGTTCCTCGGCTGAACGAGGCCGAGCAGCTCGGCAAGCCAGCTCGATACGCGGCCCTTCAGGCAAAGAGTCGCTGAACGGCACAGCGCTTTCAGCGGCGCACATGCTGGGCACCGCTGCTTGAGCGCCCGCCCTGTCTCGCCCTATCTGGCCTCCAACGCCGCGCCCATACAACTTGCGGAGCAGGTTCTCGGTCGGTTCATCCTCGTCGGTCAGAACCGCAGAAATCAAGCCGCACAGGTCGGAAGTTCGAATTGCCGAAGACCTGAAAGTCTCGGGGACTTGCGCCGTTATGCTGTCGCGAATCTGCCGCGTCATCAGCAGGCCAATCTCGACGAGAGCGTCGACGGCCAGTGCAACGCGCTCTTGCTTCGCTGCGGCGGCCGGCGCCACCGCGCCCGCCACTTCGTGGGAGCTGCTCATGCTGCACCCCCATTCGCTGCAACCACTGCCTGTGCCTGCGCCTGGCTCGCCACGCTCACCAGCGCCGCAACGTGCGCGTACATCTCGCCGAAGTGAAACAGCAGAGCGGGAACGTCACCACGCGCTTGGAAATTGCCAGCGCCAGCGCGTTGTTCGTCAGCCGCGATCAAGCACCCCAGGCCGTTCGCAACGCATGAGGCGCGGCGCGCCAAGGCTTCGGCATAGTCCGACGCGCCATCGGCCAGCCATGTCAGCTCGGCGGCGCTCAGATCGGGCCGCGCCTTGCTGAACAGAAGCTGCAGAACGCTGCCGCCATCGAAGGGGCCGAACTGGTCAAACGTGTTCACCGATTCGGCGGGGCTCGATGCGCTGCTGTCGCTGCTCGCGAGTGTCAGTTTGTTTGTGGTCTTCATGGCATCAGGTTCCTTGTGTTTCGGCGGCACTTGCGGCGGCCATCAGGGCGCGCGCCATGGCGCGGGCTTGCGTGGTCGACATGCTGCCGGTGAGCACCAGCGAGCCACTGCCCACTGACATGCACACGGCCAAGTTATCGGCCGTTCGGCGCGAGCTGTAGACCGTGGCCAGCTCGTCGCCGAGCAAGAACACGCCGTGGTTGCGCCGCGTGCGCGATGAAGCGAGCACGCGATAAGGTGCGCCGCGCGGCGCATGAAGGGATGCAGGGGAAAGCGGCGCGTGTGCGCCAAGGGATTGACCAGCCATGGTGAAGGCTCCTTGCTTGTGGTTCAAAACCACCCCCTTCGCTCTCAAACGAAGGAGGTGACCCGGGCGGGGTTGAGAGACCGGAAGCAAGGCACCGGCGAGCCCGAAGGCTCCCCCACCCGGGCCACCAAAACAGGTGCCGCATGGCGATCGACGCGCAAAAAAATGGCCGCTCTTTTGAGGCGGCCGCGCGCCTTGCTCTTTCCGGGCTCTCACCCCCGACCTGCAACGAGTGCAGGCGCCGCCACTGTAGCACCTGGCAAACGCGCCAGGTTGCCCGCAATGGCCCGCCCCGGTCTGGGCTGGCCGCTTGATCGAGTGAAGCTGCGGCGTTTCGCACGGTTGCAGCGCATGTGATCGCGCCGACGGTGAGGGTGATGCTCATGGAGCGGCCCGGTTTGCTTCGGTGGCAAGCCGCTGTACGAGGCTGACCAGGGCGTTCGCGTCTGACGGGCTCGCCACACCGATGGGCGTGCTGCGGCCGGCGAGGTTCACGTTCACGGTGTAGGCCGACGCCCCGCCCTTGTTCTGCAGGCCGGGCGCTGGGGCTGCGCTCGGTGTGGCGTTGGGCGTCGGCTTGCTGGTGAGACTCAGGCCGGGCGCGGGCGAGCCGCTGCCGGTCGGCGTGTTCGTCACACCGGCCGGGTTGCCTGTTTTCTTGTGCACGAACCGCTGCGGGTCAACGTACCACGGGCGGCCCGAGCGCGCGCTCGCGGCGGCCTCGCGGTCATACGCAGCCTTGTCGAAATACTCGTCGTCCCCGACGTTCGCCTGACCCGAAAGTGTCAGCGTGTTGCCGCTGCTATCTTGCGCGAGCCCGTTCTTGTCGTAGGTGTTCGTACCGAGCACCGACTTCACATCCGAGTTGCGTCCCGCACTGCTGCCGCCGAGACTGCCGGCCGCCGCGCTGTTGCGGCGCTGCAGCGCCTCGGTTTCAGCTTGAATCGCGGGGATGGCGGCCCGCTTGGCTTCGGCTTCGAGCTTGGTGGCCTGCACGTTCTTGACGCGCAGCTCGATCTCTTGTTGCTTTTGCACCAGGAGCGGATCGTTCGCAGCGATAGCTTGCCGCTGCAGTTCCAGGTCGGCGAGGGTCGCGTCTGATTGCTTGATCGTGGCCGCGACACCGGCTTCGATGCTCTTGATTTCAAGTTGCTTCTGCAGAATCTTGGCTTCGAGCGCGACTGACTCATTGCCCACAGCCACAGCCGCTGCTTCGGTGGCACGTGCTCGTGCAATCTCGAGGTTGATCGCTGCCTGATTGACGTTGTTGCTCGCCGCCGTGATTGCGTTTTTGCGCGTGGTCGCCGCCGCCGAGTCGGCCAACGCATCGCGGTACAGGTGTTCTGCCGCCGCCGCTCTGGCCAACGAAGCGTTCACGTCTTCCTGCGTTGCGAGCCCCTGCTTCTGTTCCAAGCGCATCACGCCGACGGCGCCGGCCGCGTAGTCATACGCCGCCTTGAGCTCACCCAGCGCTGCCGAGTTGTCCGCATACGCCTTCACAGCCAGGCTGCGCGCGTTGGCTTCGGTTTTGGCAGCAGCGGCCTGGGCCTTGGTGGCCTCGGTCTCGGCGGTCTTGGTTTCGAGCAGTTTCTGCACCGCGTCGATCTGCTTCTGGCGCGCTCCGTCGGCGTCGCCGAGCTGGCGTGCGAGCGCCACCTCGGCATCGAGCTGCGCCTTCAACACGTTCACCTCGGTCTGGCGCTTCTCTGCCAGCGTGGCATGGGCCCGTGCGTTGTTTTCGGCGGCCGACGATTCGACCTGCAGCGCAGCGAACGCGTCGCCCGAAATCTTGGTGACTGCCACCGCAGCTTCGCCCTCGATCTTTTTAGCGGTCACGACCTTCTCGGAAATCTTGACCTGCCGCTCCAGCTCTGCCGTGACGTTGGCATAGTCCACGGTCAGCTTTGCCCACGAAGGGCGTGCGACGGTGGCCGCCGCTGCAGCGGCCGTGGTGGTGCTTGCCAGGCCGGCATGGGCCTGTGCACTGGCCACCGCTGCGGTGCCTGCCTGCGTGTGCGCCTGCGCGGCCTGCGTGGTGGCCGCAGCGGCCTCGACATACGACTGCGAGCCCTTGGCCACGTCTTGCCCTGCGGCAGCGGCTGCAGCGCCGGCTGCTTTTGCCGCCGCGCCGGTGTTGAGCGTGCGTGCGTTGAAATCGTCGATCTTCTTTCCCGACTCTTCAAAGATCGCGCCGAACTCGTCTTTGAAGAGCTTGAAGCTGCCGATGTTTCCCGTGAGCGCGGCGACGAGCAACGCGATCGAACGGCCCGCAATGCGAAAGCCTTCATTGAACACGACGAGGGTGGCCAAGAGCCCACGCAGCACAGCATCAACCCCCAACAGCGCAGCGCCTGCGCCCGTGCCGATGGGGCCGTCTATGATTTCCCGGCCCGCATCGCCCACTGCGTTCTTGAGCCGCGCGAACGACGCCGACAGGCCTTCGACCTGTGCGCCCTTCGCCCCGAGCGCAAGCATGGCCTCGCCGAGTGCTGGCAGCGCATCGCGGCTCAGAAGCTGGCCGCTCTCGACCAGCTTGATCAGCTCGGCCTGCGTGAGGCCCAAGCCCTTCGCGAGCAGCGCCACGGCACCAGGCAAAGAGTCGCCGAGCTGCTGGCGAAGTTCTTCCATCGACACGACGCCCTTGCCCGCCATCTGCCCGAGCGCGTCCAGAATGCGAGTGACCTTTTCAGTGCCGAGGCCGAGGTTGCCGGCGGCGCTCGCCGTGGACGCGAAGACCTGATTCACCACGTCGATGGAGATGCCCGATGCGTTCGCCGACGCGGTGAAACGCACGTAGGCATCGGAGATGTCGCCGACCGAGATACCGGCTTGCTGCGCGGTATCGCTCAAGAACTTGATCTGTCGTTGTGCGGCCTCGGCACTGCCAGTGACCGACGTGAGCGAGCGTTTGAGCGTATCGGTCTGAACGGCCAGTTCATAGAGCGGCCTGGCCGCGAAGCCGATGCCCGCCGCGATCGCGCCGAACTTGGCGAACTTCGTGGCGAGACCATCGATCGAGCCGCCCACGTTGCCGGTGATCTCGTTACCGAGCGCACGCAGCTTCGCCTGCGCAGCCTCGGTGGCAATCTTGATCTCGGCCGGGTTGCGGCTGACGCTCTGGATCTCCTGAAGTGCAGCACGCACCTTCGCAGACTCGGCCTGTACGTCTTTGAAAGAACGCACGCCGAGTGATTGCCACGATGCAGCCAGTCGGTCGCCAGCGGCGGCGGTGCGCTGCGACTCTGCAGCGAGGGAAATCACCTCGGCCTTCGCCGCTGCGATGGCAGTCACCACATCGCGTTCGCGTTGCGCCAGGGTCTGCGTGCTGATGCCGAGTTTGTCCAGGCCGGCGCGGGCCTGCGTGAGTGCCTGCCCCTGCGAAGCGAATTCGAGCTTGGCCTTCTCGGCCGCGTCGGTGAGCTTTTGAAACTCTCCGGCTTGAGCCTTGGTCGGTGTGGTCGTGTGCTGCAGAGACTCTGCGAACTCGCGCACCTGATCGTCGGCGCGAGCCAAAGCGAAGCCCGCCTCATCGGCCTTCTTGGCAACTTGGTTGAAGCCGTTGATCGCGGTGCTTTGGGCGCCGAGCTGGCGCAGGTCTTCGGTCAGTTTTTCGGCGCGCGCCGACACGCTGGGGTCGAACGCGTTGTCCAGGTGCTCCAGCTCTTTGGTGAGGCGCTGAACATCGGCGGTGCCTTCGGCGGTAGCGAGGATGTCAAACTTGATTTTGGGATCAGGCATGACGCGAACCCCTCGACGAGTTCGCGCGCTCGATCACTTTCGCGGGTTGCTTCACTTCTGCACCCCCATCATCGTGCTGGTAATTCGGTACATCGGCATGTCACCAAGAACGGGCAGCGTGAAGACTTCGAGGTGCTTCTGCATGTGCCCATCCTTCACCAGGTCGAACAGCACGTGGTGCAGCTCGGCAGGTGTTGCGCACGCAAGGCCCAGCTCGGCAATGCAGGCAGTCATCGCGGCCGGCGTGACAAGGAAGATCAATTCTTCGATCTCGTCGTCGCGTGCGCTCAAGCCGCAGTAGTTGCCGGACTTGGCCGCTTTGGCGAACTCGGCTGCAGGCGGGAAGCGGCCATCCACCACTTGGGAGTGGAGCCACCGGGCAACGCAAAGGGCGAGAGACTCGCCGTCTTCACTTCGCCAGTCCGGGGCACCCGGCCGGACGGGCCAGGCGAGTGTGATCAGGGTGCTCACTTCGCACTCCCACCCGCCGATGCGGCCGGGCTTTGCTTCGCGTCGCTGGCGCTCTTTGCTGCGGCTTCGCCCTTCTCTTTCAGCCAACCAAGAACGAGGCTCTGGTGCCAGGCGATGCACCTCGGCGTGATCTGCACAGAGTGCGGAAATTCACCCCGCTTCATGAGCAGATAGAGGGTCGACTTCTTAAGGCCGGTCGTGGCCTCGACCTCCGGCAAACGCATGAAGCGATCAGGCACAACCTGCCGGCGGGTTTCTTGGACTAGATGCACGGTGCTGCACTCCGGGATGCTCTTGCGAGCGGTGCAGCACTGTCGCTCGCTCACCGGCCTTGCTTCAACTTGCAAATGCCTTGCATCTCGCAAAGCCTTATTCCATGCGGGTTAGCGGCGCATCGTAGAGATACAGCGCAAGGACGAAGCAAGGCACTCACCCTACTTCGCGACCGCTCCGGTAAGCTTCTTTTGAGTCGAAGCGGCATTCCGGGTGGCCGCCTTGGTGCCGATCCTGTTCGCCACGGTCTGCCGCTTAATGCCGGTCGCATTCCCAATCTGTGGATCTGATTTGCCCATTTCGCGCAGGGCTTTCAAGGCGGAATTCTCCGCCTCTGTCCAAAGAGCACCACGCACGCGATTTTTGATCAAGGCAATGTGATCGGACTCGCTGGCTTCGGCCGACGAGCGGGTATTCGACATCAGTACGACCTTCACCAAGCCGACCCCGAACAGTCGCGCGGCATCCTTGCGTGTCATCGCGCAACATTGGCCAGCGTCGAAGTCCAGGTGATCATCGCCAGCTTTCAGGGGCTCTAACGTCACCCACATCGCCCGCAGCAGCTCAAGCCAACCGGCCCGACCAGGCTGCAGCGCTTTGCTTGGCGCAGCGCCTTGGCTCGGCGTAGCCACGTGCGCCCCATCAGACCCGATTCCACGCGACAGAACGCGCCGGGCTGGCCCAGGCTGCAGGGCCTGCGGAATGACGGCCTGTGGCCCGCTCGGCGTGACCGCAACCGGCGAATCACCATGCCGAACGAGGAACAGGCCTGCAGCGTCGTGCGCCAGGTCATCAAGGACGCTCGCCGCCGATTCTTTCAGCCCCGCCTTGGCGTCTTTGACGACATGCCGCACAACGTCGGCGAGCAGAATCAAGTCGCTCTCAGTCACGCGCTCTGCGTTGCTCGACCGCAAGCGCTCGACAGCGCTGATGGCTTTGGAAGCATCACCCATGCACAACCCTCCTGTGCAGCCCCTGAAATCGAAGGCCACGCCCTCGGCGCAGGGACGCCGTTTTCGCTCTGGGGAATCAGCCCAAAGCTAGGCGTGGCAGTTTGATCATCGCACGGCGTTGCCGCGCGGGCCGGTGATCGACGCTGCCATGGCCAGCGCTACGATGCGAGGCCTGCACTGGGGGGACGCCATGGAAGATCGTCGATCAATCGCAACCCGGCTCGGCGTGCTGCTACTTCTGGCCAGCGTGTTGTTCATGCGCGCGCTCGGTGCAGCGTGGCCATGGGTGGCGCTTGCCGGCGCGGCCCTCGTGGCAGTGGAAGTACTCCGCGCCATCCTGCTTCTGACGCGCCGATAGTCCCTCAGTCGGAAGCCACGCCGCCGGGAACAGCGCGACGAGCGCCGCGATGGCGCGTGTGACTCAGTGAGCCCCTGCGGGCATCGGCTCATTGGCCGCCAACGCATACCAGAACCTGCCCATGTCGGCGGCTTCATCGTCGCTCATTGGTGCAGCGCCCGGCACTGCATCGTGCGCGGCCTCGCACGCCGACAGGGGTGCACAGGCGGAAGCGGTCAGAGCGTCCATCACCGAGGGGTTCAAGCTCGCGCAGTGCCTCGCGTTCGCGGGAACAGCGCGCATCGCCGCGCGCAGGTCGTTTGCAACGTATTCAAACAAGCCGGCCGCAATGGCGCGCGCACCATCGCACATCAAGTTTTCGAGCCGCTGCAGTTCGGTGCGCGCCGCAGCCTCGGGCGAGCCCGGCCGCGCTGGAGAGCGGGCCGGGTTCATGTCTTTTCGGTGCGCGGGGTTCAGGTTCGCATCACGCCAGGCGCGCGCGCCCTCAAGGCTTGCGGTGGGCATGCCTCGCGCCTTGAGCCGACACACCGCAGACCGATCCACGCCCAACAGCCGGGCCAGCTCGGCATCGTTCTTGACCATGAGTGCATACCTCGCAACAAACAACACGCTGCAATTGTCCGCGCAACGCTGTCCGAAACAAGCGCGCAGCACCTTCGGACTGAAGGGTTTGCCTCGCACCACGCACCGAGCACGAGTCCGCTGAAAGCGGGGTGGCGGGCAGAGTGCCCATCGCGCGAAATTTCCGTCAGCTTCCGCGAGCGTTCGGCACCAGAGAGCGCGCGCTTACCGAAGATGCCGTCGCCCGGCAGGCCTGGCACACCTCGAACCGCCGCTGCGCGGCCATTGCGCGCAGCTATCGCAGCAACGGCCCAGGCTGGCAGATGTTGACCAAATCCCAAGACCGGCCGCTGGCGCGAGCGCGGGGGCCGAATTACCCCCATCGGCCAACTCGCCAGAAGGACCCGCAGGGGGTGGCCTCCCCGTCGAACGAGCCTACCGGCACACTATGGACGACGCCCATAGCGCGCAGCGTAACGGCGCCTCGGGTCGCATCGACCACAAGAAGATGGTGCTGATCGATCAGCGCGGGGAAGAAGAAGAAGAAGAAGAGAAAGACATCTCACTCTCTCTTCTCTCCCTTGCCCTCCGCCCTGCTGTTCCCGTTGTTCCCGTTCTGTTCCCGTTCTGTTCCCGTTCTTTTTCAACCTCGACGGGAACACCAAAACCCAGCAACGGCGCGGCCCCTCAGGCCGAATCGATGGTCTGTTCCCGTTGTTCCCGTCGCGTTGTGTCGCCGAGCGGGAGTGTTTTCAAGCAGCGGCGCTGATCGCGACGCAGATGCCAACCCGCGCCATTGCTTTCTTGGGGCTTCAACACCCTGCAAATCCAGCGCGAAGAAGTCCCCTCCGCCGCCATCCAGGCGGCCCCGACGCTCATGTGCTTGCCGGGTGTCGGGCAAGCCTGCAGAGGGCCTGACACGTGCCCTGCCGCCGCGCACGGCAGACGCGCCTACGAAGCAATGTCAGAAGGACAAAGCCCGGCACAAGGCCGGGCAACGCGTGCGAAGGCAGGCGGCTTCCCGGTCAGCCCGTACGCTCACGAAGAGGCACCACGTCGCCACCCTTGCGCAGACGGTCGAGATAGTCGGCCCAGGTCTGCATCATGGTGCGGCGCTGTTCGACGAACTCGGTGCGGTTGTACGCACGGCCCAAGGCGTCGCGCACGTTGTGCCCGAGCTGGGCCTCGATCACCGACTCATCGACCCCAAGGCGCTCGGCCAGCATCGTGCGCGCCATGGCCCGGAAGCCGTGGCCCGTCATCTCGTCTTTGGGGAATCCCATGCGGCGCAGGGCCGACAACACCGCGTTGTCGCTCATGGGCCGCTCGTCGGTGCGCAGGCTTGGGAACACATAGCGGCCATGGCCTGTGAGCGGGTGCAGGTCTCGCAACACGGCCACGGCCTGCGTCGAGAGCGGCACGGCGTGCGCCGAACCGGTGGCCTTGCCCTGCAAGGTGCGCTTCATGCGGTCGGCCGCAATCGTCCACAGACCAGCATCGAGGTCGACCTCGGCCCACTCGGCTTTTCGCAGCTCGCCAGGGCGTTGGAATACGAGCGGCGCGAGCTGCAGCGCTGCCCGCGTAACGGGCTGGCCTTCGTAATCGGCCAGCGCACGCAGCAGTTCGCCGACGCGCTTGGGGTCGGTAATGGCGGGGTGATGCTTCACGACCACATTTGCAAGCGAATCGCGAAGGTCTGCGGCCACGTCGCGTTCGCACAAGTCTTGGGTGATGCCGTATCTGAAGACTTGCCCACACGCCTGCTTGATGCGGTGCGCGGTCTCGCGAGCGCCTCGCGCCTCGACACGGCGCAAACACTCCAGCAAGGCCGACGCTTTGATGCTGGCCAGCGGCACACGCCCGAGCCATGGAAAGACATCGTGCTCCAGACGAATGCGCGTGCGCTCGGCATGGCCCTCGCTCACATCCTCCGCGTGTTTGCTGGCGAGCCAGTCGCGCGCTACCGCCTCAAATGAACCCGCCGGCGGCAGACCGGCGTCGGCGAGCTGCTGCACCTCCCGATGGTGCAGCGCCTCCGCCTTGGCGGCCTTGCGCACGTCGCTGGGGTCGATGCCCTGGCTCACCAGTCGGCGCGCCTCGTCGGCCTTCTTGCGGGCCAGCGCCAAGCCTGTATCAGGGTAGGTGCCCAGGCTCAGGTTCTTGCGCACGCCGCCGACGGTGTAGTCGAGCCGCCAACCGTGGGCGCCGCCCTTCACGAACAGCTTCAAGTACAGGCCGTCACCATCGCTGAGCCGCTTGCGCGTATCGCCGGGCTTGATGCTGCGGATCGTCATGTCGCCACTGATCAGGTCGCGTGCCATGCAGGAACTTTCGGAGTGCAGGAACCCGAATTATGGAGTTCCTGCCGAAGTTCCTGCACAAAGCGACCGGAAGCCGGCGGAAGTTCCTGCACGTCAGCGGACAAAGAAAAAGGCCCAAGGCGTTGATTTCCTTGGGCCTTTTGCACTTCCTTGGGTCTTGGCGAACCCTGTTCTGGTGGAGCTGGGGGGAATCGAACCCCCGTCCGAAAGCCATTGCCGGGCAGATCTACACGCTTAGCTGACTGATTTGGTTTTAGATCCGCGGGTCGCGCAGCAGCACGCTACCCACTTCTCGATTCACTAGATTTAGTCCTGTGAAGAGTGACCCAACTCAGGACGAGCCAATGTGTATGACTTCGCAGCCTTCAGGTTACCCCTCAGACCCAGCCCATCGGCCAACTGTTGCGAAGCTCACCGGTTTTAAGCGGCGAGGGCGTACGTTTGATCGTTCGCAGTTACTTTGTTTCCAGTGGATTTACGAGCGAACTGGTGCTCGGCGTGCACTGTTCCAACTCCGCACCTTCGTCGAAGCCAGGTCAGCCCCAGAGCCCGTAGTTTAGGCCATCGCGAGCAACTGCAAGAGCTGCTGTGGTGTCTGCACGATGTGGTCGGCGCCCCAGGCGTCGATCGCCTCACCCAGGCCGAGGTAGCCCCAGGCCACCGCGATCGTGACCATGCCGGCAGCTTTGCCGGCTTGTACGTCACGAAGATCGTCACCGACGTAGGCGCAGTTTGCCGGGTCGACACCCAGACGGCGCGCCGCTTCGAGCAGCGGCTCGGGATGCGGCTTCGAGTGTGCGGTGGTGTCGCCGCACACCAGCGTGGCGGCGCGCTCGTGCAGGCCGAGCGTGCGCACCAGTGGCTCGGCGAACCGGGCCGCCTTGTTGGTGACGATGCCCCATGGCAAGGTTTGCAAGCCAAGCGCTTCGAGCAGCGGCAACATCTCCGGGAAGACCAGCGTCTGTCGCGTCATGCGGGCTTCATAGCGCTGCAGGAACTCGTCGCGCAACGCAGCAAACCGCGGATCGGCCGGCACGACACCGAAGGCTCGCCCGACCATACCGCGCGCTCCAGAGCCGACCATCGGCCGAAAGTGCTCGATCGTGTGAAGCGCCAGGCCGCGCGCTTCTCGCATGTCGTTGGCCGCACCTGCCAGGTCGGGCGCACTGTCGATCAGCGTGCCGTCGAGGTCGAACAACACCGCGCTGATCGGCGCGCCCGTGGCCGACTTCATGCCGGCCGTCTGCAAGCGAGCAGGTAGTTGACACTGGTGTCGGCCGAAAGCCAATAGCGTTGGGTGATGGGCGAGTACTCCATACCCCGCGTGTCGAGCAGATCGAGCCCCGTGTTGCGGCACCACTGCGCCAGCTCGCTCGGGCGAATGAACTTGGCGTATTCGTGGGTGCCCTTGGGCAGCAACTGCAATACGTGCTCGGCGCCAACGATGGCGAACACAAAGGCCTTGGCGTTGCGGTTGATGGTCGAGAAGAAGACCCAGCCGCCGGGTTTCACGAGCGCGGTGCAGGCGGCCACGATCGACGACGGGTCGGGCACGTGCTCCAGCATTTCCATGCAGGTGACCACGTCGAAACCGTCCGGTTGTTCGGCGGCCAGTGCTTCGGCCGCAACCTCGCGGTACTCGACGTTCGGCGTGTCGGCTTCGAGGGCGTGCAACTGCGCCACCTTCAGCGGCTTGGCGGCCAGGTCGATGCCGAGCACCGTGGCGCCGCGCCGCGCCATCGAGTCGGACAGGATGCCGCCGCCGCAGCCCACGTCGAGCACACGTTTGCCGGCCAGCGGCACGTGCGCGTCGATCCAGTCGAGCCGCAGGGGGTTGATCTGGTGCAGCGGCCGGAACTCGCTCTCGGTGTCCCACCAGCGGTGGGCCAGATCGCTGAACTTGGCCAGTTCCTGCGGGTCGGCGTTGATCGATTCAGTCATGGGCCTATCGTATCGAATGCACGGCCGCCCACGTGGAAGCCAGAAAGCAGAAAACCCCGCCGGGGCGGGGTTTTCAAGTTCAGCGCGAGGCTGATTACTTCTTCATGCGGGTACCGACGACTTCAATTTCGACGCGGCGGTTCTTTTGCTTGCCTTCCTTCGTCTTGTTGTCGGCAACCGGCTGCTTCTCGCCCTTGCCTTCGGTGTAGACGCGGTTCTTTTCGATGCCCTTGGTGACCAGATAGGCCTTCACGGACTCGGAGCGGCGCACCGACAGCTTCTGGTTGTAGGCATCGCTGCCATCGGAGTCGGTGTGGCCGACGGCGATGATCACTTCAAGGTTGATGCCGCTCATCTTGCTGACGAGGTCATCGAGCTTGGCTTTGCCTTCGGGCTTGAGGGCCGACTTGTCGACGTCGAAGAACGCGTCGGCCGCGAAGGTCACCTTCTCGCTCACCGGAGCGGGCGGCGGCGGGGGCTTCGGCGCCATCGGCGCAGCGGCGGGTGCCGGTGCCGGTGCGGCCATGGGGGCGGGGGCGGGTGCCGGGGCAGCCATCGGCTTGATCGCGCCATCGCAATCGGCCATGGCGGTGGCGGGGGTCCACGTGCCATCACGCCAGCAAAGTTCGTTGGTGCCGTTCTTCCAGGGCAGGTTACCGCTGCCATTGACCCAGTTGTCAACCGACTGCGCGAACGCGCCGGACATGGAAGTTGCGAGGGCAGCGGTTGCAAAGAGCGACGCCACCTTGTTCAGTTTCTTCATGATTCTCCTCTCGAGGGAAGGCGCAGTAATGTTCTGCAAAACGTCCGAACCGGAATCGGAAAGTACTGGTTAACTCCCGCAGCACGGGCGCTGACCACCGACCGACTTATTGTGCCATAGGGCATTCGACGAACCTCTTTTTGGGGCGCCTGTGGGCGCTCGGCCCGGTCGATGTTGCTTCGTCGCGACAACCAACGCCAACTACAATCATGGGTTGCGTTGGGTGCACGGCAAGTATTTGCCAACCCCCGCGCCCCTCCTCAGGCTTCGTCGCAAAAACCGCATGACTCAGTTCGCCAAGGAAACGCTGCCCATCAGCCTGGAAGAGGAAATGCGCCGCTCATACCTCGATTACGCAATGAGCGTGATCGTGGGCCGCGCACTCCCCGACGCTCGAGACGGCCTCAAACCCGTGCATCGGCGCGCGCTTTTTGCGATGCACGAGTTGAACAACGACTGGAACCGGCCCTACAAGAAGTCGGCCCGCATCGTCGGCGACGTGATCGGTAAATATCACCCGCACGGCGACCAGTCGGTCTACGACACGATCGTGCGCATGGCACAAGACTTCTCGCTGCGTCACATGCTCGTTGACGGCCAGGGCAATTTCGGCTCGGTCGACGGCGACAACGCGGCGGCGATGCGCTACACCGAAATCCGCCTGGCCAAGATCGCGCATGAAATGCTCGCCGATCTCGACAAGGAAACGGTCGACTTCGGCCCCAACTACGACGGCAGCGAGAAAGAGCCGCTGGTCATGCCGAGCCGGCTGCCGAACCTGCTGGTCAACGGCTCGGGCGGCATTGCCGTGGGCATGGCGACGAACATTCCGCCGCACAACCTGAACGAAGTGGTCGACGCCTGTCACCACCTGCTGCGCAACCCGCTCGCATCGATCGACGAGTTGATGGAGATCATCCCGGCGCCCGACTTCCCGACCGCCGGGGTCATCTACGGCCTCTCGGGCGTGCGCGACGGCTACCGCACTGGCCGCGGCAAGGTGATCATGCGCGCCAAGTGCCACTTCGAAGACATCGACAAGGGCCAGCGCCAGTCGATCATCGTCGACGAGATTCCGTACCAGGTGAACAAGAAGACGCTGCTCGAGCGCATCGCCGAGCTGGTGCACGAGAAGAAGATCGAAGGCATCAGCCACATCCAGGACGAGTCCGACAAGTCGGGCATGCGCGTCGTGATCGAGCTCAAGCGCGGCGAAGTGCCCGAAGTGGTGCTGAACAACCTGTACAAACAGACGCAGCTGCAAGACACCTTCGGCATGAACATGGTGGCGCTGATCGACGGCCAGCCCAGGCTCTGCAATCTGAAGGACCTGATCGAGGTCTTCCTCGAACACCGCCGCGAGGTTGTGACCCGCCGCACCGTGTTCGAGCTGCGCAAGGCGCGCGAACGTGGCCATGTGCTCGAAGGCCTGGCGGTGGCGCTGGCCAACATCGACGAGTTCATCGAGACCATCAAGGCTTCGCCGACGCCGCCAGTCGCCAAAGCCGCGTTGATGAGCAAGAGCTGGGACTCGGCCATGGTGCGCGAGATGCTCGCTCGTGTGGCCGGCGACAACCCCGGCGGCCTCGAGGCTTACCGCCCCGAAGGCCTGCCCAAGAATTTCGGCATTCAGCCCGACGGCTTGTACCGATTGTCAGACGACCAGGCTGGCGAAATCCTGCAGATGCGCCTGCAGCGCCTGACCGGGCTCGAACAAGACAAGATCATCGGCGAGTACAAGGAAGTGATGACGCAGATCACCGATCTGCTGAGCATCCTGCACACGCCGGCTCGGGTGACGACCATCATTTCCGACGAACTCGCCGCGATCAAGGCCGAGTTCGGCCAGACCAAGATCGGCGCGCGCCGCAGCGTGATCGAGCACAACGCGATGGACCTCGGCACCGAGGACCTGATCACGCCGACCGACATGGTGGTCACGCTCTCGCACACCGGCTACATCAAGAGCCAGGCGCTTAGCGAATACCGCGCGCAGAAACGCGGCGGGCGCGGCAAGCAGGCGACGCAGACGAAAGAAGACGACTGGATCGACCAGCTCTTCATCGCCAACACGCACGACTACATCTTGTGCTTCACCAACAAGGGCCGGGTCTACTGGCTCAAGGTCTGGGAAGTGCCGCAGGGCTCGCGCAACTCGCGCGGCCGCCCGATCGTCAACATGTTCCCGCTGCA
>JBDTTU010000082.1:0-19382 GCA_039930465.1 Burkholderiales bacterium
TCGAAATCAGGCGAACCGTAAGGTTCCGAGGGTTCGAATCCCTCCCTCTCCTCCACAGCGCGAATGAAAACGGGCCCTTGCGGCCCGTTTTCTTTGGTACCCACTCCAACCCTTCACCCGCGATGCGGTTGTAGGCCAAGCAGGCTGCGCTGGCGAAACTTCGAAGGAAGCGGCATCCCGATGACCGCGTTTCGCATGGAACGCACTGCCGACGGTGGGGAGGTCGGCGCCAAAGCGGTTGTCGAACGACAAATGGTGGCCATCACACGCTCATGCAGATCTCAGCTGCCGACCCAGAGGTGCCGCTGACCGCCGCAATCAGCTTGCCGAAGAGCCGTCGTACGACAGACGCGCGTTCTCAGTCGAAGGCCATTCGGCTTGGAACTTGGTTCATAGCGAGGCCGAAAGGCTCGCCTGCAATTCGCTTCGCCATCCATGCCCTCCTGCGTTTGGCAAGGAAGACGGCGCGCGCAACGCTACTGCCTGGTTATCCGACGGACTGTACCCATGCATACTCCGGCGAATATTCGACCGAAACTGGAGCTCAGAAAGATGCCGTACACAACCGAGTTCATGACGTTTGCGGTAAAGCGGGGCGCAGAGGCGCGTGCCGACGAGTGGATGAAGGTGCTCACGCAGCGAAACTCCGAGTGTGTGGCAACACTAGACCGCGAGCACATGCATTTCGAGTCTATTTTCAAGGTCGAGCGGGCAGATAGAACTTACCTGTCGTGGTACTCGGTCCAAGGCGAATCCGGGGCGGACGTGAAGAACTCTCCCTTGGAGATCGATCAGATCCATATGGATTTCTGGGACGAATGCATCGATTCCGACATACCGCCGGAGAAGTTGATGCACGTGGTCAACATACTTCCGGCAGAGATGGCGCATGCGATCGAGGCTCGAGAAGCGAGGCTCGGTACACCAGAGGCTCTATGAATTAACCGGTCACGCCGCGCGGTCCCGGTGAACGCCGCCGGGTGGGACCACAGATGCTTCCACACCAGTCGCCGCCGACAAAGTACGCCATCTTCCATGTCCGCCAACTCGGCGGAATACCCCCCGGGATCGAGTTCCTGATTTGGCTGGGCACTGAACGTACCCATCAGCTTCGGGACTACAGGTGGAATGCATAGCTGCTGCGAGCTGGCATCGATCTCGCCAAGAAGTGTCCGCCGTGCCTCAATGAGCCCGACCTGGACCCTACGCAATCTTTCTTGATTGAGGAATATCGGGAGGCCTGCGAGTCTGGCGCTTTCACAAATTAGGCACGCCGCGTTCGCCAGATGTACCGAGCGGGCCACGTGAGGTTGCGAGGCGTCCGCCGCGCAACCATCGAAACAAGCGCGCGTCGCGGATGAAACGCCGCTGCAACAGGCGCCCGCGATGCTGACGGCTCTGTCTCAGGAGCCACACCATGAACCATCAGCAGATCGATCTCGTACGTCACAGCTTCGCGCTCGTGCAGCCCATCGCCACGCAAGCTGCGGCGCTGTTCTACGACAACCTCTTCACCGCCGACCCGGCGCTGCGAAAGCTGTTTCGAGGCGACATGCCTGAGCAGGGCGAACGCTTGATGACGATGATCGGTGCGGCCGTCGGCCTGCTTGATCGGCCCGGTTCGCTGATCCCGGTGCTGCAGAAGCTCGGCGCGCGCCACGTTGGGTACGGCGTCGTTGACGCGCATTACGCGACTGTCGGAGGGGCGCTGCTGCTGACCCTCGAACAAGGCCTCGGCGACGCCTTCACGCCCGACACTCGTGCCGCCTGGGCCGAGATGTACGGCATCGTTAGCCGCACGATGATGGAAGCCGCGCGCGTGCCAGAGAACGCCGAGGCGTGAGGCGCTTCTTGACGCTGCTCAATGGAGCAGTTCGGCGACGCGCGCGAGCAGGTCGGCCTTCGAGAACGGCTTGTCGAGCGCCGCGCAGCGGGCGCTGCGCAGGAACTCGCGGGCGTCGGGCGACAGCGTGTCGCCGGTGACAAACAGCATGCCGCGTGCGAGCCGCGGGTGGTGCACCGAAACCTCTCGCCACAGACCCGCGCCATCCATGTCGGGCATGCGCAGGTCCGAAACGATCGCGTCGAAACGGGCGGTGGCAAGCAGCTCCAGTGCGACCGCGCCGGATTCGGCTGTCGCCACTTCGTAGCCTGCACTCTCAAGCATCTCGCGCATCACGTCTGCGAGTTCGGGTTCATCGTCGACGACCAGCACGCGTTGCTGCAGCGAAGCGCCGACCTCGGGCAGCACAGTGGGCACGGCCTCGGCCTCGGCGACGCCACTGATCGGCAGGCTCAATCGGAAGCTCGCGCCACCCAGCTCAGAAGTCGGCTCCAGCGTCAGCTCGCCGCCGTGCTCGCGTGCAAGCGACCGCGAAACGGCCAAACCCAGGCCGGTGCCGACACCTTCGGGCTTGGTGGTGAAGAACGCCTCGAAGACCTGGTCGCGCGCCACGTCTTGAACGCCGGGCCCGTTGTCGGACACCCGCAGCCAGACGCGCGGCTCGCGGCTCTCGCGCCTTGGCTCCAGCCCCGTCTGCACCCGCACACGACGCGTGCCTTGTGCGCCCGCGAGCGCCTGCTGCGCGTTGACGAGCAGATTCATCACGACCTGGCCGATCTGGTCACCGTCGGCGTGGATCTCGGGCAGCGCATCGGCCAGCGTCAGCTCGAGTGCGATGCCGTGGGTCCGGTAGCCGTACTGCAGCATGTCGACCGCGGCGCGCACCATTTCGTTCAGCGCTACCAGGCTGCGTGTGTGCGGCCGGCTGCGGGCCATGTTCAAGAAGGTACGCACGATGCGGCCGCAGCGGTTAGCGGCCTCGCGAATGCGCTGGGCATCGACCTGCAATTCGGGATGCGCCTCGCATTTTTCTTCGAGCAGGCTCGCGCGCCCCATCACGATGGCGAGCGGATTGTTCAGTTCGTGGGCGACGCCAGCCAGCAGGCTGCCCATGGCAGTCAACTTCTCGCTTTGGCGCAGCGCCTCGCGCTGGCGTTCGATTTGCGCAGCTGCATCGCGCCGCTCCGACAGGTCGGCAATCGATGCGGTGTAGAACACGCGTCCCTGCGCGTCGGTGCGCCAAAGCACCATCTCCATTGGGAACTCGCTGCCGTTGGCGCGCAGCGCGTGCATCTCCATCCGTTTGCCCGTCATGCGCGGCGCAGCGCCAGCGTGCATGCGCTGCATGCCGGCCTCGTGCGGCCCGCGAAAGCGCTCGGGAATCATCACTTCGCTGACAAGCCGGCCCATGACCGCAGCACGGGGCTGGCCGAACATCGCCTCGGCAGCGGGGTTGAACTCGACGATGCGGCCGAGTTCGTCGGTCGTCACCAGCGCAGCCAGCGCGTGGTCGACGATCGCCGTCTTCAGCGCCTCGCTGGTGTTCAGCTCGGCCAGTCGCGCAGCGAGCTCCTGCTCGCGCACCTTGAGGTCGGTGTAGTCGCGGCCGAACACCGCAACGACCTCGATCTCGGCGCCGGGGAGACCGTAGGGGATGAAGGTTTCGCGCAGGTAGCGCAGGCCGTGGCCGGGGTACTCGACCCAGCCTTCAAGGCGCAACGCCTCGCCGGCGAACACGCGCGTGGCCAATGGCTGATAGCCGCTGTAGGCTGCCGCGCCCACCACGTCCGACAGGTGATGCCCAATCACGTCGCTCGCGGGCCTGCCCAGAAATTCGAGCACCTCTCGGTTCGCGTAGACGTAGCGATGATCGCGGTCGATTACCGACAATCGCGCGGTAATGTTCTCGAGCAGCATGCTCGACAGACGCTGGTCGAGTACCGCGGCTGGCACATCTGCCCAGCGCATCATGCCGAGCGAACTGAGCTCGCGTTTCGGAATCATCAGTTTCGCCCCCCCTCGATCAACGCGGCGCGCTCGCGGGCACGAACACATATCCGACATTGCGAACCGTCTTCAGCAGCTCGGGCTTGTCGGGATTGCGCTCGATCTTGCGGCGCAGTCGCATGATGCGCAGGTCGATCGAGCGGTCGAACACATCCCAGCCTCGGTTGTGTGCTTGCTCCATGATCTGGTCACGGTTCAACGGCCGGTTTGGGTGGCGCGCGAACAGCGCAAGCAGGTCGAATTCTGCGGCACTGATCTCGATATCGGCACCATCGCCAGCCAGCAGCCGGCGTTCGTCGAGATCAAGCTGGCAGGCGCCGAACGCGACGCGTCGCGAGTTGCTTGCCGACGCGAACGCCGCAGGCGCCGCGGCACTCAAGGCGGCCGTGCTGACTTCGGCGCGACGCAGCACCGCGCGCACGCGCGCCAACAATTCGCGCATCTCGAAAGGCTTGGGCAGGTAGTCATCCGCACCCAGTTCCAGACCGACGATTCGGTCGATCGACTCGCCCGCTGTCGTCAGCATCACCAGGCCCGTGCGCGGGTGCGACTCGCGCAGCCAGCGCGCTAGCGAGAGACCGTTCTCGCCCGGCATGTTGACGTCGAGAATTGCGAGCGCCGGCACCTGCTCGGCGACCGTCAGGCGGGCCGCTGCAGCATCGGATGCAGTGCGCACTTCGTAACCGTGGCGGCCGAAATACTCGGCGAGCAGCGAGCGCAAATCAGGCTCGTCGTCGACGACCAGCACGATAGGAGCGGGTTGACCTTCGGTCTGATGCATCAATGCAGCTCCGGTGGAGAGTGGGCGGGTGGCGAAGTCTATCGGCTGCATCATGTGTACGGTGCGGAGTTCGATGGGTGCGAACATGTTGGCCTCGCGTTCGCGGGAGTACATCGTGGTGAGTTCGTTGTGGCGTGCGGGCTGCACGTGAACCATCACGGTAGGCGTCGCGCGTATCGGCATGGTTGCGGCGCAGTGGCGGGCTTGTTTCATTTGTTGCGAGACCCCTGTGCGGGTAGTCACCGCCGCAACAGCCGGGTCTCATCCGGCCGATCGAGGGGCCGCGGTTTCTACGGTGCAAGTTTCGTTGATTGCGCCCAGGGTGGTGTGGTCACCCCAGAGCCATTGGTCGTCGCGTCGCATCGCCTTGCCGACGACACGCCGCGAAACCACGAGGTCGCGCGGCGGCGCACCGGCCGGCAGCATCGCCTCGAAGTGTCGCAGCCAGACCATCACGACCCCGAAGTGCCGGCTGTCATCGGGCAGCAAGATGCGCAGGCAGCGCGGCCAGGCCGCAAGCGTCACAGCGAACCGAGGCTGCGGCGCTTCGCCGTCGCGGCCCGCCCAACGCCATGCGAGCTGGGCGACACCCGCCAGCAGCGCGGCCACGACCTGCGGCTCGTTCCAGTCGCCACCATACAGGCGCCACAGCTGGTCGACGCTGTCAGCAGCGACGCGTGGCTTGCGTTCTGCATCGCCGTGCGACTGGGCAAGCGCCTGGGTGATCGTAGCGGCGGATGAGGCGGCATTCATGGCGATGGACCTCGCGCGGCGTATTCAGCAATAGCGGCCGACGTCAGAGCGCAACCAGCGGGGCGCGTCGAAGTCCGACCGGTCGCGCTCCCCCATTCCAGCGAGCATGCGCGGGTCGCTTCGGTGGGCGCGCTTGATGCGACCGCGCTCACGCCAGGTTTGCGCAAACGCGAGGCACGCCACCGCGAATTCTTGGATGCGCGACGGCTGACCAAAAGTTGGCGCGGGTCTATTGCGCGGCGATGTGCAGCTGCGCGAGCGCAGGGGGTTGCGCAGTGGCATGAGAGGCTCCCTTGACGTTGATGGCGGACCGCACTGGATGCGCGCTTTGCCGTGTACCGAAATGGTCAGCGGTGCGCGTTTCATTCGCGCTGCGGGTGAGTTGCAAGTCGGTTGCGAATGCATGTCGCTTGTTGCGATGCCAGGCGACTCGCCAAGAAGACTGGCACCCGAAGATGCCACGGTGGAACGACGCGACGGGCGCCGCTTCAACTCATCGTGCAGCCGACCCGCGCCGGCGACTCATGAACGAGTGGTGACGGCGCGACGACGAGTGAGGCTGACGACGATGCCGAAGCCAGCGAGCATCAGTGCCCAGGTTCTGTGCTCTGGCTTGGGCGCCGTGAGCACGTGGGTTTTGCGCATGGAGGCCGGGTCGGTGCCGGCCAGGTCTTCGGTCAAGGCGATGCCAGGCATCGTGTTCGACGTGCCAGCCACGAGTCCGGTCGCGGTGAACCGGGAATGCTCCGAGACCCCTGGTCGCTGTAGTTTGAGGCGCTGCCAATGGCGCTGAAGCTGGCGAACTGCAGCGGCTCGGCGTTCGCCGAGGCGGCGAACGCAAGCTGGTTGAAGGCGATCAGGGCGCGCGATACCAAACGGGCCGGACGCGGCGTGGTGGACGTGAGTGCGTGGTGATTCACGGAGTTCCTTCCGAGGTCGCCTTCAGAAATGCGTGCGACCCTATTCGGTGCGCGAGGCGCCGACGGTTTCGACCGGAGTGATCTCGGTCTGGTCGAACGGCTCGTGCGGTGCAGGCATGACGATGTCGAACGAGGGCTGCACCGGCGCGCTCTTTGCGGCAATGGCGGGCGGCATGGCGTGAACGGCAAGGGTGCCAGCAAGGACGGCAAACAGAACGGTGGCGAGGATTTTGGTCATGGTGTTCTCGTGGGAGTTGAGGTCAGTGGGACGGGTAGATATCAAACAGGTCTTCGGCGAAGCCTTCGCTGCGGAACAGGATCGGTTGCGATTGGGCGGTGTCGTGTTCATGGTGCCAACGCGAGGCCGGCAAGGACCCCGGCGAGGTGCGCAGGACTGGCGACGTGGGGCTGTGTTGCAGCAGATTCTGGAAGGTGGCGGTGACATCAGCGGTCATGGGTCGGGCTCCGGTTGAATGGGATGAAGCGTGGTGGAGGGCGGTAGGACGGCGTGCGAAAGGGGTTGGTGCGAGTGGCATGGAGGCGGCGTTTGGTGAGCGAATGCCGTGACTGTGACGAGCACGGGTATCGGCCGCGTTGCATGGCGCGACCGTGCGTGTTTCATCTGTTGCTCGCGACAACTCGGTTGGCCATGAACTGTCCCCATGAACCTCATCGAGCGCTGGTGGTCTGATTGAAAGCACCGCGACGACTGATCTGGCAGATGACCTCGAGTCGACCGCATCCAACCATTGAATCATTCGCAGCCGCATCGAGAAACCGGCGTGAAACTCAGCCCGCCGAACATCGGACGCACCACAACCGAACCGGATTGCCACGTCATGAAGACCTTCTCGATCGCTCTCGCTGCCCTCCTCGCTGCCTTGGCCGGATCTACCGCCGTCCGCGCGCAAGACGTCCCTCAACTGCAACGTCTCGCGCTTTGCCAGGACACTTGGTTCGACTGGAAGGACGACGCCACGCGCATGCAGCGGTACCGCAACTACTTCGAGACTCAATTCGACGGCAACGCATCCGAGGGGTCGTTCACGCCGAAGTCGCCGACAAGCGTGTTCGGAGGGCGCGTCACTCAGGTCTATCCGGGGAGTGTCGGCACGGGCGTCGGCTTCTCGTTGACCGTCAGCGCCAGCCACGCACGCTTGCGTGCCGGCATCGAGCAGCAACTGGGCAAGCCAATGACTTGTAGCACCAGTGACGGCATTCGCTCGTGCGAGGTCGAACTCGGCGCTAAAAAGACGGTGTTGCTGATGACGGGTCAAGATGGCCGGGATCAGAGCAGCCTAGCCGGCTGCTACTACTTCTACCAGCAGTGAATCGACCCCTTGTGCTTACACTGGGAGATGCAATGCCATCCCAATGACTGACCAGCCGCTTCTGATCGCACTCGTCGCGGTGCAGTTCGTCGTGCATGCCCTCGGCTGGTCCATGGCGGCGCATGTCACCGGGCGCTGGCGCGATGCCGAAGGGCAATTTGCGGGGTTCTGGCTATTGCTCGCGATCGGGTTGCTGTTGTATGTGCCCGCCTGGGCGTCCGGCAGTGCGCCACGCAATGTCGGCAACGTGCTGATCGTCGTCGCGCTGGCTGCACAGCATCGCGGGATGACGCTGTATTGGGGTCGGCGGCCGCCCGATCGCGCGTACCTTGCACTGGCAGCCATGACGTTCGCGGCGACCGCAGTGAGCCTGACGCAGGCCAGTGGACACGGCCTGCGCGTTGCCGCCGTGTGCCTCGGCGCCGGCGTGATGCTGTTGGCCACGGTTCGCCTGATCTGGGTCTGCGGGAGCCAGCAGATGCCGCGGTTCGCGCTCGTGATGGCGACCGGCTACGGAGTGCTCGCGGCCGCGTTGTGCGTCCGCGCGGTTCAGGCGCTGAGCGTCGCGCCGGCGACGAAGATCTCGATCGACGCGCCGGGCCACCTGAACGTTCCGTTCGCGATCCTCGTGCTCTTCGTCGGGGGCCTGATCAACCTCGCGCAGCTTCGCCTGATCCTCGGCCGCGTGTTGCAGCATCTGACGACTGAGGCGCGCACCGATGCGTTGACCGGCGCGGCCAACCGGCGCGGCCTGACGCGCTATCTCGACGAGGTGCACGCGCGCGCAGTCCAGGGCGACCATCCGTACGTATTGATGATGGTCGACATCGACCATTTCAAGGCGATCAACGACCAGCACGGGCATGCCGAAGGCGATCGCGTCATCACGCGGATTGCACAGGCGCTGCGCGACGGCCTGCGAGTCGGCGACTTCGTCGCACGCTGGGGCGGCGAGGAGTTCTGTGTACTGATGCCGCGCATCCGGCTGGTGGAGGCCCGTGCGCTTGCAGAACGCCTGACGATGCAGATCGCCGCATCCGGGCAGCCGCGCGTGACGATCAGCGTCGGCATTGCGGAGGCGCATGTGCGGTCCGAGGCGCCCGAGGCGGTGATCCGGCGCGCCGACGAGGCGATGTATCGAGCCAAACAATCCGGCCGGAATCGGGTTGTCGATGCGGTGGACGCTATCGCGGCCTGACCCCGCCATGCCAGGTGGCATGGGGTCTCAACGAGGCCGCAACTTGCCTTGGATGTACTGCCACACATCGAGTTCGGGCTTTGGATGCGGGTAGCTGTCCTGCCGCGCCTCCCAGTCGTAGAAGCGCCGCAATCCTTCGATCATGGACGCGTCATCGGCATAGACCGCGCTTCTGTCAGGCCCGTCGCCGTAGTCGCTGCGGCGAAACGCGCTGCCGTCGAAGAACAGGTGCGAGCCGCCTTCCTTGTGCGCAGTGAAGAAGCCCATGCCGCTGCGCAGCGCGTCGAGTACCTGGCGTTGCAAGGCGACGACCGGTGCCATGTCTTCGACGACACGCAAGGCCGCCTCTTCGGTGGCGACGACTTCCATCACGCACTGTTCAAGAAGCGCGCGCGGCGCGCTCGGCCAGGCGTGCACGTTCGCGACGATGCGCAGTTGCGCGCACCAGTGCGCAAACCGGTGCTCGCAGGCGGCGGTGAAGCGTTGCTCTTGTTCCCAGCGCCGCGGCGCGCTGTTTTCGTTGGTCAGCCGATAGAGATGGCTGGCACCGCCGATGGCAGAGAGCTCGAGCCGAACCGTGCACGGGTGACCACCGGCGCCCGACGTGCCGCAATAGCGAAGCACCGGGGCGGCGATGTCGAGTGGCTCGCGCTGCAGCAGTTGTTTCGTCAGCGACTCGATCGCGTACTTGGTGGCGGTCGGACCCTCTTCTTGCTCGAAACAGGCGTCGAGCGTGACGTGCCAGTCACCGACCGCGTCGGTCGGGCGACTGAACTTCGGGTCATCCCAGAAGTTCACCAGAACCTCCACCACGGGCGCAACGGCGCCCCGGGCGGGTTACCAATCTCGATCGTGTGCTCGCGCTCCTGCGCCGGGTTCCAGCCGCTCTCGATCAGCGCGGCAAGGTATTGCATGGTCGTGCGCGCCTGATAGTCCTGGTCGCGACGCGTCGCGCGGCTTGCGTTGGCTGCGAGCAGCGCCTTCACCCTTGCGTGGTGCGGATGCCCGCTGTGCTCGATGCGAACGAGCCACGAGACGCCGGCCACGCTCGGGCCGACGGGTTGTTTGAAGTGAGCGGCGAGCGCGCTCTCGATCGTCATCTGCATGTGTTGCTCCTCAGGGCGCAGCGATGGCGTCGATACGGTCGAGGCGCACGATGACCTTGCCCGCGGTCTGGTTCTTCAGTTCGACCCACTGGCCCGGCTCGACCCGGGTCACGGCGCCGCCGATGGTCTGGCCGGCAACATAGATCGTGATCCCGCGCTTGTCCTGCTGCGCGGCGGCCAGCGCCTGTTCGATGCCGCGCGCGGCGTCGGCGGCACTCGCGGCACCAGTAGCAAGCGTCATCGCGATCGCGACGAGCGCTTGGCCTGCGGCGCGCGCGCGGAGAGAAGAGATTTGCATGAGGTCGTCCTGTATCAGCAGTAGAGACATCTATTTTTGGGCGTACCGGTTTCGTCCGTGTTGCACGGCGCCACCGGCGCGTTTCATATGTGGCAAGCGTGGGCTCAGCGTCGGGTGCGCTTCGCGTCGAGCAGCCGGCTGGCGAGCAGCAACTCCGGTGGGGGCACGCGGCCGGCCGCAGCCTCTTCGGCGATCTGGATCGCCAGCTCGCCGGCGACGTTGCGACCGTCGGGGCGCGCGCGGCTCATGTCGGCGCCGAGCTCGGTGGCGACCGCGAGCAGATCCCAGCGGCGGTGGATCGTCAACTGGACCGGCAACGGGTCGTCATAGGAGATGCTGTTCAGGTCGAGTCCGTGCTTCGCGAGCAATCGGAAGTTGGAAGGCGTCAGGCTGCGGATCACCTGAAACACCAGCGGTTGCTGATCAGCGCCGCGCAGATTCGGATTTGCGCCGGCTGCGAGCAGCAGCTGGAGCAACGTGGAGTCGAAGCGCACGCAGGCAACCGGCATCGCATCGTCTGCATGTGCGCCAAGCGCGAGCAGCGTGCGCACGATTGGCAGTTCGCTGCCGTCAGAGGTTCGCGCGTCGGGGCTGTCGACCGCGAGGCGCAACAGCGTCATGTCGCGCCCCGGTGTGTTGACATCGACCGTCGGGCCGACGCGCGTCAGCGTCGCGACATCGCGCTGGACGACTGCGGCCCCCATCTGCTTCATCGCTTCGCTCTCGAAGTAGCCGGTGCCGTTGCGATTGGCCTCGACGCGCCTGTCGACCAGCCGATCGGCGATCTGCATCTTCGCGAACCAGAGGCCGGGCGCGACGACGACGAACAGCGCGATCGACTTCATCGGCCACGACGCGCTGAAGTGAAACAGCAACATCGCGGCCCCGAGCACGACGGCCGGCAACAGGCCGAAGAAGAACAAGCCCATCTCGCGGCCGCCATCGTTCTGGCCCCCACGGTCCTGCAACATCATCACGAAAAGAATCGTGAGCAGAGCCGCGTCGATCGACGCAATGGTCCAGAAGACCTGACCGAGGCGCGTCATGTCGAGGCCACCACGCGCTGATCGGCGGCCCAAGCGCCCGAGCTGTCTTTGGCGTCGGCCGCCTCCGGGTGCATATCGGCAGCGAGGACGGCGAGCAAGGTCGGCAGAAGCAGAAGTCGAGACAGCATGCGGTCACCCGGTGGTTTGACTCGGGCGGAATGCACGAGGAGCGCCAGTCTTGCCGTTGTCGGTCGCGCCAGCGTTTCGCGCGGCATTCTGGGATGTTTCATTTGTTCAGCCAACGATCGAAACAACACAGCGCCCGAATGAAACGCAGTTGCAACGCAGGATGGCGACAGTCATGCCGAGTCTTCTTCAACTCTTGACTGGTGCTCATATGTTTGATTCCTCCTCTCTTTCCATCCTTGCCTTTGTCGTTACTGCGATGTTCTCGGTCAACGCTCATGCGCAGGCCTCCGAGGCCAGCGCGTTGTCGGCGCTGCCGATCGGAGTGATGTCGCCGGCGCCGGTCGCGATCCTTGCGTCAGGCGCGAACCTGACCGTGCGTGCGGTCGAGGCCTCCGCCGCCGGCACGTCCTGGGTGCTCGAACGTGTCAACGACGGAGCGCGCGCGTCTGTGACGTTGGCGGGCAATGCGTCGGTCACCGTCGGCACCAGCGTCACGGTGACTGCCGTCGCGGCTGGCAACGTGTTGTCGGTCGCGGGACAGGCCATCGCTTTCATCCCGAACGAGATCGGCGCTGCGCTGCTGCACAACGAACGTGTGACGCAATGAACCGGCGATCGACCGTAGCGTTGCTGCTCAGTGCAGCCGCCTGCCTCGCCCCTTCGGCTCGGGCCGGGCAGGCCTGCGAACAGAAGCCGGCCGATCCGAGGACGGTTGCGGATGGCATGACGTTGGCGGTGGCGACCGCGAAGGCGCTCGACGCGAGTGGCGCGAACGTGGTGATGCTGGCGCGCGCTGGCCAGGACCTCAGCGCGTATCGGCTGACCTACTCGCACCTCGGCTTCGCATACCGCGAATCGAACGGCCCGAAGCCTGTGTGGCGCGTGCTGCACAAGCTGAACCACTGCGGCACGGCCTCCTCGGCGCTGTATCGCCAAGGGCTCGGTGAGTTCTTTCTCGATCGACCGCATCGGTACGAGGCAGCCTTTGTCGTGCTTTCACCCGAACTGCAGGCGCGGCTGCTACCGCTGTTGAAAGACAACGCCCGCATCGGCGTGCTGAACGAGCCGCACTACAGCATGGTCGCGTATGCCTGGGGGCAGACCTACCAGCAGAGCAATCAATGGGCGGTCGAGACACTGGCAGTGGCGGCCGAACCGACGATTGCCGATCGCCAACGCGCGCAGGCATGGATGCGTATGAAGGGCTACGAGCCCACGCCGCTGACGCTCGGCCCGCTGAAACGCCTCGGCGCACGGGCAACGGCCGCGAACGTTGCGTTCGACGACCACCCAAACGAGAAGCGCTTTACGGATCGGATCGAGACGGTGACCGTCGACTCGGTTTTCGCCTGGTTGCAGCGCAGCAGCCTCGGCAAGGTGCCGGTGACAGTTCGCGGGGGTTTGCCATGATCAGCACCATCGCTGGCGTCTTCGGGCTGCTGGTCGCGGGGTTTGTGTTCGGACGGGTGAGCACGGCCTGGGTGCGCCCGGCCCGTGCGACGGACGGTCGCATCAAGGCAGGCATCGTTCTCGCCATCGTCGCGTTTCCGGTCGCGACGCTGATGCTCGCGAAGCTGTTCAACAGCGACGTGCTCGGTTGGGTCTTCGGCCTGAGCTTGATCGCCGGCGCCGCGTTGTTGCCGTGCGCGGCGATCTTCTACCTGGGCCTGCGACTCGGGTCGCGCAGCGCTCGCGGGAATGCGTCGATCCCCGACGCGGCTGCGAACATGGAGGTGCAGGTTGAGCGAGGGAGTGTCCACGCGAGCGATGACGCGCCGTCCAAACGACTCAGCGTGTCGCCGAACACGACGCTGCGCGCGATGGTGGAACTCGCGATCGCCGACAGCTACCTCCCGAACATCTCTGGCGGCAATGCGACCTGGATTGTCGAATCGTCTGGTGCCGGTGCCGGTGCCGGTGCCGGTGCCAGCACGGCCCTTCGTCCGATCGCCGTGATCGCACAACAATGGGCGGAAGTGAAGCTACTGGTTGCCGCCGACGTCTCGATCGCGGCGCACTTTGGCGCAACCTTGCCGCGTTTGAACGTGCGGTACCGCTGCCAGGAGGATCCCGACGCCATCGTGGCGGCACTTGAAGCCGCGGACCGTTGACCTTCAGGCGGGGGGCAAGCGGTTCAACTGGTCCGGCGAAGGCAGCATCGCCCACGCCATGAGGGCCTGCTCATTGGCTTGGCCCTGCGCCGCCAGCCAGCGTTTCATCTCCGGTCCAGCGGCGGGGCCGTAAACGCGATGCGAGACGACTGCCACCAGCCCCACGCCTTCGTGCAACATGCAGCGCGCGAAGCTGCATTCGAGCAGCTGCGGCGTGCCCAACACAGCAACGATCAGGTGCTCGGCGGGACGTGCGGCCGTGCGGGGCGTCGAACGCGTCTGCAGGATTTTGCCGTGGCGCTGGTAGTTGCCCAGCACCTGGTTGGCAACATCAGCCAGCTGCTCGCCCTGCCGCACTTTGGAATGCAAGTTGAGGGTGATCATGTCGTGCCACGACTTCAGGTCAGTATCGGGCGCGGGCGTGAATTCATGCTGGGCGTCCTTCGACCAGCGGTGAAGGAACGCGGTGCCGCGAAACGACAGTGCCCGGGTGTTGGCTTCGCCGGCATGCGCGAAGCCGGCCGCGCCCGCAGCGAGCGCCAGCGTCCTTCCGATCAAATCGCGTCGATTCATTCCGTGTGCGCCCGGCCGTGCGCGCTCGACTTCCGCGCCGAAACCTGTGGAATCTGCCGTGGCCGGCGTTGGCGTGATCGCCTGGATATGGACGAGATGCGCGCCGTTGGCGTGCGTGGCAGTGCGAGCTGAACTGAACATGCGGGCTCCAGAATGATGTGTGCGTTGGGCGACTTCCATGGTGGCCCAGCCCCGTATCGCAGGTGCTGCGCGGCGGGTCGCGGCAGTTTCATTCGTTTCAGCCGGAGCCGCAGAGTCCAGACCTCTTTGGAGAGACACAAGGAACGGACGAGTTCGACGCCTTCGTCGCCATGAACTCCCCGCATTCCGGCACAGCAACAGTCGAAACTTGGTGGGACGCGGCGGAAACGACGATGAAACGCAGTCTTGCCAGACTTCGCTTCATCGCTCAGCAGGTTCATCCCGGACCCGGCGAACAAGAGAAAACGAAATGAACACGAACTTGCAATCGATTCGCGCCCTGGCCCTGGCCTGTTCCGCGCTGACGCTCGCGACCGCCGGCCACGCGGCGATCACGGTTAACGCAATCACGGTCAACGCGATCACTGTCAACGCCTTGACCAACAATGCGCTCACGAATAACGCCTTGACCAATAACGGGCTGAGCCCGCAGGCCGCGGCAACCGAGACGCCGGCGGCGCCCGTCGGCGCCTACACACCCAGCATGAGCTGGAAGGTCCCGGCGATCCGCGCCAGCGTGCCGTCGTCGGTCGGTCGCTGAGCCATCGAGCGCACGCGTCGACATGACGACACAACGGCGCTTCGCCGTTCTCCTCGGAGTTGCGTTGGCATTCGCATCGGCTGGGCCGGCGTTCGCCGATCGCCCGACCCCGGCTGCGGCGTGGCGCGTCGCCGGCGTGATCGGCAGCTCGATCGAGATCGTCAACCCGGTTGGGCAGCGGCGGTCAGGGCTCGGCCTCACTGGGGTCGAGCTCACGCTCGGCGACGACCAGGACGGCGCCGCGAGTGCGATGCGTCTGCGCATCGTCTCGGTCGCCTCCGACCGCGTCGAGGGTGTCTTCCTGCACGAGCTGGAAGCACTTGACGCCTCCGGCAACTGGCAGAACGTTTGCGGCGTCGATCGTGACGGTCGCCGGCTGGCTCTCTTCATCGAAGGCCACGATCTGCCCGACGGCCGGCAGGTGCACGTCCCGGGCGAGGTCTCGATCACGTGTTCGGCTGGCGTTCAGGGCAAATGCCTTCGCGCTGGCTACGTGCCGTGGGGCGCCCGACCCGGCGGCGGGAGCGGCGAGGCCCTCTTCCAGACTTGCACGCGGATGTACCGTGCCGACTATTGCGGCGATGGCATCGGCTGGACCCGCAACGGGATGACGATCGACCCCTACGACATCTACGGCATCCAGCGGCCCGAAGACCCCGCGACGTTGCCGTTCGAGGCCGGCTGGGGGCCCGCCGGCGCCACCTGTGTGCATCACACGCGGGTCATTGCGCGCGGCGGCGTGGCGGGTCTGCTCGCACGCTGTCCGCGACTGGCTGCCCTGCCTTCCGGCGCTTCGTGCACGCAAGCTGCAGCCACCGCCGGCGCGCTGATGTTCAATCGCTCGAACGACGAAACACCATGAGTGTCCAACCAACGGCAGTGAACCCGCGAGGCGCCTCAGTAGCGATGTGGGCCATGCGTCTGGCATGGCTGGCGATCAGCTTCATCGCCATGTTGCCTGTGCTGGGGCGTTGGCTGGATCCTGCCCCGATGCCGGACCCTGACCTCCTTGCAGGGCCGCTCTCTCAGTTACTTGCTGTCTTGTCTGCTGCCAGCCACCGCGCTTGGGGTCTGCCTGTGATCGTCGCTTTGAGCGTCCTCGTCGTGTCGCTGACAGCCGCGACCTATGCACGGCTTGTTTACCAGGGCCTGAGGTGGCGTGACCGCAATCACGTGCTATGGCCACTCTTGGGGTTGGGGTTGGCTTTGATTGCCTGCACCCTGCTCGACGAGCACTTGCCAGAGTTTGGCCGATGAATGAAAAGCGCTTGCCCAATGAATTCAGCTGTCAGTCCGGTCGCTTTGGCTCGAAGTTCCTGCTTTGGTTTGCGCAGGCCTTGTACTTCGCGCTCTGGATCTTGCTGATGCCCACTGCGTCCGCAGTCCAAGCCACGGAGGCCGACGACGCACTGTTGCGTGCGATTGCCGGCCGTGATCCGGTCGGCTTTCAGGCAGCGTTGACCGCGGGCGCGAGTGCCCGAGCCACTGACTCCGGCGGTGACACAGCCTTGCACCGTGCAGTCATCTACTGGGGCGACGTCGTTGTCATCGAGAAGCTGCTTTCAGTGGGGGTCGATCTCAACGCCGCGAACGGGGCAGGGGAGACGCCGCTGCTGCGATCCCTGCAGCATGTTCACTACAGCAGTGACCCGTTCAAAGTAGAACAGATCGTCAAACTTCTGCTGGCACGTGGTGCCCGCGCTGCATTGGCCGACGCCAAGGGCATCACGCCCGCCGCTGCAGCGCTTGAATCCGGACGCCTTCCTTTGGTCAAGGCCGTCGTGGATGCGGGCGGACACTTGCCGCCAGATGCACTTCTGAAAGTGCTGGCCTTGGGCACGGACGTGCCCCTGATTCAGTTCCTGCTCGAGCATGCACAAGACATTGACCTCAAGTTGCATGACTCGTCTGGCCGCACAGCGGCCCACCTTGCGGCGGGAGCAGAGCAACGCCTGTTCCTGTTGCGTTGGCTCGTGAAACATGGCGCCGATCTGCAAGCACGGGATAGGCAGCTGAATACCTTGTTGGCGACCGCTGCAGCGGGAGACAATTTACCGGGCATGGCATTCTTGGTGGGCCTGAGATTGCAACTCAACGCCGTCAATGCCGACGGCATGCAGGTCATCCATATGGCTGCCTACGGCGCGCGCTATCCGGCCCTGCAGTGGCTGGTTGAACAGGGAGTTGACCTGCAGGCGCGTGATCGCTGGGGCCGGCGCGCTCTAGACGTTGCCATCGACAGTAAACGCTATGCGTTCGACAACGAGGCGGACCGGCGAGCCCTGATCAAATTGCTGGGCGGCGGCGCAGATGACTATGCGCGAGGTCGCTTCTACGGCCACCCTTTGCATCTGGCCATTCGGTCGGAGAACTTGCGCGAAGTCCAACGCCTGCTCGATGCTGGTGCTGACGCCAATGTCAAAGACGAGTCGGGCTATACCCCCTTGAAAAGGGCGATCGATCTGGCTAGCGGCGGACCAGCGACCAGCGACCAGCGATCAAATCAAGTTCGGCCGGCAGTTGCTGCCGTTGCTGATGAGGCATGGCGCAGACAGTACCTTGCGCATGCCAGTTTCAATGCAGAGCTACGACGAGCACGCCCGGAACAATCGCTATGCGGACGAACTGCAACTCTTGAAAGTGAAGTATGGGAACGTTTCAGTGCGATAGTGCTTCGCGATACCGCCATCGTGAGTTCAAGTGGTATCGCTCGGCCCGATAGCGCCCTTCTCGCGAGAAAGAGCCGAAGTCGATCGCATATCAAGCCCCGTCCGGCGTACTTCGAATAGCGCGTCACTTTGAAGCACTGTCACGGTGAAAGACATCCAGACGGTCCTGAAGATGATCACCCTTCAGCAAGGGCTTTGCGCCTTCAGCTGGTGAGTCGGAGGATGGTGGCTGGGGCTGCCCAAGCGCGTGTCGGCCCACGGCGTGGCCGCGGCGCTGTGCAGCGCGGCCGGCCTGCCGCTCGGATCTGCATGCCGCGCCGCATGACGATGAAGGCGGCCATGATCGCGAGATTGGCAACCATGCCGGTCAGGACAGCGGCCACACGCCGCGCAGCAGGCTCAAAAGTGCGGACAACCAGCTTTACGGCGCAAAGGGGCAGGGCGGGGTTCGCACGCTTGATGCAGACGGGCTGAGCGAGCATGACACCATCACGCGCAACTCCTCCGGCAACTACACGTCGATTGCCGCCGCGTAGGGCGGCACGGCGCCGATACCGCAGCTGCTCCTGGGCTGACTTGAGCGGCGCGCCACTCATTCAAGTGATCGCGGTGGCGCTCAACTTCCAGTGGATTCTGAAGGCAGCTAGGCCGCTAGGGCAACGCTGATCAAGCCGGTGTTTTTCGTTGAACAGTGGAGGACGCGAGCGCAGTGACTGAACCTGTGCGATTTCAGTACCGCGCGCGCCATTGGAAGGAGCATTTCTTCGTCGATTGGCTCTTTCGGACCCGGGCCGGCGGGCCATCGGCCCGCTTCCCGTGCGTCATGCACGGACTTGTGCCAACAGTGCTCGGCGCGCGAGATAGATGTTGGCCATCGCCAGTGTCACGAACGCGCGAGTCGCGTTCTTGGCCAGCCCGCGGTAGCGAACCTTGTCGAAGCCCCACAGCCGCTTGACCACCGCGAAGACGTGCTCGACGCGGGAACGGATCTTCGACTTGTTGCGGTTCTTGGCCTTCTTCACCTCATCGACTTCGCACCCCGCCTTGCGCGTGCGCTGGTTGGTGAAGTCCTGCGCGTTCGGCGCCTTGCCCTGAATCAGTGCCTTCTGGCTCGCATACGCACTGTCGCCATAAACCCGGCGCTCGTTGCCGTGCAGCAGGTCGGGCAGCGGATGCTTGTCGTGCACGTTCGCCGGCGTCACCGCCGCGCTGTGTACCAGCCCGCTCTGGCTGTCCACGCCGATGTGCAGCTTCATGCCGAAGTACCACTGCTGGCCCTTGCGCGTCTGGTGCATCTCGGGGTCACGCGCCTTGTCGGCATTCTTGGTCGAGCTCGGTGCGCCGATGAGCGTGGCGTCCACGATGGTCCCGGTCTTGACAGACAAGCCACTGGCCTGCAACACCCGGCCGACTTCGGCAAACAGCTTCTTGCCCAGGTCATGCTGCTCCAGCAGGTGACGGAAGTTGAGCACCGTGGTCTCGTCGGGCACGCGCTCGGCACCCAGGTCGATGCCCACGAAGCGGCGAAGGCTGGCGATGTCATACAGCGCCTCCTCGACGGCGTTGTCGGCCAGGTTGAACCAGTGCTGTATCAGGTGGATGCGCAGCATGCGCTCCAACCCGATGGGGCGCCGTCCATTGCCTGCCTTGGGGTAGTGCGGCTCGATCACCGTGCACAACGCAGCCCACGGAACGATTGCCTCCATCGAATCGAGAAAGTCCTCGCGCTTGGTGCGACGGCGATACCGCTCGAATCCCGCGCCTTGGTCCGCCGCCATCGCCAATGTCTGCTGCTTCATCCTTCGCCTTCGCGCTACTACTCAGGCTTCGATGCAGCAATCGCCGGGCCAGGGGACTTGATCAGTCTTGCCCTAA
>JBDTTU010000083.1:0-19298 GCA_039930465.1 Burkholderiales bacterium
GCGTGAGGCCGTTGTCGCGCTGCAGCGGCGCGAGGATGCGGGCGGCTTCGGCGGCCTGCTGGTCGCTGTTGACACTGCCCTGGCCCACTTCGGCGCAATAGGCCGCAGCGTTCTCGCCGCACAGTTTGCCGTAGACGAACGCACCGAGCATGTAGTTGTGCGGCACGCTGGCGCAGTCGCCTGCTGCATACAGGCCCTTCACCGAGGTCTCGCCGCGCGCATTGATGTGGATGCCCGAGGCGCTGTGCCCGCTGCAGAAGCCGATCTCCGAGATGTGCATCTCGACCATCTGCTTGCGGTAGTCGTTGCCGCGCTTGTCGTGAAAGCGGCCGCGGCTCGGCCGCTCGTTGCTGTGCAGGATGGTCTCGATCTCCTGGATGGTTTCTTCAGCCAGGTGGTCGAGCTTGAGGAACACCGGGCCGTTGCCGCTGAGCAGTTCGTTGTAGAACTCCTGCATCATCTGGCCGCTCCAGTAGTCGCACTCGATGAAGCGCTCGCCCTTGGAGTTGGCGGTGTAGCCACCGAGCGGGCCGGTCACGTAGGCGCAGGCCGGGCCGTTGTAGTCCTTGATCAGCGGGTTGATCTGGAAGCACTCGAGATTGGCGAGATCGGCACCGGCGTGATACGCCATCGCGTGGCCGTCACCGCAGTTGGTCGGGTTCTCGTAGGTGCCCATCAGGTAGCCGGAGGCCGGCAAGCCGAGCCGGCCTGCGGCGCCGGTGCTGATGACCGCCGCCTTGGTGCGGATCACGTAGAGCTCGGCGGTGCGGCAGTCGAAGCCCATCACCGCGGCGACGGCACCGTCCGGCCCGGTGAGCACGCGCGTCACGACCACGCGGTTGGTGATCTCGACCCGCGCCCGCTTGAGTTGCCGGTACAGGATGCGCTTCATGTGGTGCCCCTCGGGCATTGGCAGCACATAGGCACCCAGGTGATGCACCTTGCGCACCGAGTAGTCGCCGGTCTCGTCTTTCTCGAACTTCACGCCCCAGCGGTCGAGCTCCTGAATCATGTCGAAGCTGCCGGCGGCATAGGCCATCACCGCTTCCTGATCGACGATGCCGTCGTTGGCGACGGTGATTTCCTTGACGTACTGCTCGGGCGTGGCGTGGCCGGGGATCACCGCGTTGTTCAGCCCGTCCATGCCCATCGAGATCGCGCCGCTGCGCTTCACGTTGGCCTTGTCGATCAGCAATACGCGCAGCTTCGGGTTGCGCTCTTTGGCCTTCACGGCGGCCATCGGGCCGCCGGTTCCGCCGCCGATGACGACGAGGTCGAACTCCATCTCTATGGTCTTCATGTTGTGGCTCCTAGGTCCGGTCAATGCGAAGGCGGTACTGGAAGGCATCGCCGCGGTAGTAGAGAAATTCGAAGTCGATCGGCTGCTCGTCGGCATAGGTCAGGCGCTCGATGCGCAGCAGCGGCGAGGCTTCGGCGATGCGCAACTGGCGCGCCAGAAACTCGTCGGCCGAGATCGCTTCGATCTGCACGTCGGCATGCGTCAGGTGCAGGCCGAAGTCGTTCTCGAGGATCACGAAGATGTCGCGCGTCGGCAGGTCTTCCTGCGCGAGGCGCTCGCCCAGCGCGAGCGGGAAGTAGCTCTGGTCGACCGAGATCGGCTCGCGGTTCAGGTAGCGCAGGCGCTGGATCTCGTACACCGCGTCACCGAGCCGAACCTGCAGGCTGCGCGCCACCACGTCGCTGGCGGCCACCTGGCGCATGCTGAGCACCTGCGAGAAGGTCTCGTAGCCCGCCGGTGCCATGGCTTCGCCGAAGCCCTGCAGGCGCGACAGGTTCTGGAACGCCTTCGGCTTGGCAACGAAGCTGCCTTTGCCCGCCACCTTGAAGATCAGGCCCTCTTTCTGCAGGTCGCCCAGTGCCTGGCGGATCGTGATGCGGCTGACCGAGAAGGCCTCCATCATCTGGCTCTCGGAGGGCATTTGCGAATGTGGCGGGTAAGTGCCGTCGAGCACGCGCCGGCGAATGATTTCGCGGATCTGCGTGTGCAGGGGCACCGACGACATCGGCACGACCTGCGCGTCGTTGCTCGCCTGTTTCGGCGTCTTGCGAACTGAGTTCATCGAGGCCAACCCATCCTGTTATGACAGGTCAGGTTAAGCAGAATGCGTGCCCGCGCTCGAGGCCATTCAAACTCGCGCGCTTTTGAGAGGGAAGAAGGGGATCGGACTCACAAACGGCGCCGTTCGACTCGCCGGAGCCGATGCACCGACCCGAGGATCGCGCACCGGTTCAGGCCGACCGCTCACCGGTGTGGTGCTGCATCCGGCAATCGCGACCTCAGGCTCAAGCGCGCTTGCTGTTGACGAGCCGAACCGTTCGTCCGCCCCGCATGCACCTCGTTCACCACGCAGTGCAGTTCATCGCAACCGGGTTGGCCACTGCGCCACTCGTGCCTAGAGTTCACTCCAACGCCACCCAACACACCCGAAGGAGCCCACCATGATCAGCCGCCTCACCGCCCTCGCCCTGATGTTCGCCGTGTTCTCGACCGCCTCGCTGGCCGTGGCGACCACACTGCGTCATGATGCCGCGGCGGCCAAGCAGGTGCGCGTGGTGCAGCTCGAAACGGTCGTGATCACGGCCAAGCGCCAGCCGCAAGAATCGCGCTGAAGCCGACACAACCATCAGGAGAACAACATGTCCCTCAGCGATGAACTCGAACGGCTCGGCGCCCTGCAGCAGCGTGGTGTGCTCAGCGACGAAGAATTTCGCGCCGCGAAAGCGCGCGTTCTCTCAGACGCCGGCCAGGCCCGGCCCGACCCGACCATTGCCGCCCTGAACCGGCTGCGCCGCAGCCGCAGCGAGCGCTGGCTCGGTGGCGTGTGCGGTGGCCTGTCGCAGGTGCTGGGGCTGGCACCCTGGCTGTGGCGGCTGATGTTCGTGCTGCTCGCGCTGTGCGCCGGCACCGGCTTCATGGCCTACCTGCTGCTGTGGATCTTCGTGCCCGAAGAAAGCGCTGCATCAACTTCAGGCAGCAGCACGTTTCACTCAGCTTGAAGGAATCGATGGCGATCGAGTCGTAAGTTGTGCTGGCCGGCCAACGACCAAGCCGGCAGCAACTGGAGATTCGATGGCATTCACTGAAGGTCTCCTTCCGGGCACGCCGCAGGCGCTTGCCGCGCGACGCCAGTGGCTGCTGAGCCTGGCCAGCGCCTCGCTGCTGGCGTTGCCTCAGGCACTCATCGCGCAGTCGAACGAAGCACACCCGTTGGTCGAACCGCTCACCCTAGGCGGCAGCCAGCTTGAATTGCAGTTCGCGCCCGGTTTCGATGCGCGCTTGCGCGCCGAGGCCACCGCGTGGGTGCAGCGCTCGGCCGACGCGGTGGTGGCCTACTTCGGCCGTTTTCCCGTCACCCAGGTCGTGCTGCTGCTGATGCCGACCGAAGGTGGCGGCGTGCGCGGTGGCGTGACCTACGGCGAACCGTCGCTGCTGGTGCGCGTGCGCGTCGGGCGCGAGACCACGAAGGCGCAGTTCCTCGACGACTGGATCATGGTGCACGAGATGATCCACCTCGCCGTGCCACGCATCCCGCGCTCGCAGAACTGGCTCCAGGAAGGCCTGGCGACCTACGTTGAAAGCGTCGCGCGCGGGCGCGCCGGGCTGGTCGCGCCAGCCACCGTGTGGCACGAGTGGGCCAAGGCCATGCCGCAAGGCCAGCCGCAAGCCGGTGATGCCGGACTCGACCACACACCGACCTGGGGCCGCACCTACTGGGGCGGCGCGATGTTCTGCCTGCTTGCCGACGTGCAGATGCTCAAGCGCAGCGCCCGCCGCGCCGGCTTGCAGCAGGCGCTTCAAGGCGTGCTCGCGGCCGGGGGCAGCTACGGCGTGGCGTGGCCGGTCGAGCGCATTCTGGCCACGGCCGACGCTGCTGTCGGACAGACCACGATGACCGAGCTCTACCAGCGCATGAAAGACTCGCCCGAGCCGGCCGAACTCGACGCGCTCTGGCGTGAGCTCGGCGTGGTCGGCAACACGCTCGACGACAACGCACCGCTGGCCGCGGTGCGGCGCGCGATCCTGTCGTGAGCTGGGTCAGCCGGCCGTCTCGGCGGGCATCACGAGCTCACTGAGCACGCCGTCTTCCAGCCATTGCCGAAGCCCGCCGCCGATGTGGTGGGTGCAGTCTTCGTCGGTCTCGGCCTGGGCTTGTTCACAGGCCTGCGCGAAGCTGGCACCCCCGAGCATGGCGCGCAGCAGCGCGGCCTCGACCGGGTGCACGGAACGAAAGTGCGGCTGCAATTCCTTGCGCCACACCAGCCAGTCGACCGTCACGTCGCCGCGCACGATGGCGGGCGCTTCGGCTTCGTCGTCGAGTGCTTGCCATACGGCGACCGTGTTGTGCTCGAAGCGCAGCAACGTCGTCGTGGGCACCGGCACCAGCCGCAGCCCGGCCCAGGCCTCGGGCGGCACGCCGGAAAGATCGGCCGCCACGAGCACGGGCGAATCGGGTCCGTCGAAAGCCTGGCGCAAGGCCCAGTCGAGACAGGCCAGCTCGGCGACCGCGGCCTGCGCCGGGAACACCGCGCGCAGGTGGGCGGAGAATTCCGCCCCGAACCAACGCAGGTTGCGTGTCTCGGGCGGGTGTTCGTTGATGTAGTGCACTGCGGCCGCCTCGAAGGCTTCGGCGCCGAGCACGGCCTGTGTCTTGGCGAAAGCGTCGGCCAGCACGTCGACCAGGCGTTGCCGGTACGCGTTGGCGTAGATCGCCAGTCCCAGCGCGCGGCGTGCAGCGCTGCCGGCGAGCAGCGGCGTGGCGTCGGCAGCACCCAGCATGTGCTGCTGAAACGTGACCTGCAGTGGCAGCAGCGCGGTGCTCATGCCACCGCCTGCGCGGGTTCGAAAGCAGCGGCGAAGAGCGCACGCGCGTGGTCGAGTTCGGCCACCAGTTCGGCCAGTGGCGGAATGTGGTCGTCGCGCTCGATCATCGTCGCCACCGGGCCGCACAGCTTCAGCGCTTCGGCATAGAGCGCCCACACGCTGTCGGCCACCGGGTGGTCGTGGGTGTCGATGATGTGGTCACCGTGGTCGGTGTGGCCGGCAAGATGGATCTGCTGCACCCGCTCGGCCGGGATGCCGCGCAGGAAAGCATGGGCATCGAAGCCATGGTTGACGCTGCTCACATGGATGTTGTTCACATCGAGCAGCAGCCGGCAGCCGGTACGCGCGCAGACCGCGCTGATGAATTCCCACTCGCTCATGCTTGACGCGCCGAAGCTCACATAGCTCGACACGTTTTCAAGCACCAGCGAGCGCTTCAGGCGTTCCTGCACACGCTGCACGTTGCGCACCACGACATCGAGCGCGTCTTCGGAATACGGCAGCGGGTACAGGTCGTGCAACACACGGCCGTGCACGCCGGTCCAGCACAGATGATCGGAGATCCACAGTGGCTGCACGCGGTCGGCGAGCTGGGCGAGCGCGTCGAGATAGGGTTCGTCGACACCGTCGGCCGCACCGATCGACAGCGCCACGCCGTGCATCACCACCGGGTAGTTCGCGCGGATGCGGTCGAGCATCACGAGCGGTTTGCCACCCGGCACCATGTAGTTGTCGGAGAGCAGCTCGAGCCAGTCGACACGCTGTGGCGCGTCGAGAAAATCGGCGTAGTGCTGCGTGCGCAACCCCAGCCCGAAGCCGGGCGAAGGTTGCGTCGCAGTCACGGCCCGCGGACCTTGAGTCACGACTAGCGTATCGGCCGGTCAGCCGATCACAGGTCGCCGATGGTGCCGCCGTCTTTCAGGCACTGCGCCGCGGCGATGCCCTTGAAACCCTGGCCCTTGCACGAACCCTGGCCCTTGCAGGCGTGGTCGGCGGTCTTGCAATCGGCCTGGCCCTTGCAGCTGTTAACGCCGTAGCAGTGCACGGCGTCGCCGGCGGCGACCGCCTTGCCCGAGCTGCCGGCCGGTGCGGTGGCGGCGATGGCCACGGCCGAGAAGGCCAGTGCGGCGGCGGCGGATGCGAGCTGGAAACCCTTGGAAGCTGTGAACATGCGGAACTCCTGGAATGGCTGACTTGAGGACACCCCGCACGCTTGGCAGGGCAGCTTGGCGCTCGGGCTTGTTGTTCCCCTTGCACCCGCCTTCGTCATCCCGAGTGCAGAAAATCTGACGCAGCTTGCAAACTTTTTTGAAGTTCCGGCCGACAACGGCACGGTCATGAGTGAGCCGCCAGTTCCTGTAGCCGCTGCGCGTTGGCACGGCAGGTCTTGCGGAAAGCGTCGCTGATCCGCGTGTCGCCGGCAGCACGGTTCCAGAAACTCAGTGCGGCGACGCACGCCACCGCCCATGCCGCGCGCTGCGCTGGCAAGGGCAGCCGTGGCTCGAAGGCGCGCGGCGGCACCTCTCCGCCCGGCAGCGGCGCGTAGAGCATCGGCAGCATGTCGTAGGCGGGTGCGGGTACCAGCGAGTTTTGCTGCACGCTGAAACTGAGATTGCCGGTGTGCATGTCGGTATTGGCGATGAGCCGGCCGAACCACCAGAGCCGATCAATGCGCTGAACCTCGGCCGGCGCGAGCAACCCGGAAACGACGAAACGTGCGGCCAGAACGCCCCAGTCGGTCGAGCCCTCACCGACAAGCGCCGCATTCAGCGTGCCCAGGCTGCTCAGCCGGCTTCGACCGAACAGGCCGTGGCGGTCGAAGCGCTCCACTTCCAGAAAAGTACGGCCGAGGTGCGTGACGATCCGGCTGCGCGCGCTGTGCGCTTCGGGCATCGTTGCGGCGCATTCCAGCGCCAGGTGTTCGCAGACCAACAGATCAGCCCAGCGCTGCACCGCCGCCGACCCGTCGGCCCCGGAAAACTTGACCAGCACGTGCGGCGTGGCGCTGCCTGCGAGTTCGCGCAGCGCAGCAAACTTCGGGAACTCGCCCGCGGCACTGGACCCTGCCACACCCGCCGCAATGGCGTGTTCGGCCAGCTCTGCATACGCCCGCCCGACGCCGGCCGCGCGCAGCGGCTGCGGCGCGGCCACCATGGCAGCCTGCCAGCGCTCGTACGCTGGATTGCCGAGGATCAGGTTGCCGCTCAGGTCGGCGCCGCGCTGGCTGAGCGCGAACACGATGTCGTCGTCGGACCATGCCTGTGGGTCAGCTGGCAGCGCCAGCTGCCGGTGTTCGGCGCGTGCGAACTGCCGGCCCATGTAACCCTGCGGGCGCATATCGTAGAGCGGGTACGGCAGGCCGTGCCACCACCCGTCGCGCGACTCTTCGGGCACGGGCCAGCCGGTGCCTTCGAGCGCCATGCGCGTGCCTTCAGGGTGCACCAGCGCGAGCGAAGTCAGCTCTTCGGCTCGGCCAGCCGCATCAATTTCATACAGCGGCAGCTCGGCGGCCTGGCCCCGCAGCGGCCGGCGCAACGCGTAGCGCGTGCGCCGCGCCTTGCCGTTCGCAACCACGTGCCCGGCCACCTCGGCCAACAGCCGGTGCAAGGTCGGTACGCTCACACCCAGCGGCTCAGCCAGGGTCGAGGCGCTGGCCCGGGGGTGGCGGGCCAGCACGGTCAGCAGTTGGTCGCGCGCAGATTGGTTCTTCGGTCGCATGCTAGTTATGAAATGATCCTTGAGAAGATTTTCTTCGCCATTTGATCATTTCACCATAGGTACGGTTGATTTCCAATGCCTTTTTTTTGAGAAGATACTTCGTGAGTATCAAGTGCCGAGGGCACTGCACTCAGGGCCGAGTCGGGTCGAAGTGCTTTTTCAGCCCCTGCCAGCAGCGGTAGTACTCACCTTGCAACTGCGCCGACGCCATGGCCTGCGCGGTCGGCCGCAGCACATGACGCGTCTCGAACATGAAGGCCATCGTGTCCTTGATGACGTCGGGTTTCGACAGGTCGGCGTGGCTCGCTTTCTCGAAGGTCTGTGCATCGGGGCCGTGGCCGCTCATGCTGTTGTGCAGACTGGCGCCACCCGGAGAGAATCCTTCGGCCTTGGCGTCGTAAGCACCAAACACGAGGCCCATGAATTCGCTGGCGATGTTGCGGTGGAACCAGGGCGGGCGGAAGGTGTTCTGCATCGCCAGGATGCGCGGCGGGAAGATCACGAAGTCGATGTTGCTCACGCCGGGCGTGTCGGAAGCGCTGTGCAGCACCAGGAAGATCGACGGGTCGGGGTGGTCGTGGCTGATCGAGCCGATCGCGTTGAAGCGGCGCAGGTCGTACTTGTAGGGCGCATGGGTGCCGTGCCAGGCCACCACGTCGAACGGCGAGTGGCTCATCTGCGCCGACCACAGGTGGCCGCCGAACTTGGCGACCAGTTGGTGCGGGCCGTCGATGTCTTCGTAGGCCGCCACCGGCGTCATGAAGTCGCGCGGGTTCGCCAGACCGTTCGAGCCGATCGGGCCGAGGTCGGGCAGGCGGAACGGGGCGCCGTAGTTTTCGCAGACGTAGCCGCGCGCTTCGGCGTCGAGCAGTTCGACGCGGAAGCGCACACCGCGCGGGATCACGACGATCTCTTGCGGCTCGGCCTCGATCACACCGAGCTCGGTGACAAAACGCTGGCGGCCTTGCTGCGGCACGATCAGCATTTCGCCGTCGGCGTTGTAGAAGGCGCGCGCCGACATCGAGCGGTTCGCAGCGTAGAGGTGCACCGCCGCGCCGCTCTGGGCGTGCGGGTCGCCGTTTCCGGCCATCGTGACCAGGCCTTCGATGAAATCGGTTGGCGCCGAAGGTGGCGGCAGCGGGTTCCAGCGCAACTGGTTCGGCGTGGTCGGCAAAGCGCTGAAATCACTCACGATGCGGCTGGCGTCGATGCGCTCGAACGGCAGGTGCATCGCCGACGGGCGAATGCGGTACAGCCACGAGCGCCGGTTGTCGGCACGCGGCGCGGTGAAGGCGCTGCCGCTGAGTTGCTCGGCGTACAGGCCGTAGGCGCAGCGTTGCGGCGAGTTGCGGCCCACGGGCAGGGCACCCTTCAACGCTTCGGTGGCGAACTCGTTGCCGAAGCCACTCTGGTAGCTCAGTTCATTGTTCATGTGGATTTGCTCGCGGTTCAGATGCCACGCGCTGCGAGCAGCGCCTGCTTCAGCACGCCGAAGTCGCCGATGTGGTTCGCCAGCAGCAGCACCAGGCGCGCGTTGAGCGCCTGGCTCTGCTCGTTCGACAGGTCGCGGTGGGTGTCGATCAGCGCTTCGTAGAAGTCGTCGGGGGCGCTGAGGTGCGGGGTGGTGATGAGTTCCATGTGCTGCCCAGTTCGTTCTTGCTTCCCGCACGGTCAGGCCAGCGCGAGCGCGCGCCGCAGCGCCGCCCTCACCTTCAGCGCCGAGGCGGCGCGCCAACGTGCGCACACGTGTTGATCGGGCCGCAGCAGGTAGACCGTGCCGGGTTGCAGGTCGTAGCGCTTTGCAACGAGGCCGTCACGGTCGAAGAGCACCTGCGATTCCGAGGTCAACGGCCCGCAACCTTCGCCCGCCACCCGCACGATCTGCACGGGCAGCACGCCTTCGGCACCGGAGCCCAGCTCGGCAGCAATGGCACCGAAATCGGCGCTGTCACTCACCAGCGCCGTGAAACCGTCGCCGAGCTCACGCAACAACCAGCCTGCGCTGCCGTCGGCCCGAAGCACCGGCGCATCGGCCGCAGCAGCGCCCGGCTGCATGAGGCCTTCGAAGGCCTCCGCGTCAGGCGTGTTCAGCACCGAACCATGCAAAGTCGCCGGTACCGACAAGCGCCCGCTGTTCACGAGCGTGCGCGCGAAGGGGTGCTGCTTCGCCAGCGCCAGCACGGCATCGCGGAACACGCGGCTGATGTCGCTCTTGGGTGTGATGAAGTCGGTGGCGCGGGTCGAGTTTTGGATGTTTTCGTCGGCGGCGTATTCACGCTCAGCGGCATAACTGTCGAGCAACGCATCACCGCCCTGCCCTCGCACCACGGCGGCGAGTTTCCAGGCCAGGTTCTCGGCGTCCTGCACGCCCGAGTTGGCACCGCGGGCACCGAAGGGCGAGACGCCGTGTGCCGCGTCGCCAGCGAACAAGACGCGGCCGTGGCGGAAGCGGTCCATGCGTTGGCAGGCAAAGGTGTAGACGCTCGCCCACTCGAGTTCGAACTGCGCGTCTTTCAGCGCCGAGTTCGCGAGCAATGCCTTCACGCGGGGAATGATGTTCTCGGGTTTTTTCTCTTCGTCGGGGTTCGCATCCCAGCCGAGCTGGAAGTCGATGCGCCACACGCCGTCGGGCTGCATGTGCAGGAGCACGCTCTGGTTCGGGTGGAACGGCGGGTCGAACCAGAACCAGCGCTCGGCCGGCTGGTCGATCTTCATCTTCACATCGGCAATCAGGAAGCGGTCGCGGAAGACGCGTCCCTTGCTCTCTTGTCCGATCAACTGGCGCACCGCCGAGCGCGAGCCATCGCAGGCGACCACGTGCTCGGCCTGCAGTGCATACGGGCCGTCGGGCGTGTCGATGCTCAGCGTGGCGAAGCCGCTCTGCTGCTCAACACCCACGACCTTGTTCTTCCAGCGCAGGTCGATCAGCGGCAGCTCGGCCGCGCGGTCGGCAAGGTAGCCCTCGACGTAGTACTGCTGCAGATTGACGAAAGCCGGGCGCTCGTGGCCGGGTTCGGGCAGCAGATCGAAGCTGTAGATCTGCGCGTCCTTGAAGAACACCTTGCCGACCTTCCACGACACGCCCTTGGCGACCATGGGTTCGCCGCAGCCGAGCCGGTCGAAGATCTCTAGCGTGCGCTTGGCGAAGCAGATTGCGCGCGAGCCGGTCGAGAGCGTGTTGTCGTTGTCGAGCAGCACGACGCGCACGCCCTGCTGCGCCAGGTCGATCGCCAGGCTCAGGCCGACCGGGCCGGCACCGACCACCACGACAGGGTGGCGCGCGGGCGGCGCAGCACCCTGGTCGGGGTGGGGCTTGTAGTCGAAGACCAGTGTCTGGTAGTCGACGATCGAGGGCTGCGCGAGCATCTCAACCCTCCAGCGTCTCCCACATCTCACGGTCGCGCTCGGCGGTCCAGATGCGCGGGTCGGCGTACTGCGTCACTTCGTCGAAACAGCGGGTCACGTCGAAGGGCATGCAGTGGTCGAAGATGACCCAGTGGCCGTACTTTGGCTTCAGGGCCGCAACCGTTTCCTTGTAGACCGCGTTCAGGTTCTTGCCCGCCGCCACGCCGGCCTGCACGCTGGCGCGCACGTCGGCGATGAATCCACCGGTGCTCTCAAGCCCCTGCTTCACGCGCTCGGCACCGATCAGGGCCGGGCCGCGGCCGGGCACGAGCGCGGTGGCACCGAGCGCGGCCACGCGCTCAAGCGTCTTCGGCCAGTCGTTGAAGTAGGCGTCGCCGGCATAGGGCGTGGCGTCGAACTCGACCAGGTCGCCGCTGAGCAGCACCTTGTCTTGCGGCAGCCAGACGACGGTGTCACCCTTGGTGTGGCCTCGGCCGAGTTGCAGCAACTGCACTTCGAGCTTGCCGAGCCACAGGGTCATCTTGCCGGTGAAGGTGAGCGTGGGCCAGGTCATGCCGGGCGGCACGCTTTCGACATTGCTGAACAGGCGCGGGAAGCGCCCGATCTCGCTCGCCTTGTCTTGCTCGCCACGCTCCACGATCAGATCGCGCGTGTCCTGGCTGGCGATGATGTGGTCGGCGTTGTAGGCGCTGGCCCCGAGCACGCGCACCGCGTGGTAGTGCGTGAGCACGACGTACTTGATGGGCTTGTCTGTGACCTCGCGGATGCGCCGGATCACGTCTTGCGCCATCGCTGGGGTGGCTTGCGTGTCGGCCACGAGCACACAGTCGTCGCCAATGATGATGCCGGTGTTCGGGTCGCCCTCGGCGGTGTACGCGTAGGCGTGTTCCGAGAGTTTGGTGAAGCTGACCTTCTTGACTTCGAGATCGGCCTGCGAGGCGAACTTCTTGGGGCTGTTCATGCGGTCTCCGGTGGGGTTGGCGGCGAAGCAGTGCCGTCGTCATAATTCGTTATTGGCAAATTCGTTCGCAGTATCTTGCAATAATTCGCCATTGTCAAATTAGTTTGCTAGAGTCGTGGTCGTGTCGGAAGGACCACTGTGCAACTCGAAGACGACGAAGACAAGGGCCAGCGTGGCATTCAATCGGTCGAGGTCGGCGGCCGGCTGCTGCAGGCGCTGACCGACCCGCCGGCGTCGATGACGCTGAAAGACCTGGCTGCCGCTGCTGATCTGCCCGCTTCGCGCGCCCACCCCTACCTGGTGAGCTTCGGCAAGCTGGGACTCGTTGAGCAAGACCCGCACACCGGTCGTTATGCGCTCGGGCCAATGGCCTTGCAGATGGGCCTGAGCTGCCTGCACCAGTCCGACCCGATCAAGGCGGCCACACCGGTCGCTGAAGCGCTGGCCCGCAAGATCGACCAGACGGTCGTGATAGCGGTCTGGGCCAACTTCGGGCCAACCGTCGTGCGCCTGATCGAAGGCAGCCAGCCCTTGCATGTGAACATGCGTGCCGGCACCGTGATGTCGATCCTGGGCACAGCGACCGGGCGCGCTTTCGCGGCCGTGTTGCCGGCCAGCCAGCTGGAGCAGGCAATGCGCGGCCGCTCCGACGAACTGCGACGTGCCGACCGTTCACCGGTGAAGAACCTGGCGCGTGAGTTGAAGGACGTGTCGGCTGAAGTTCGATCGCACGGCCTGGCTCGCGCGACGGGCCGGCCGATCCCCGGCATAAACGCGTTCAGCGCAGCGGCACTCGACCATGAGGGCCACGCCGCACTCGTGATCACCGCACTCGGGCACGAAGACAATTTCTCTGCGGAATGGGACTCGGCCGAAGCCGAAGGGGTACGCGAGGCCGCGGCAGCAATCTCGATGCGTCTGGGTTTTCGCCGCTGAAGCCAAGCCCGGGCCGAAGCAGCGAAGGCTCAGCGCTCGCCGCTGTTGCTGACGATGGGACCGCGAACGAGCGTCCAGACCGACGCAGTACCGACGATCAACAACCACGCGGCCAGTGCACTCTGGGCCCCGGAAACGCCGCCGATCAACAGGCCACCCAAGGCGATGCCAGGCGCGAAAATGAAAGCGAGCGGGTTGAATCGCATGCATACAGTATTGAACGCAGCGGCGCAAATTGCACGGGCGATGGCGCCAAATGAGTGTAAGAAATTGCGACAGCAGTGTGTCAGCTGACACGCCACCACAAGCCAGAACCACGACCATGCCCCAAAAACAAGCGCAGCTCCAGACCCGACGCAGTACGAGGGCATTGGCTGCTCGAAGGTGGTGAGCGACCCACGCTCGAATACCACCGCACCGGCTCGGCAGCGAGCCACGCGGGCGCGGCCGGCTTCTCAAGACGCTCGGCGCTATGCTTGGACGTTGCCCCGAGAAACCGAATCAATGACGCAGGCCGACAGTGAGCCCCATCCGAATCCGAATCCGCAGGAAGACTGCATCCTCGTGCTGCAGGGTGGCGGCGCACTCGGGGCCTACCAGGCGGGAGTGTTCGAGTCGCTCGTGAAAACATGGCGCGAGCCAAGCTGGGTGGCCGGCATCTCGATCGGTGCGATCAACGCCGCGCTGATCGTCGGCAACCCGGTGTCGCGCCGTGTCGAACGGCTGCGAGCATTCTGGGAACTGGTGAGTTCCTCGCTCGCTGCGCCGGCACTCGGGCAAGGCATCGGCTCGCGCGAAGGCCTGAACGAAGCGAGCGCAACCCAGGGCATGCTGTTTGGTGTGCCGGGCTTTTTCAAGCCACGCTTCCCGCCGGCGCCGTTCCAGCCGCGCGGCACGCCCGAGGCGATCAGCTACTACGACACCACGCCGCTGCGCGAGACGCTGGAAAACATGGTCGACTTCGACCGCATCAACTCGGGTGCGATGCGCCTGTCGGTCGGTGCCGTCAACGTGCGCACGGGCAACTTCCAGTACTTCGATTCGGCCAGGCAGAAGCTCGACGCGCGCCACATCATGGCCAGCGGCGCGCTGCCGCCCGGCTTCGCGCCGGTCGAGATCGACGGCGAGCACTACTGGGACGGCGGGCTGGTCTCGAACACGCCACTGCAGTACGTGCTCGACCAACCGGGCCAGCGGCAACGCCGGGTCGTGATCCAGGTCGATCTCTTCGCGGCCCGTGGCGCCCTGCCCGCCACATTAGCCGACGTGACCGAGCGCGAGAAAGACATCCGCTTTTCCAGCCGCACGAGAATGAACACGACCGTGGAACTCGACCTCCAAGTGATCGCACAAGCCGCGCAGCGTCTGCTCGCCCGGCTGCCGGCAAGCCTGCGCGACGACCCCGACGCGCGCGCGCTGGCGCGGCTGCGCTGCGAAGGCGGCGTCGACGTGGTGCACCTGATCTACCGCAGCAAACACTACGAAACCCAGTCGAAGGACTACGAGTTCTCGCGCCTGTCGATGCACGAACACTGGGATGCCGGCCGGGCCGACATGGCGCACACTTTGCATGACCCGCGCTGGCTGAAGCGCGAGCGCAAGGCCCACGGTGTGCACGTCTTCGACCTCACTTCCGACAGCCCGACCGCGGCCTGAGCGCCGGCCCGAACGCCACATTCATTTCAACTCCACACGGAAACACGACACCATGAAACTCAAAGACAAGGTCTGCATCGTCACCGGCGCCGCCAGCGGCATCGGCAAGGAAATCGCGCTCACCTACGCACGCGAAGGTGGCAAGGTTGTGATCGCCGACATGAACAAGCCCGCGGCGCAGGCCGCCGCCGACGAGATCAACAAGAGTGGCGGCACTGCCATGGCCGTAGCGATGGACGTGACCAGCGAAGAGCAGGTGAACGCCGCGGTGGCCGAAGTGGTGGCGGCCTATGGTGGCGTTGACGTGCTCGTCAGCAATGCTGGCATCCAGATCGTGCACCCGGTCGAAGACTTCCCGTTCGCAGAGTGGAAAAAGATGCTCGCGATCCACCTCGACGGCGCCTTCCTCACGACCAAGGCCTGCCTGCCGCACATGTACGCCGGCAAGCGCGGCGGCTCGATCATCTACATGGGCTCGGTGCATTCGAAAGAAGCCTCGGTGCTGAAAGCGCCCTACGTCACGGCCAAGCACGGCCTGATCGGCCTGTCGAAAACGATCGCCAAGGAAGGCGCCAAACACGGGGTGCGCTCCAACGTGATCTGCCCCGGCTTCGTGCGCACGCCGCTCGTTGACAAGCAGATCCCCGAGCAGTCGAAGGCGCTCGGCATCAGCGAAGACGACGTGATCAAGAAGGTGATGCTGAAAGACACGGTCGACGGCGAGTTCACGACCACTCAAGACGTGGCCGAAGTCGCGCTGCTGTTCGCCGCATTCCCGTCGAACGCGCTCACCGGGCAGTCGCTGATCGTGAGCCACGGCTGGTCGATGGAATGACGTGATCACCTGGCTGCGCGCGAGCGGCGACCGGCTGCCGAGCACCGCGCTCGCGCTGCCCCCGGGCAGTGACGCGCCCGGCCTGCTGGCAGCAGGCGGCGAGCTCACGCCCGAACGCCTGCTCGAGGCTTACTCGAAGGGCGTGTTCCCCTGGTACAGCGAAGGCCAGCCGGTGCTGTGGTGGTCGCCCGACCCGCGCATGGTGCTGATCACCCAGAACTTCAAGCTCTCGCGTTCGCTGCGCAAGACGCTGCAGAAGTTCCGCCGAAACGCAGCCTGTGAGGTTCGCATCGACAGCGCGTTCCGGCGCGTCATCGAGGCCTGCGCCGGCACCCCGCGCGACGGCCAGAACGGCACCTGGATCGTGCCCGAGATGGTCGATGCCTATTGCGCGTGGCACAGGCTTGGCCAGGCCCACAGCTTCGAGACCTGGATCGACGGCGAACTGGCGGGTGGCCTCTACGGCGTGAGCATCGGGCGCATGTTCTTCGGCGAGTCGATGTTCTCGCACCGCAGCGACGCTTCGAAAATCGCGCTGGCCGCGCTCGCCTGTTTCTGCCGCGAACAGGGCGTGCCGATGATCGACTGCCAGCAGCACACCGGCCACCTCGCCTCGATGGGCGCGCGCGAGATTCCGCGCAGCGAATTCGAAGCCCGCGTGGCATCGGTTCTGGGGGAACCTATGATCACCGATTGGTCCTATGATTTGCGCCTGTGGCGGCACCTCGAACCCGCCGCGGCAGAGGACACCGGCCCGTGACCCACCCCAAAGAACTCCCGCTCGCGTCATTGCAGTTCTACGCCACGGCGCCGTACCCGTGCAGCTACATCGACGGTCGCATGGCGCGTTCGCAGGTCGCCACCCCCAGCCACCTGATCCATGCCGACGCTTACTCGGAGTTGGTGGCCAACGGTTTTCGCCGCAGCGGCATGTTCACGTATCGGCCCTATTGCGACGGCTGCAAGGCCTGCCTGCCCTTGCGCGTGCCAGTGGCCGGCTTCAGGCCCACGCGCAGCCAGAAGCGCGCCCACAAGGCACACCGGCACCTCGAGGCGCGGGTGCTGCGTTTGTGTTTCGTGCCAGAGCACTATCAGCTGTACCTTCGATACCAGGCCGGCCGCCACGTGGGCGGCGGCATGGACCACGACAGCATCGACCAGTACACCCAGTTCCTGCTGCAGAGTCGCGTGAATTCGCGGCTGGTGGAGTTTCGCGAGCCTGCAACCGAAGGCCTGGGCGCATTGAAGATGGTGTCGATCCTCGACGTGCTGAACGATGGTCTGTCGGCTGTCTACACCTTCTTCGAACCTGACGAACGCGCCAGCTACGGCACCTACAACGTGATGTGGCAGATCGAGCAGACGCGGGCGCTGAAGCTGCCGCACGTCTACCTCGGCTACTGGATCGGGCAGAGTGGCAAGATGGCCTACAAGGCCCAGTTCGGGCCGCATGAACTGCTGGTGAACGGGCAATGGCAGCCGCAAGGCGAAGCCGACGGCGTACCTACAACGCCAGCCGCCTGAGCACTTCGTCGGCGATCGCGAGGCTCGCGGTCAGGCCCGGCGATTCAATGCCGAAGAGGTTCATCAAGCCAGCCACGCCGTGATCGGCCGGGCCCTGCAGCACAAAGTCGCCCGCAGCCTGCCCAGCGCCGTGCAACTTCGGCCGCACGCCGCTGTACGCCGGTTGCAGCGCCCCCACCGGCAGGCCGGGCCAGTAGCTGCGGATGTCGGCCTCGAAGGCGGCGGCACGTGAGGCGTCGACGCTGTAGTCGATGTCGGCTGGCGTGGCCGGGGTGATCCACTCCACGTCGGGCCCGAAGCGCGCCTGGCCGGCCAGGTCGAGTGTGAGGTGCACCCCCAGGCCAGCCTCTTGCGGAATCGGGTAGACCAGGTGCGAGAACGGCGCGCGCGCCGCCAGCGAGAAGTAGTTGCCCTTCGCGTAGTGCGCCGTCGGCACGTGCTGAGGGGCCAAGCCGAGCGTGCCGGCCGCGACCTGCGGCGCCCAGAGCCCGGCAGCGTTCACGACCACGCGTGCGGCCAGTTCCATGGGCGCCTCGCCGCCGACGCGGAGCACCGCCACCGGGCCGCGCGCGTCAATCGAGTCCACCGGCGCCAGCCAGGCCAGCGCGCCACCGGCACGTTCGAGATCGCCCTGGAATGCGAGCATCACACCGTGGCTGTCGACGATGCCGGTCGAAGGCGACAGCAGCGCGGCGACCGCAGACAACTCGGGTTCGAGCGTGCGCGTCTCAATGGCGCCCAGAAGCCGAAGCTCGGCCACGCCATTGCGCGCCGCGAGCCTCTGAATCTGCAGCAGCTTCGCCTGCTGCGCCTCGTTCGTCGCGACCAGCAGCTTGCCGCAGCGCCGGTGCTCGACACCGTGCGCTTCGCAGTACGCGTAGAGCGCTTCACGCCCCTGCACACAAAGCCGGGCTTTCAACGAACCGGTGGCGTAGTAGATGCCGGCGTGGATGACTTCGCTGTTGCGCGAACTGGTGCCGCTGCCGATCAGGTTCGTGCGCTCCAGCACCACGGTTTCCAGCCCGTGTTGTGCTAGCGCCCGCCCGACAGCCAAGCCGACCACGCCGGCCCCGATCACGACTGCGTCGACGGTCTCCATGCGCGAGCATAGCTGGCACGGCCGCTACTTGAGCACGTCTTCAGTCTTCAACGGCCGGTTCAAGTTGCTCAATTCGGTGAATTGCGCGATTCGATGCCGTCGATCGCCAGGGTCGTCGACTGGGATCGGTCGGCGTCCGGCTGACAAAACACCTAACGCTTGTTTCCAGTGGAGTTGCGCTTCGCCCGTGCGGACGTCGACCCCAACCGCGCGGCGCTCGTCAGTTCGCGGCGCCGCGTGACGGCGGCAAGGCCCGCGGCGAGCGCAAGTGCGGCGATTGCTGAAACGGTCGTGGGGCGGCGCGGCCAGCCTTCGTCAAATCGCGGCGCGGCGCTGGCCCCTGCGGAGCCAGACAGCCCAAGCACACCCACGCGAGCCACCGCGCTGGCGGTCGCGCCACTGGCGTCAGCGACGATGACCCTGTACTGCCGGCCCTGAAACGCTGGCCCGACCGCGGCGGTGGTGTAGCTTGCCGTGTTGGACCCGCTGCCACCGCTGACGTTGCCAAAGGCGCCGTTGCGATCGTCCTGCCACTGGTAGGTCATGCCGGCCCCTGCGGCCACGACCGTGAAGGTGGCCGTGGCGCCGACCGCCACGGTCTGTGGTGCCGGTTGCGCAAGGACCGCCAGTGGCTCGCTGGTGCCATTCGAGAGCGCGCCTGCAGTGCGAAGCCGACGGCCGTTGCCGCTGATGTCGGTCGCCCAATCGCCTCTCGCCATCGGGTAATCGGCCCAGGCACCCCCTTTGACTGCCTTCGCAGCATGTTTCTCGGCCAGGACCTCGGCGTCGGTCAGCGCCGATGGCCAGATCCGCCAGCGGGCGAACTGCCCGTCCACGTATTCGGTGCTCGTGCAACCGAAAACAAACGCGGCGGACGTGTCGCTCGCGGGCGCGCCCCGGACGGTGCTGACAACAACACCGTCGAGCAGCAGTTCCTGCGTCGAGCCGATGCGGCGATATGCCCAGAATTGCCAGGCGCGCAGCGTCAGCGGATGTGCGCGGCTCCAGCTTCCCGTGGACGCTGTTGCCTCGACGAGAACCGAGATTCCCGTCACGTCGACATAGGCTCCCGATCGCTCGGTTCCGGTGGCGTTCGCGTAGCGCGCAAACAGCGGCCCAGCGTTGTGGATGTTGGCGTAGACGTACAACCACCCGCAGGCTGTGAGCGGATCTTGCTGCGGGATCGTGTCGCCAAACGCCTGGCTGCGGTACAGCAGATCTTTGATGCTGCCGAATCTGACGCTCATGTGGCGCCCCCGGTTTGGCCGTTGCGTATCAGCCGGGGCCTCGGCGAGGCCCGATGACCTAGTGTAGTGTTGCACTCTTGTGGGAACGTTTATGAGTCCTGCCGCACCAATGG
>JBDTTU010000084.1:0-19251 GCA_039930465.1 Burkholderiales bacterium
ACGAAGTGCTGCTGCGCGTGGCCAAGGGTTACACGCTGCCCGAGATCGGCGTGCAACTGAACCTGTCGCGCCACACGATCGCCGACTACGTGAAGCAGATCTACCGCAAGCTCAACGTGAGCTCGCGGGCCGAAGCGGCGCTCGAAGCGCAGCGCCTCGGGCTGTTCCGCCGCGCATGATCGGAAGACTCACCGGCACGCTCGCGGGCAAATCGCCACCGCAGATCCTTGTCGACGTGAACGGTGTCGGCTACGAGGTCGACGTGCCGATGAGCAGTTTTTACAACCTACCTGCGCTCGGCGAGCGGGTGGTGCTGCTGACGCATTTCGTGGTGCGCGAAGACGCCCAGCTGCTGTTCGGTTTTCTCACCGTTGAGGAACGCGCGACCTTCCGCCTGCTCGTGAAGATCTCGGGCATCGGCCCGCGCATGGCGCTGTCGCTGCTCTCCGGCCTGAGCATCAACGAACTGGCCCAGGCCGTGAGCCTGCAGGAAAGCGCGCGGCTTGTGAAGGTGCCCGGCATCGGCAAAAAAACCGCCGAACGGCTGCTGCTCGAACTGAAGGGCAAGCTCGGCGATTCGCTCGCCGCGCCGGCCAGCGTGAACAGCGGCACGCAGGGCGACATCCTGCAGGCGCTGGTGGCGCTGGGTTACAGCGACCGCGAGGCGGCGGCCGCGCTCAAGGCGCTGCCGGCCGACGTGGCGGTGGGCGACGGCATCAAGCTGGCGCTGCGCGCGCTCGCCAAATAGCGGCTCAGCCGACCGCCGTGCCGCCCCAGGCCGGCTGAACACCCGCCCGGCGGGTGGTGCCGGTACGCCGGTGCCGGGTGCCCCGTCTCAGTGTTTCATGCTGTGGTCGGCGCCGGGCGCTTCGACCTTCACGTCCACCGTCACCTCGCCGGCCTTCTCGAATTTCAGCTTCACCGGGAAGCTGTCGCCAAGCTTTAGCGGCGCTTTCAGGCCGATGAACATCACGTGGTAACCGCCGGGCTTGAGCTCGACGGTCTTGCCGGCCGGAAGCTCGATGCCGTCGACCTGGCGCATCTTCATCACGTCGCCTTCCATCTTCATCTCGTGCAGCTCGACGGACTTCGACACCTCGGCGCTCAGCGACAGCAGCTTGTCGTTGCCGCCGGCGTTGACGAACTTCATGAAACCACCGCCGGTCGGCTGCCCCGCCGCCGTGGCGCGGGCGTACGGGTGGCCGATGGTGATGGCGCCGAGCTTGAATTCGTGGGCGTGGGCGGCGAAGGCAGCCAGCGCAAGTGCGGTGCCGGAGATCAGGTTTTTCAGGGTCATGGAATGGCTCCTTGGGGATGTGGTTGTCGAAGGGAAATCAGAGGTCATAGCGCAGCTCGGCGCTGTACGTGCGCTGCGTGTACGGGTGGAAAGCCCAGTAGGTCTTGTTGCCGAGATTGTCGATGCCGGCGCTGAGCTTCCACTGCTTGCTCACGCGGTACTGCACCCGCATGTCGGCAACGAGAAAACTGCTGACTCCGGTATAGGTGAATCCATTCGGGTCGCTGTTGTCGAGCGTGCCGTACTGTCGGCCGCTGTAGCGCACGCCGCCGGTGAACGACCACGCCTCATCGAGCCGGTAGGTGGCCAGCAGATTGGCGCGCCACTTCGGCACGCGCGGCTGCCACTGGCCGACGCTGGCCGGGAACTTGTCGTTCTTCGTGATGATGGAGTCGGCCCAGGTCAGGCTGGTGCCGAGTTCCAGGCCCTGGATGCCGACGTCGTTCGCCTGCGCGGCGAGTTCGATGCCGTTGGTGCGCATCGCATCGACGTTCTGGATGTTCGTCACGTTGGGCGTGACGCTCACATTGGTCTGCGAGTACAGCGCGTCTTGCGTGCGCTCGTGGAAAAGCGTCGCACGCCACTGGCTGTTGCCCAGTGAACGCTCGGCCGTGAGTTCACCGGTCCACGACTTTTCGGCTTTCAGGTTCGGGTCGTTGTTGACCAGGGTGCCGGCGCTGATCGAACCCTGGTACAGCTCGGCCACCGTGGGCAGGCGAATCGCACGGCCGACCGAGGCCTTGAAGGTCCATTCGTCACCCGGTGAAAACGACAGTGCCAGCTTGGGCGACAGGTGCGATTCGCTGCGCGGCGCGAACGCGGTCGTGGTGGTGGCGTCGGCAATGCTGCCGTTGAAGGCGCGCCAGTCTTCGAAGCGCGCACCGACCACGGCCTTCCACTGCGGGCTGAAGCGCCACGCGTCTTGCGCCCAGGCGCTCATCAGTTCGGTGTTGCCGTTGAAGGCCGAAAAGCGCGTGCCGGCTTCGCCACCGCGCCAGTCGGTGGTGTTCGAGACCAACGTGCGCAGCTTGAACGCGTCGCGCTGCAGGCCGGCTTCGACGATGTGTTCGCCTTGCACGCCTTGCGGCCGCCAGGTGCTCTTGAGCGCCAGCGTGTTCCAGCCAGTGCCTTTCAGGTCGGTGATGCGCCCGGCGCCGCCTTGCGCCGCGGCTGGCAGAAAGAGCGTGGGCAGCGGCGCGCGCGTTTCGTCTTTCGCGTAGTCGTAGACGCTCGCCGTGCCTTCCCAGTCGAGTTCGCCGCGGGTATTGCTCTTCACGCTGATCGCGTGCGTCAGGTGTTCGAGCGTCGCGCGGCTCGGTGCGAAGTCGCTTCCGCTGAGCGTGTAGTCGCGCCCGTCGATGTTGACCTGGTGGTTGGGCGTGTCGTAGACCGTGTTGCCTGCCGCGTCGCGCAAATAGCTGCTGAGCTCGCGCTCGGCGCGGTTGCTCCAGTGGCCGAAGGTGTACGACGCCCGCAGCACCGGCGAGAAATCGTAGGCGAGCTTGAGCTTGGCATGGTCTTGCACCGTGTGCACGCGGTTCGTGTCGCCAAGGATCAGCCAGTCCTGGTTCTTCGGGTTCTTGTCGGCGACGGCACCGGTCACCGGCGTGCCGGTGTTGCCGATCACACCGGCCGACACCAGCTTGTTCGCGAACGCGATCGGCTGGCCGGTGCTGTCGAGCCGGTTCACGTTGACCCACCACGACCAGCTGCCGTTGCGGCTGCCGATCGAGGCGCTTCCAGCGCCGCCGCTGAAGCGGTCGTCGGTGCCATAGACCTGAAACTGCTGCGTGAACCCCTGCAGCTTCATGTGAGCCTCGAAGGCCTTGGGCAAGCGCGTGGTGAAGTCGACCACCGCGCCGGCCGAGTTGCCCGAATATGCGGCAGAGAACGGGCCGTAGAGCACGTCGACACGGTCGATCTCTTCGGGCGTGACCAGGCCCCAGCGCGGCGTGTAGCTCGCGCCGTTGCCGAGCAGGTTCGACAGCAGGATGCCGTCGGCATACACCAGCGAGCGTGCGCTGTTGCCGGTGCCCGACGCACGCGTGGCGAGCACCGCGTGGTCGTAGTCGCCGATGTAGCGCTTGCGCACGTTCAGGCTCGGAAAGTACTTGAGCGCGTCTTCCGCGTCGGTGGCGTTGATGCTCTGCTCGACCTGCGCGCCGCTGATGCTCTGCGTGGTCGTCGGGATCTCGGTCGGCATGGTCGCCGGGCGGATGCCGACCACTTCGACGCGGTTGAGCGTCGGCACGGCGGCGGCGACGACCTGGCGGGGTTCGTTGTTCGTTGTTTGCGCGCGGCTCACCGCAGGCATCGCGAGCAGCGCTGCCGAGGCGAGCGCCGAGAACGGGGAGCGTGAATGGAATCGTTGGCGGGTGATGTTCATGGCAATTTCTGAATGAAGTTTCCGAGTGGCGGGCTTGCAGCTCAAGCCACCGACGAATGAGAAAAACGGCGGTGCCAGACCAGCGCCATCAGTTCGACAGCGATGAACACCGCCAGGCTGATGCCGAACACCGGCATCAACAGTGCCAGTGCGGCCGTCAGCGGCCACAGCCAGAACGGCACCGCCCGCAGTTGCCGCGCGCCGAGCGCCGGCGCACCCATGCGGCGCGCAGGGCGGCGCTTCCACCACATCACGAAGCCCGAGACCACGGCAAAGATCGCGGCGAGTGCAGCGGCGGCGATGAGCACCTGGTTCCACACACCGAACTCGGCACGGTGGAACGGAATGCCGACCGCGGTGGCTTTCGAGAGCAGCGGCAGTTCGCGCCAGCCCGAGCGGTACAGCACCTGCCCGTTGCCGGCATCGATCGCCAGGCTCAGCCGCTGGGTGGGGTCGTCGCGCGCCAGGGTGTCGGCGCGCCATGTTCCCTGCGGGCCTTTGGGCAGCGTCAATTGCAGCGGCGCGCTGATGCCGGCTTGATCACACTCGGCGCAGGCCACTTCGAACACACGCTGCGCGCTCGCGCGCGAAGCGCCAGCGCTAGCCGACGAGCGAAGTTCGGCGGGCGGCTTCGGGCTGCTCTGGCCGAGCGCTTGCTGTGCTGCGCGAAAGTTGTCGCCGGCGTGGCGCGACCACGTGAGGCCGGTCACCAGCACAACGATCAGCAGGGCACTCATCACGACGCCCACGCTCGTGTGCAGATCACGCCAGGTCGCACGGCCGCGGTCGATGCGCGGCAGCAGCGCACGCCAGCCCGGCCCGCCCTGAGCCGCCGGGCGCGGCCACCACATCGTGATGCCGGTGGCGAACATCAGCAGCATCCAGCTCGCCGCCAGCTCGAGGGGCCAGCGCCAGCCGTCGCCTTGCAGAAAGCTCGAATGCAGCTTGCGCGCCCAGTTCCTGAAGCGATCGATCTCGGCGAGTTGGCCGACCACTTGCGCACTGGCCGGGTTCACGTAGACGATGCGGCCCTCGGGCAAGCCGGGCGAGTGTTGCCCCTCGGCAGGGTGGCCGGCGTGTGCGCCGACCGTGGGCATCTGCCGGGCGAACAGCACCTGCGTCGTTTCGCCCGGCGTGGCGGCAGGAACGATGCTGCGCGCCGACCCGCCGGGCAACGCCGCCGTGGCGGCAGCCAGCTGCGCGTCGAGCGTCTGCACGACCGTTGTGGCGGGCACCCGATCGACATCGGCATGCACCCGAGCTTCGATCTGCGGTGTGAACACGTAGAGCAGCCCGGTGAGGGCGGCGAACAAGACCAGCGGGGCGGTGATGAGCCCGGCCCAGAAGTGCACGCGCCAGAACAGGCGGTGCACGCCGGCGCGGGCCGGCGTTTCGGCAGAAGACATGGAGATCGTCCTGAACAGGCTGCGGCAAAAACCGCCGGCAGCCACACACGAGGGTCAGTGAGACACGCCTTCTCAGGCGGCGCTCGACAGACCGGCGGGGTGGGTTCAGGAAAGGATAGGAGGCCCGTGCTTGAGCCGCGCCACCCAGGTGGCGCAGGCGTCGGGCGCTTGCGAAGCAGCGTGCGCACGTGGCGCGGGGGACTCGTGGACCGCCGGGGCTTCGAGCACCAGCGGCGGCTCGGGCGCCGCCAGTGCGGCCAACGCGGTCAGCGCGCAATGATCGCCAGCGTGCTGCGCCATCGGCTCTGGCGCTGGCTCCTGGCGTTCGCCGTCGAGCGGCACCAGTGATACACCGTAGACCGTGCACACCTCGACCAGCGTCTTGCCCTGCAGCTCGGCCGACGCGCTTGCCAGAAGTGGCATGGCCGCCTTGAGCAGCAACGCCATCGCAAAAGCCCAGAGGGCCCAGCGTGAGGATGCCTTGTGCAAGTTCATGGGCAGCGATTGTGTCAGAGCGGCGAGACCGTTGTCGGCAAGCTGCAGCCGATAATGAAGCATGTCGATCCAGACCGATGACTTCGAACCCGCGCGCCGTGTCGTCAGCGCCGCGCCGGCGTCGCCCAACGAAGAAGCCATCGAGCGTGCCTTGCGCCCGAAGGGCCTGGCCGAATACGTGGGGCAGGCGAAAGCGCGCGAACAGCTCGAAATCTTCATCGGCGCCGCCAAGAAACGCAGCGAGGCCATGGACCACGTGCTGCTGTTCGGCCCGCCGGGCCTGGGCAAGACGACGCTCTCGCACATCATTGCCAACGAACTCGGCGTGAACCTGCGCCAGACCTCGGGCCCGGTGCTCGAAAAGCCGAAAGACCTGGCCGCGATCCTGACGAACCTGGAGCGCAACGACGTGCTCTTCATCGACGAGATTCACCGCCTCTCGCCGGTCGTCGAAGAAATTCTCTACCCCGCGCTCGAGGACTACCAGATCGACATCATGATCGGCGAGGGCCCGGCCGCGCGCTCGATCAAGCTCGACCTGCAGCCCTTCACGCTGATCGGTGCAACCACCCGCGCCGGCATGCTGACGAACCCGCTGCGCGACCGCTTCGGCATCGTGGCAAGGCTCGAGTTCTATACACCGGAGGAACTCGCACGCATCGTGCGGCGTTCGGCTGGGTTGCTGAAGGTGCCGACCGACGACGAAGGCGCGTTCGAGATCGCACGCCGCTCGCGCGGCACGCCGCGCATCGCCAACCGGCTGCTGCGCCGTGTGCGTGACTATGCAGACGTGAAAGCCGACGGCAGAATCGTGAAGGCACTTGCCGACAAAGCGCTGAAGATGCTCGACGTCGACGCCCAGGGGCTCGACCTGATGGACCGCAAGTTGTTAGAGGCGGTAGTGCACCGCTTCGATGGCGGCCCGGTCGGGCTGGACAACGTGGCCGCAGCGATCGGCGAAGAGCGCGACACGATCGAAGACGTGATCGAGCCTTATCTGATCCAGCAGGGTTACCTGCAGCGCACGCCGCGCGGGCGCGTGGCCACGCCGGCGGCGTACCGGCACCTGGGTGTCACGCCGCCGAAGGTGTCGGGCGGCGACCTGTTCGAAGGCTGAGAGCCGGCACGGCCCGCGATCAAAGCAAATCTTCGTTCGCGAGTCGGTGGTAACGCACTGCGCAGAGCGCGTCGAACCGTTTGGCGATCTCGGTGATGTGTTCGGCCGCAGAGTCGTTCGGTGCGTACACGATCAGCCAGCCGGCACCCTGCTCGGCCAACGCCAGGTAGCGCCGCATCAGCGTGATCTCGTAGCCGAAGCCGGCCGCTTCGCTGGCGGTGCGCACACGTTCGCGCAGGCGCGGGGTGGCCTCGGCGGCCGTGTAGGCAAGGATGTCTTCGTCGGCCGAGCCGGCGCCACGCAGCGCCTCGACGGCTTGCGCCGCGACGACGTCGTTCTTGAAGGCGAGAACGATGTGGCCGATGGGGTTGAGGATGCCGGTGCTGTTGCGGATGTCTTCCTTGCTCAGGCGTTTGCTCATGGCGGTCTCCGTGGGGAACGGAGTGCCATCGTAGTGCCACTCGCATCGGCGCGCCGTCGGACAAGGGCCTGGCGGGCTGTCGGCGACTGCGTCATTCGAGCTGCGGCAGCAACGAGCGAGCGAGTTCGTTGTGCAGCCCGTCGCGCAACGCGAGGCGGCCCGCTGGCCAGCGAGCCGATCCGCGCGCGCTGGTGAGCGTGGCGATTCAGCGCTTGGCGCGCCTGCGCTGTTGCCAGGCGAGCAGTTCGCCGACGAACCCCTTGCGGAACGCGACCACGCAGACGACGAAGATCACGCCGATGATCACATTGATCCAGGAGCCCACCTGGTCGGCCAGGACGTCCTGCAAGCCGATGATCGTGAACGCGCCGATCACCGGCCCGGCGAAGGTGCCCATGCCGCCGAGCAGCGTCATCAACACGACTTCGCCCGACAGCGACCAGTGGGCGTCAGAGAGGGTCGCGAAGCCGAGCACCAGCACTTTCAGGGAACCGGCCAGCCCCGCCAGCCCGGTCGAGAGCACGAAGGCCAGGAGCTTGTAGCGGTCGACGTCGTAGCCGAGCGAGACGGCACGCGGCTCGTTCTCGCGGATCGCCTTGAGCACCTGGCCGTAGGGCGAATGCACGATGCGCACGATGAACAGGAACACCGCGACGAAGACCGCGAGCACAACGTAGTAGAGAACAGTGTCGTTGGCCAGTGAGAAGAGACCGAACAGTTGGCCGCGCGGCACGCCCTGCAGGCCGTCTTCGCCGTGCGTGAACGGGGCTTGCAGGAACACGAAGTAGATCATCTGCGCCATCGCGAGCGTGACCATCGCGAAGTAGATGCCCTGGCGGCGGATCGCGATCAGCCCGACCACGAGGCCGCAGGCCGCGGCCACCGCGGTGCCGGCGAGCACGCCGAGCTCGGGCGAGAGCCCGCCCACCTTGACGAGCCACGCCGTGCCGTAGGCCGCCGCACCGAAGTAGGCGGCGTGGCCGAACGAAAGCAGGCCGGTGTAGCCCAGCAGCAGGTTGAAGGCGCACGCGAGGATCGCGAAGCACAGCATCTTCATCAGGAAGATCGGGTACAGCCCGAGAAACGGCGCGATCAGCAGCAGCGCCAGCCCGCCGAAAAGCACCGCCCGGCCGGCGCGCGACGACACCATCGACTGAACGGGTGCGTTGTCCATCACGCCTCCCTGCCGAAAAGGCCTGCGGGGCGGATCATCAGCACGATCGCCATGATCACGAACACGACGATGTTGGACGCTTCCGGATAGAACACCTTGGTCAGACCTTCGATGATGCCGAGCGCCAGACCCGTCAGGATCGAACCGAGGATCGACCCCATGCCGCCGATCACGACCACCGCGAAGACGACGATGATGAGGTTGCTGCCCATCAGCGGCGTGACCTGGATCACCGGAGCGGCCAGCACGCCGGCGAGCGCGGCGAGGCCGGCGCCGGCGCCGTAGGTGAGCATCACCATCACTGGCACGTTGATGCCGAATGCCTGCACCAGCGCCGGGTTTTCGGTGCCGGCGCGCAGGTAGGCACCGAGCCGGGTGCGCTCGATGATGAACCACGTGCCCAGGCACACGAACAGCGAGGCGAACACGATCCAGGCGCGGTAGTTCGGCAGCACCATGAAGCCCAGGTTGGTGGCACCCTGCAGCAAGTCGGGCACCGGGTACGACTGCCCCGAGACGCCGAACTGCTCACGGAACAGGCCCTCGAAGATCAGCGCCAGTCCGAAGGTGAGCAGCAGGCCGTAGATCGGGTCGATCTTGTAGAGGTGCTTGAGCAGGGTGCGCTCGATCACCACGCCCAGCGCCCCCACGACCAGTGGGGCCAGCACCAGCGCGAACCAGTAGTTGATGCCGAACTTGTCGAACGCGATGTAGGCGACGTAGGCGCCGATCATGTACAGCGCGCCATGCGCAAAGTTGACGATGCCGAGCAGCCCGAAGATCACGGCCAGGCCGAGGCTCAGCATTGCGTAGAACGAGCCGTTCACGAGGCCGAGCAGCAGCTGGCCGAGAAAGGCCTGGATCGGGATGCCGAAAATTTCCATGGGGTCGCGTTCGGGGATGGTGGCCGAGCAGGGGCGCGGCGAAGATTCGCCGCGCGCCCCGCATCAGGCGTTTACTTCCAGGCGGCGCACTTCGAATCTTCCTTCTTCGTGAAGGCATCCTCGCCCTTGGTCGTGGCGACGACGTTGAAGTAGTCCCACGGCGTGGTCGACTCCCCAGGCGCCTTGACCTGCATCAGGAACATGTCATGCACCATGCGGCCGTCGGGGCGGATGTAGCCGCCCTTGGCGTACATGTCGTTGACCTTGGTCTTGTGCATCTGCGCAATCACCTTGTCGCCGTCGTCGCTGTTCAGCGCCTTGACTGCGTTCAGGTAGAACTGGGTCACCGAGTAGTCGGCGGCCTGCAGCGACGAGGGCATGCGCTTGAACTTCTCGAAGAAGCGCTTGCTCCAGGCGCGCGCCTCGGGCGACTGGTTCCAGTACCAGCTGTCGGTGAGGTACATGCCTTGCGTTGCCTTCAGCCCGAGCGAGTGGATGTCGTTGATGAACATCAGCAGGCCGGCCAGCTTCATCGTCTTGGTGATGCCGAACTCGTTCGCTGCCTTGATCGCGTTGACCGTGTCGCCGCCGGCGTTGGCCAGGCCCAGAATCTGCGCCTTGCTCGACTGCGCTTGCAGCAGGAACGACGAGAAGTCGCTCGCCGACAGCGGGTGGCGCACCGAGCCGACCACGGTGCCACCGGCCTTCGTGACCGCCTCGGTCGCGTCGGTCTGCAGCGCGGTGCCGAAAGCGTAGTCGGCCGTCAGGAAGTACCAGCTCTTGCCGCCGCTCTTGACGATGGCCGGGCCCGTGCCTTTGGCCAGCGCGGTGGTGTCGTAGGCGTAGTGCACGGTGTAGGGCGAACACTGCGCGTTCGTCAGTGCCGAGCTGCCCGGGCCCACGGCCATGAACGGCTTCTTCTTCTCGGCCGCGACCTTGGCCATCGCGAGTGCGGTGCCCGAGTTGGTGCCGCCGATCAGCATGTCCATGCCGTCCTGGTCGAACCACTCGCGTGCCTTGGCGGCGGCGATGTCGGGCTTGTTCTGGTGGTCGGCGACCATCACTTCGATCTTCTTGCCGGCGACGGCGCCGCCCATGTCGGCGATCGCCATCTTGATGGCCTCGGCACCGGCCGGGCCGTCGATGTCGGCGTACAGGCCCGACATGTCGGTGATGAAGCCGATCTTGATCACGTCGCCCGACATCTGGGCCTGGGCCGAGGTGCCGAACAGCGCGGCCAGGGCCAGCGCGCAGGCGGAAGAGATTTTCCTCAGTTTCATGGGGTCTCCTGGTGGATAAAAAGAAAAGGGCGCGGTTCAGACGCCAAGGTATTCGTGCAGACGTTCCATGCGCGATGGCAGCTCGGCCTGGGTGAATTCCTGGATCACCTGGCCGTGTTCCATCACCATGAAACGGTCGGCCAGCTTGGATGCGAAAACAAAATTCTGCTCGACCATCACAATGGTGTAGCCCTGCTCGCGCAAGGCAAGCACCATCTCGGACAGCTTCTGGACGATCACCGGCGCGAGGCCTTCGGAGATCTCGTCGAGCAGCAGAAGTTTCGCGCCCGTGCGCAGGATTCGCGCAACGGCCAGCATTTGCTGCTCGCCGCCCGACAGGCGCGTGCCCTGGCTGCTGGCCCGCTCCTTCAGGTTCGGGAACATCGTGTAGATCTGCTCGACGCTCATGCCACCTTCGGCAAGCAGGGGTGGCAGCATCAGGTTCTCTTCGCACGACAGGCTCGAGAAGATGCCGCGCTCTTCCGGGCAATAGCCTATGCCGAGTTGTGCGATCTTGTGCGTGGCCATCGACACCGTCTCGACACCGCGCACCTTGATCGAGCCTTTGCGCGTGCCGATCAAACCCATGATCGAGCGCATCGTGCTGGTGCGGCCGGCGCCGTTGCGGCCGAGCAGTGTGACGACCTCGCCTTCGTTGACGTGGAAGTTCACGCCGTGCAGCACATGCGATTCGCCGTACCAGCCGTGCAGGTCTTTCACTTCGAGAAAGGGAGCGCTCATGCCAGGACTCCCGCCGGGCCGCCCCAAGGAAGGCCTGCGCCCCCTCGGGGGGCAGCGAACGAAGTGAGCATGGGGGCCGACATCAATGGGCTCCATTCAGCTCGACATTCGCGCTGCCCATGTAGGCCTCGATCACCGCCGGGTTCTTCGAGACCTCGGCATATGGCCCCTCGGCCAACGTGGCACCGCGCTGCAACACGGTGATGGTGTCGGCAATGCTCGCCACGACGCTCATGTTGTGTTCGACCATCAGCACGGTCCGGCTGGCGGCCACCTTCTTGATCAGCTGGCGGATGCGGTCGACGTCTTCGAGGCCCATGCCCTGGGTGGGTTCGTCAAGCAGCATCAGCTTCGGGTCCATCGCCAGCGTGGTCGCGATCTCGAGCGCGCGCTTGCGGCCGTAGCTCAGTTCCACGGCGGGAATGGCGGCATAACTCTCCAGGTCGACCTGCCGCAACAGCGAGAGCGCCTGCGCATCGAGCGTCTGCAGCGAGGTTTCAGATTTCCAGAAGTGGAACGAGGTGCCGAGCTTGCGTTGCAGCGCAACGCGCACGTTTTCCAGAACGCTCAGGTGCGGGAACACGGCCGAGATCTGGAACGAGCGGATCACGCCGCGGCGCGCTATTCCGGCCGGCTTCTCGGCCGTGATGTCGGTGCCGTCGAAGATGATCTGGCCGCTGGTGGGAATGAGGAACTTCGTCAGCAGGTTGAAGCAGGTCGTCTTGCCGGCGCCATTCGGCCCGATCAGCGCGTGAATGCTGCCGCGCCGCACCTTCAGGTCGACCTTGCTGACCGCGACGAAGCCCTTGAACTCTTTCGTCAGGTCGCGGGTTTCGAGAATGAATTCACCGGCACTCATGCGTGGCCTCCGGCTTTGCGTTGTTTGACGGTTGGCGCGGCCGCTTCACCACCGAGCCTCTGCGACAAGGTGCGCGCCACCGCGAGCACCGCGTCGCGGTGCTTGTCGCCACGGTCGGCTCCGATCAAGGCCTTGTTGATGCAAACCGCCACGCCGGCCACCGCTTGCCCGCTCGCGTCGAATACCGGAGCGCCGAACGAGCAAACCCCTTCACGCACGGTTTCGTCGTCAACGCTGTAACCACGTTTGCGGGTCGTCGCCAGTTCCTTCAGCAAGGCCTCGACATCGCGCGGGCCCTTGCGCGTGAGGTGCGTGAGCAGCCCGGCGGCGAAGATGCTGCGCACTTCCTCAGGCGCACGAAACGCCAGCATGGCCTTGCCGCTGCCCGACAGGTACGCCGGCAAGCGCATGCCGACGTTGAACGCCAGCCCCAGCGGCCGCGCGCTGTTGCGCACCGCCACATACAAGGCGTCGGTGCCACTGAGCACCGACAGCACCACGGTTTCTGCGGGGGCTGCGCCGGCGTTCGCCCACAGCGCGCTGAATTCCTGCGCCACGTCGGTGCCGGAGACAAAGGCCTCGGCCAGGCTCATCACGCGCGGGCCGATCAGAAAGGCACCGTCGGGCTGGCGGCGCAGGTAGCCGAACGACATCAGCGTGTTGCACAGGCCATGCACGCTGCTCTTGGGCAGCGCAAGCTCGCTCGTGAGCTGCGCCAGGCTCATCGGCTGGCGCTGCTGCGCCAGGCGGTCAAGCAGGCTCAGCGCACGCGTCACGGCCGGCACCAGCGGCGCGGCGGCAGCGGCGCGTGGCGAGCGCGGGCTGCGCAGTGACATGGGCATGACGTGCAGGTCAGTCTCCGGGGAGAAGGTGTCCGGGGCACGATGCGCACCGGAAAAAAGACCCTTTGTTCAACAGGTTGAACGCGGTTCATTGGGCCAGGCGCAGTCTATTCACTCCGACCGCCGACGAACACCCGGGAAAGGTCTTTATCGGGAAAACACCGACGCCCCGGCGCGGGCCGATCGCTCGCTCAACCAGCCCACGAAACACAGGCCGAGCACGACCACCGCCACGCTCGCCACCTGCTCCGCGAGCGACAGGCGGTGCGCGATCCACAGGAACAACGCCGTGGCGCCGAGCAGCGCCGCGAACGCCGCCGCGGCGAGCCCCTGAACAGCGCGCGACATGGGCGGGTCGAACCGTTCGATGCGACGAATGTCGAAGGCCGTCTTCGGCCATTTCGCCGCCACGTCGGCCGGGCGCCAGCCGGGGTGTTTGAACCAGACGCGCAGCTTGTCGCCCCAGCTCCGTGCACGCCACGAGTCGCGCGCCAGGTCGGCGTAGTTGTGCAGGTTGGCCCACAGCGGGTTCCAGCTGCGCAGCGGCCCGCGGGTGCCGTAGACACAGGGCAGCGCATCGTCTTCCGCCTCGTAGCTTCCGAACAGGCGATCCCACACCAGGAAGATGCCGCCATAGTTGCGGTCGAGGTACGGGTCGTTCACGGCGTGGTGCACGCGGTGGTTGCTGGGCGCGCAGAACCAGCGGTCGAACCAGCCCAGCTTGTGGATCTGCTGCGTGTGGACCCAGAACTGGTACAGCAGGTCGATCAGCCCGACGACGCCCAGCACCAGCGGCGGAAAACCAAGCACGGCCATCGGCAGGTAGAACACCCAGTCGGCGACCCAGCCGGTGCCGGTCTGGCGCAGCGCGGTCGAGAGGTTGTAGTCCTCGCTCTGGTGGTGCACCACGTGGGCGGCCCAGAACAACGCAACGGTGTGGCCGAAGCGGTGCTTCCAGTAGTAGAAGAAGTCGTAGAGCACGAGGCCGGCGGCCCAGACCCAGAGCGAGTCGACCGGCAGCTTCCACACCGCCGCGTGCTCGTAAACGACGGTGTAGATGCCGATCGTCATCAACACCGTGAGCACGCCCACGAGCTGGCTCATGATGCCCAGGCCGATGCTGTTCATCGCATCGTTCAGCCGATAGGTGTTGTTGTTGCGGCGCCGGCCGACAAGGTATTCGATCCCGATCAGCAGCAGAAAGACCGGTGTGGCCAGAACGATGATCTGCGGGCCGGTCATACAGCCTCCTGGTGTGTCAGACGAGGCGGCCGCGGGCTTCGATCGGCCAGATGGCTTCGACCGTGCCACTCGCCAACCCGCCACGCACGACGATGTAGTGCTCGTGCAGGTTCACGGTCGGGTCGCAGTGGCCCGGCACGAGCCAGACCGTGTCGCCGAGCTTGGGCAGCTCCGCCCGCGTGGCGGTGGCGTTCGGCCTCAGGATGCCGTGCTCGTCACCGCCGTTGCTGTACTCGAGCTCGTGCTGCCAGACACGCGGCAGGCCGGAGTCGATGGCGTGCGACTTGTGGCCGGCATCGACCACCGTGTGCGCGGCGCTGCGGCTCATCACCTGCGACTTGACGAACAAGGCGTGCTCGAACTGCGGCGCTCGCGGGCTGACTTCGTTGTCGGCGTAGTCAGCGTCCATGAAGAGGTAACTGCCGGCCTGCAGTTCGCCGTAGACACCGCTGCCCGCGTCGAACGTGAAGGTGCCCGAACCCGCGCCGGTGACGAGCGGGCAGACCATGCCCGAAGCCGTGATGCTGGCCTGCGCCGCACGCACCAGAGCGACCGAGTGGCGCACCGCCGCTTCGCGCTCACTTGCGCCGCGCAGGTGCTGGGCGCGGCCGTTGTAGGCCTGCAGGCCCGCAAAGCGCAGGCCATGCGAGATCACCTGGTGCGCGAGCGCGCCGGCCGCGGCAGGCGCCACGCCACACCGGCCCTGGCCCACGTCGATCTCGACGAACACGTTGGCGCTGCTGCCGGCGGCTTTCAGCGCGTCGGCAAGTCGGTCGATGCCGAGCGCGGAATCGACGGCCACCGCCAGCGTGATGCGCTTCGCGAGCAAGGCCAGCCGCGCCAGCTTGTGCGGCGCGATCACTTCGTTGCTGATGTAGATGTCGGTCACGCCAGCGTCGGCCAGCGCTTCGGCTTCGCTGAGCTTCTGCACGCAAACGCCGACCGCGCCCGCCGCGATCTGCAGCTTGGCAATGGTCGCGCTCTTGTGCATCTTGGCGTGCGGCCGCAGCATCACCTTGTGCTCGCGTGCGAACGTGGCCATCGTGGCCAGGTTGCGCTGCATCGCGTCGAGGTCGATCACGAGCGCGGGCGTGTCGATGTCAGTGACCGATGCGCCCACCACGGCGGCCGGGCTGGCGCGGCTCATGCAGCACGCTCCACGCTGGTTTCGCCGTCGGTCGATTCGTCTAGCGAGTTGTCTTCGAGGTGGTAGGTGTCGCTCCAGCCGACCAGCGTGAAACCTTGTGGTGTGTGCAGCAGCCGGTTGATGCTGGCATTGCCGAGCTGCCACGAGCGCGGCGCGTCGAGCGCCACGCGCGCGGCGGCGCGGTACAGGCAGTCCATCACCCCGCCGTGGGCGACCAGCGCTATCGTCTCGCCGGGGTGGGCCGCGGCCAGGCGCGTGGCGGTGGCGACGCAGCGAGCGTAGAAGTCGCGCAGCACCTCGCCGCCTTCCGGGCCGAATTCCGGGTCGCGCTTGCGCCAGCGCTCGCTCTGCTCGGGCCAGCGCTGTTCGATCTCGCGAAAAGTCAAACCCTCGAACACGCCGAAGCCGCGCTCGCGCAGGCCCGTGTCGGTGTTGATGGGCTGGCCGCAGCCGCGCGCCACCGACTGCGCGGTTTCATAGGCGCGCAACAGGTCGCTCGAATAGACCGCGCTGATGCCTTCTTCGGCGACCGCCAGCGCCAGCCGGTGGGCCTGCCAACGGCCGGTCTCGTTGAGCGGAATGTCGAGCTGGCCCTGGATGCGCGTGTCGACGTTCCACGCGGTCTCGCCATGGCGGATGGCGAGCACACGGGTGACCTGCTGTGCGGCGTCGTCGGCGGTGGCCTCGTGCATGTCAGAGCAAGCGCTTGTTCAGCGTGTAGGTGCCGGAGTGCGTGGCCTCGGCCAGCACGTGCGGGTAGATCGCCTGGCGCACTTGCGGCCCGGTGAAGTGGCCTTCGACGTCTGCACGTTCGATCGACAGGGCATAGACCGTGAACACGTAGTGGTGGATCAGCGAATCGTTGAACGGCGGAAACGGGCCGTCGTAGCCGAAGTAGTCGCCGGCCATGTCGGCATTGCCGGCGAACCAGCCGGTGTAGTCGTTCAGGCCGTGGCGCGCGCCCGCAAGCGCCGCCACCAACGGGCCGGGTTTGCCGTGGGCCGTGAAGCCGCGGCTGAAGTTGCCTTCTTTCAGCTCGCCAATCGAGCCCGGCACATCGACCATCACCCAGTGGAAAAAGTCGACACGCGGCAGGTCGGCCGGCACCTCGCGGTCGCTCTGGTTCACGTCGTCGCCGCGGCTCGGCACGTCGAAGTCATGGCAGATCAGCGCGAACGACTTCGTGCCGGCTGGCGCCTCGCTCCAGGCCAGGTGCGGGCTCAGGTTGTCGGAGAAGGTGACGCCACTCGCCACGTCGGGCTTGCCGGCCGCGAAGCGCTGCGGAATACGCTCGCCGTTGGCCCAGCTGTCGCTCCACAGTTTCATTCGTGTGCCTCCTTCAGACGCCCCAGACGATGTCGGCCTTCTCGGCCATCGATCGTTTCATCATCTCGACCAGCGGCCAGGCGCGCTGACGCAGCGAAACGCCTTCGCGGGGGCCGAGCTTCTTGCCTTCGGCCTTGGCCTCGCTCTCGGCCTGCTCGCGCGCCTGCTCGTCGGCCGCCACCGCCTGCTCCAGCGCAGCGATCGCTGCCGCCATGCTGCCGGCTTCGATGATGCCTTGCGCGGCAGCCGCCTTGCCCATCAGGCGCAGCACGTCGTCACCTGCAGGGCCGGTCATGATGACGTCGCCCGCCGCTTTCGATTTGAACTTGTAGATCATCAGGGTGTGTGCATGATCGGCGCAACGCTGTCGTGCGCGTACATGTAGTCGCGGTTGAAAGGGAACTGCGATTGTGCGCCCCGCATCGGGCCGTCGCCGAGCTCGCCGCTGGGCTTCGACGCGAGCATCTGGAACAGGCACAGCCAGCCCTTCTCGAAACTCATCGCACTGCCCGCCAGGTAAACCCGGTAGGCGCGCACCACGCTCTCGCGCGTGAGTTCGCGTGCGGCGTCGAGCTGCGCTTCGAGCGCGTCGCTCCAGGCCCACAGCGTGCGCGCGTAGTGCGGGCGCAGGTTTTCCAGGTCGAGCGGTTCCAGTCCGGCGTCGCTCATCACCTCGGTCACCTTCGAGACGTGCAGCAGTTCGCCGCCCGGGAAGATGTAGCGCTCGATGAAGTCGCCGATGCCGGCGCCGAGCTGGTGGTTGCGCGTGCCGCCGGCGGTGATGCCGTGGTTCATCAACAGGCCGCCGGGTTTGAGCAACCGGTGCATCTTGGCGAAGTACTCGGGCAGCCGGGCGCGGCCGACGTGTTCGAACATGCCGACCGACGCGATCTTGTCGTAAGGCTCGGCCTCGGGAAGCTCGCGGTAGTCGCGCAGCTCCATCGTGACACGGCCGGCAAGGCCACGCTCTTCGATCAGCCTGTTCACGTGGGCGTGCTGGTTGCGGCTGAGCGTGATGCCGTGGGCCTGCACGCCGTAGTGTTCGGCGGCCCACAACAACAGGCCGCCCCAGCCGGCGCCGACATCGAGAAAACGCTCGCCGGGTCGCAGCATCAGCTTGCGGCAGATGTGGTCGAGCTTGGCTTCCTGGGCTTGCGCGAGCGTCATGCTTGCATCGCGAAAGTAGGCGCAGGAATAGAGCCGGCGCGGGTCGAGCCAGAGCGCGTAAAAGTCGTCGGACACGTCATAGTGGAACTGCACCTGCGCCGCGTCGAGCTGCGGCTCGTGGCGCGCGCGCGAGCGGGCATGCGCAAGCACGCTGTGCCACCAGTCCATCAGCACCGCGCCGGCCCCCGAGCGGGTCGGGTCGTCGCCGACCATCTGCGTGGCAATCATCGCCAGGTCGCGCACGCTGCCCGCAAAGTCGAGCCGGCCTTCAACGTAGTCTTCGGCGACTTTGCCCACGTCGCCTGCGGCCAGGTGCGCCAGCGGCGTCATGCTGCCCAGGCGCAGCGTGATGGCGGCCGCGCCGCTCGCGCCGACCCGGTTGCCACCGGGCAGCAGCACCGCCATGGGCACGGTCAGCGCGTCGAGCTTGCGCTGCAGGAATCCGTCAAAGGTCGGCATCTGGAAACCCTCCACCGACCTGACTGTACAAAAAATCGCGAGGTGGCTGGCTTCGATTGCATCAAACCCGGGCGCTGCGCTGCGGGTTCAACTGGCGCCGAACCTCGCCTCGTAGGCCAGCACATCGAGCGCCGGCGAAAACAGGAAGCCCTGGAACAGGTCACAACCGGCCTGCTGAAGGAAGTCGCGTTGCGCGATCGTCTCCACGCCTTCGGCAATGATCTGCAAGCGCAGTGCACGGCCCATGCTGACGATGGCACGTACGATGCCGGCATCGCTCTCGTCCTTGGGCAAACCGCTGATGAAACTGCGGTCGATCTTGAGCCGCCCGATCGGGAAGCGTTTCAGGTAGGCCAGGCTCGAATAGCCGGTGCCGAAGTCGTCGATCGCCAGCTTCACGCCGAGCTGCGCCAACGCCTGCAGGCGCAGCATCGCGTCTTGCGCGTCTTGCAGCAGGATCGATTCGGTGAGTTCGAGTTCCAGCCACTCCGAAGCGAGCCCGGCTTCGCGCAGCACGCTGGCCACGCCGTCAACGAAGCCCGGTTGCTGGAATTGCAGGGCCGAGACGTTGACCGACACCACCGTCGGCATGCCCGAGGCCTGCCACGCCGCCGCCTGTTTCACGGCCTGGCGCAATACCCATTCGCCGATCGGCACGATGAAGCCGGTTTCTTCGGCCACCGGAATGAACTCGCCTGGCGAGATCTCGCCCAGCTCAGGGTCGCGCCAGCGGATCAAGGCCTCGGCACCCACGATCTGCCCGCTGCCGATCTCGACCTGCGGCTGGTAGTGCAACCTGAAGCGGCCTTGCGCGAGCGCCTGGCGCATCGCGTGGTCGAGGTGCATGCGCGAGCGCGAGCGGGCGTCGGCCTGAGCCGGCCTCGGCCGATGAAAACGGAACGCGGCGCGCCCAGCATGTTTGACTTCGCGCATCGCCGATTCGGCATGGCGCATCAGTTCGTCGAAGCTGCCGCCGTCATTGGGTTGCATCGCGATGCCGATGCTCGC
>JBDTTU010000085.1:0-19207 GCA_039930465.1 Burkholderiales bacterium
ATGCGCACCTGGCATCTGCAGTTGGCGATCTTCTGGATCGCGACCGCTTACGTGGCCGCCGCACTGTTCCTTGGCCGCTCGCTGCGAACCGACGAGCCGCGTTGGCTCGCGGGTTGGACGCATGTGCTCTTCGCGGCGTTTGCGGTGGTCATTTTCGGCAGCCTGCTGGGCGAATGGGCGGGCATCGCGCAACTGCTCGGGTCGTGGTGGTTCTGGCTCGGCAACCAGGGTTGGGAATACCTCGAACTCGGGCGCGTGTGGCAAGTGCTGCTGGTCGTGGGGCTGTTCGTCTGGTTCGCGCTGCTGTGGTCGCTGGTTCGTCCGCGCACGCTGGCCGATCGCGCCTCGCAACCGATCGTCAAGATGTTCCTCGTGGCGGCGCTCGCGATCCCGGTGTTCTACATCCCGGCGATGTTCTTCGGCGCGAAGACCAACTACACCGTGGTCGACACCTGGCGCTTCTGGATCATCCACCTGTGGGTCGAGGGCTTCTTCGAGTTTTTCGCGACCACGATCGTGGCGCTGACGTTCTACCAACTCGGCCTGACCCGCCGCAACGTGGCGCTGCGGGTGATCTACCTCGACGCGATCCTGTACTTCCTCGGCGGGCTGATGGGCACCGGTCATCACTGGTACTTCACCGGCCAGACCAACGTCAACATGGCGCTGTCGGCGCTGTTCTCGGCGCTGGAGGTGGTGCCGCTGACCTTGCTCACGCTCGACGCGTGGGACTTCGTGCGCACCACGCGCGGCGACCGCGATGCTGCAGGCAAGCAGATGGTCATCCCGCACAAATGGACGTTCTATTTCCTGATGGCAGTGGGCTTCTGGAACTTCGTCGGCGCGGGCATCTTCGGCTTCCTGATCAATCTGCCGATCGTCAGCTACTACGAAGTCGGCACTTTGCTGACGCCGAACCACGGACACGCCGCGATGATGGGCGTGTTCGGCATGCTGGCGATCGCGCTGATGGTGTTCGTGCTTCGGCAGACGAGCAGCGATGCGCACTGGCCAGGCGTCGAAAAATACGTGCGCTGCGCGTTCTGGGGCACGAATGTCGGGCTGGCGTTGATGGTGACCATGAGCCTGTTCCCGGGTGGCCTGCTGCAGGTCTGGGACGTGCTCGAGAACGGGTATTGGCATGCGCGCAGCCTGGACTACATCGGCAGCGAACGATCGCACCTGATCGAGTGGCTGCGCATGCCGGGCGACGTTGTCTTCATCGTGTTCGGCGCGGTGCCGCTGGTGATGGCAACGCTCAAGGGCTATTTCAATCTGCGCACGGAACCTTGAGGGTAAACCAGTCACGCCGTGTCGCCGCGCGAAAGTGTTTTGCCGCGAGCATCCAGCAAGCCTTTCTCCGCTTGGCGTCGATTGCCCAGGCCACACCTCGGGGAGCTGCCTGAGTGTTAAATCGGGGCTTCCGAGAATGACCGCTGTTCTCGCTCGCGAATACCCGTTTTGGTCGATCGCGTGAGTTGGCAGGCCGGACCAGCAGACATTCGATCAGCCGACGGGAACGGACGCCGCCGGGCGGCTTGGACAGAAACGCCAAGCTGCGCTTGTCGCTGGCCCGCCGCGCCCCGGCGCGGGCGGTAGAGCCGCCATGGCCAGAGCGGCCTACACCACCAGCGGCAGCTCGCGCAACCGTTTTCCCGTCAGTGCAAACAGCGCGTTAGCCAATGCCGGTGCCAGCGGCGGCGTGCCGGGCTCGCCCACGCCGCCGGGGCTGCGCGTGCTGGTCACGAGGTGGGTCTCGATGCGCGGCGCGTCGGCCAGCTTGACCATGCCGTAGTCTGGAAAATTCTTCTGCTTCACCACGCTCGCTTCGATGTCGATGCGGCCGTGCAGCGCTGCGCTCAGGGCAAAGATCACCGCGCCTTCCATCTGCTGCGCGACGATGCCGGGATTCACGACCGTGCCCACGTCGGCCGCACAAACCACGCGGTGCACGCGCGGTTTGCCTTCGACCAGCGAGACCTCGACGACCTGCGCCACGATGCTGCCGAAACTTTCGTGCAGCGCCACACCAAGCGCTCGGCCGGCCGGCAGCGCACGTGCAGCGCCGAAGCCCGGCCAGCCGGCCTTTTCGGCCGCGAGCTTCAGCACGGCGGCGTAACGCGGCGCGTCTTTCAGCAGGCTCAAACGGAACTGAACCGGGTCTTGTTTCGCTTCGAAGGCCAGCTCGTCGATGAAGGCTTCAGAGAAGAACGCGTTGTGCGAGTGACCCACCGAACGCCAGAAGCCCACCGGCACGCCGCTGCGCGTGGCGACGTGGGCCATGCGCTGGTTCGGCACGCCGTACATCAGGTCGGCGAGGCCTTCGCTGACGGTCTTGTCGGGCAGGTCGACCGGGCCGGCCAGCGCCGGCAGCGCACGCTCCATCCAGCGCGGCGTGATCGCGTCGCCGGCGCTCGTGATCGTCAGCGCCACCGGCAGGCCTTGTGCATCGAGGCCGGCCTGCATCAGCGCCACGCCGGCCGGGCGGTAGAAGTCGTGGGTCGTGTCTTCTTCGCGCGGCCACACGAGCTGCACCGGGCGGCCACCGGCTTCGATGGCGATGCGCACCGCCTGGCCGACGAAGTCGACATCGAGCCGGCGCCCGAAACCACCACCGAGGTAGGTCACGTGCAGAGTCACTGCGCTCAGGTCCACCCCTGCCACCTGCGCGGCGAGGGCGCGCGCCATGCCGGGCACCTGGGTCGGCACCCAGAGCTCGACCTTGCCGTCTTTGACCTGCACGGTGCAGTTGATCGGCTCCAGTGCCGCGTGGGCCAGATACGGCGCGCGGTAAACCTGCTCCAGCTTGCGCGGCGCGGCAGCGCCGGCCTGCTTCACGTCGCCGCGTGTGTAGAACGCAAACCCGCCTTCGTGCTGTGCAGCGTGGCGCGCTTCGGCTTCGAGCGCGAGCATGATCTGCGCGCTGTCGAGCGTGCCGGCGGGCGGCGCCTGCCATTCGATCTGCAGCGCGTCGGCGCCGCGTTTGGCGTGCCAGTAGGTGGCACCGACCACGGCCACGGCCGCGGTCGAGCCGGCATACGGCCCGAGCCGCACCACGCGTTCGACACCCGGCAGCTTCATGGCCGCATCCACATTCATCACCGCCGGGCTGCCACCGAGCATTGGGCAGTGGCGCACCACCGCGAACACCTGGCCGGGTTGGCGCACGTCAATGCCGTAGCGCGCCGTGCCGTTGCTCTTGGCCACCACGTCGACGCGCGGCGCGGCCGTGCCGATCAGCTTCCAGTCTTTGCGGTCTTTCAACTTCACGCTGCCCGAAGGCGTGGCCGCGGCGGTTTTCGCGAGCTCGCCGTAGTGCGCTTTCGGGCCTGAAGGGTGGCTGACCACACCGTCAGTCACGGCCAGTTCTTCGAGCGGCAGCTTCCACTGCAATGAGGCCACGCCGAGCAGTTGCGCGCGCGCGGTGGCCGCGGCCAGGCGCAGCACGTCCCAGGCATCGGCCACGCTCGACGAACCGCCGGTCACACTGATACCGAGCTCGCGCGCCACTTTCGAGACGACCCATTGGCCCGTCTTCACGATGCTCGACTCGGCCCCGGGTTCGCTGTCGCTCGGGTGAAACGGCAGGCTCGCAACGAACATGGCCACGTTGCCGTAGAGCTTGTCGGCCCCGGCATCGATGAGCCGCACCTTGGCGAGCGAGACGTCGAGTTCTTCGGCCACCAGCATCGCCAGCGCGGTGTGCACACCCTGCCCCATTTCGCTGCGGTTCATCGCAAGAAGCACGGTGCCATCAACAGCGATCTTGATCCAGCCGTTGAGGCCGAACTCTGCGTCGACCTTCGGCAGCGTGTCGGCCGCGCCCAGGCGGCTGCGCGGCGGCAGCACACCCCAGCCGACGACGAGTGCCGCGGCGGCCCCGAGCCCGCTCAGGATGAGCGCGCGGCGCCTCATGCCAGCCTCCTCACGCCGATGCGTTTGCCGTTGTCGCGGCGCACCACGACCGCAGCCGCCTTGATCGCTTCGCGGATGCGTGGGTAGGTGCCGCAGCGGCAGATGTTGGTGATGGCGGCGTCGATGTCGGCGTCACTCGGGTTGTCGTTTTTTGCCAGCAGCGCGGCCGCCGCCATCAACATGCCGCTCTGGCAATACCCGCATTGCGGCACCTGGTGCGCGGCCCAGGCGGCTTGCAGCGGGTGCGGCGCCTGCGCGTTGCCCAGCGCTTCGATCGTGACGATGCGCTTGCCGGCCACGGCCGAAAGCGGCGTCACGCATGAACGCACGGCCTGCCCGTCGACCTGCACGGTGCAGGCGCCGCAAGCAGACACGCCGCAGCCGAACTTGGTGCCGGTGAGGTTGAGCACGTCACGCAGCGCCCAGAGCAAGGGCATGTCGGGCGCGACGGCGGCATCGGCGAGGGTTCGGCTCTGGCCGTTGATGTTCAGTTCCAAATGGGCTCCACGGAAACCCCGGGCGGGGAGCGGTCGATTCTGCGGCAGTTTCCGCCCAAGCCCGCCGCGCTACAGGCGCTTACGAACGTTCGAGCTGGGAGCCTGCAGCGCGATGCCCTTGCGAGCCCAGTCGATGGAACGGTCAGGCCGCACCACCTGGCGCCAGAAGGAACGAGCAGCGGTGTTGCCCGCGATCTGGCCGAGTTCCCACGGACCCGGGTGGATGGTGAGCGGCATGGTTGGCCAAACGGCCTGAGGTTTGAGTGAGCGAGTCCGCCTGAACGAAGCAGTTGGGCGTCACTTGCGGAGCCAGCGAGAAATCTTCGGAGGCAACGTCAGCCTGGCGCAGAGACCTGCCAAAGTGCTGACCTTGACCTCACTGTGTGGAACGACACAGCCTTTCGCTTCTCGCTTTTGGCATGTGCCGGCTCGGGCACGGTGAACATGGTCACGACGCCGGCATTTCCATGCGTGCTACGGCAGCAAACAGTCGCAGACGTTGCTGCCTTTGTCGAAGACGATTCGCCAAATGCCCGTCGCTTCCAGCCTCCAGATTGAAGTGAAGTTTGCCACCAGCTTGCCGGCTCCATTGCGAACTGGCCCCGAACTGATTGCGAGCGTCCCGGACTCAAGAACTTCGACCTCGCGGGGTTCCCATGAGAAGGGCGCTTCGGGGCCCGCAAAGAACTTGGCCCATGCCTGGGTGATCTCGTGCTTTCCACGAAGCGGCTTCGACCCAGCATAAAAGATGGCTTCAGAGGAAATGAACTCGGCAAAGGCCTTCTGATCCCGATCAGCCATCGACTTGGCGAACGCTCGCTCCGTCGCAATGACCTGGTCCCTTGAATCCGCCTGAGGCGGGCGATTCAACTGGCTGGCGCATCCGGAAATCGAAAGCAGCAGCGCCATGCCGAAGAGAAGATGCGAAGTATGGTGCGGGCTGTGCATGAACGGCCTCCGATGTGATTCCCGAAGGGTCAAGCGTCAATCTCGTGCACCGGGCCGCAGCGTCGTGGCCTTGGATTGAGGGCGCCGTGGCCGCTGCTTGGCCACAACCGACTTGACGATGGTGGTGAGCGACGGGGCAACGAGCAGTTCTGCTGCGTAGGGGCGAACAGCCTGCGCGACAAGGTGCGTGACCGCTGGCGTATTGATGTCCGCGGCGCTTGTGAGCCGAATGCTTCGAACCTGCTTGCCTTGCCCTTCAAGCAGCCCGACCGGATCGTGCAGAACGATGCCGTGAAGAAAGAACAGAGTGACCCACTTGGGGTACCCCGCAATCGAGATGAAAGCGCCACTCGTGGACTCCGTGGCACTGATGCCAAACACCAAGGCGTTGTAGTTGTCGAAGATCAACTCGAAACCACGGGGGAAGCTGGCGCGCAACCGTGCGCGTGCGTCGCGCAGCTGAGCCTCGATCGCTGGCGAGTACTTGCCAAGGAATTCATCAACTCGCGACTCGATGGTGGTGGAGTTCATGGCACCCAACCTGAAGATAGACCTCTTGCCGAACCACGAGGCGTAGGCGTCATGCCCGCCCCCGCACGCTCAGTCAATCCAGACTCACATCCGTGCGCACCGCCCCCGCCCGATCCGCCCGCGCCGAGAGTGCCAGCCGCGTGCCCTTCGGCGCGCGAACCACCCACTCCATCACCGCTCGATCGGCCGTGATCTCGCGGTTCGGCAAGAACGCCTGCAGCGTCGCCTTCGGCGCATGCCCTTCGAGCTGCGGGCCTTCGACGCGCGGCTTGCCGCTGACGAGCGACACACTCGGGTCGTCTTCGGGCAGGTGAATCTCGAAGACCACGCCGCGCACCACCTTGCGGGCCAGCGCGCGTTTGGTCACGTAGGCCGGCAGCCAGCCGCTGTTGGCGACCGCAAACCGCACGCGCCAGGTGTCGGGCCCGAGCGCGCGCACTTCGGTGCGCAGCAGTTCGAGCCTGGGCAGGCTCAGCGCGATCTGGTTCATCCAGGCCGGGAAACGCTCGACTTCTTTTTCCCGCAGGTGCGGCGGCGGGTTGCGCCAGAAGTTCATCTTGTCCCAGCCGCCGATCTCGACTTGCCCGAGCTGCGGGTGCAGGAAAGGTTTCCAGTCGACGTGGGCCAGGCCGTCGCAGTGTTCGTCGCTCCACTTCAACAGCTTCAGGTCATCAGACTCGGGGTGCTCGCGGTACCAGTCGACCCATTTGTAGTCGGTGATTCCGGCCGCCTTGTTCGGGGCCCAGAGCTCGACCACCCAGAACAGCGCGCCGAGGTGTTCGTACAACCAGTCCTGCGTGCCGCCGATGGTCTCTTTCGGGTGGTACTTGAAGTCGTGCCAGATGCTCACGGCCGGGTAGCCGGTGAGTTCGGCGCCGAGTGCGCTGAATCGTTTGATCGACCACAGGTCCTCAGGCGTCATGTCGTCGTCGCTCATCGTGCCCATCGGCCGCAGGATCACGCCACTGTGCGTGTGGTAGCTGATGGCCGCGCCGATGTTCGGGTGCGTGATGACGAAGTCGACCATCGCGCGCACTTCGGGTTCGCTGGCCGGGTAGGCACCGGCGCCGACCTGCTCGAACTCCTGGCGCCAGAAGGCCGGAAAGTTGCGGTTCAGGTCGAGACCTTCCGCGTCTTTGTTGACGTTGATCGTGAGGCCGTCGTAGTTTTCGATCAGGCCCTCGGGCATCACGCGGTAGTACTCGCCACCGAACTCGCCGGGCTGGCGCGGCACCATCAGGCGCGGATCGTTCGTGCTCTTCCTGAAGCCGCCGTGCGGGTCGGGAATGCGCATGAAGAGTGCGCGGCCGTCGCCGTCCACGTCTTCCACCGTCAGGCCTTCGACGGGCTCTTCATCGAACGGATAACGCTTCGTGCTCGAACGGATGTGGCGCGGCTTGTCGGCCAGCGCGAGTTCGGCGCCGTCGGGGTTCAGGCGCGGGCACAGGTAGACGGTGCGGGTGTCGAGCAGGTGCGTGATCTGGTCGTCGAGGCCGTGGCCGACGACGAGCCGATGCAGGTAGTACAGCACCGCGGTGCTGGCGGTGAGCTCGGCGGCGTGGATGTTGCCGTCGGCCCAGAAAGCGGGCTTGTCGGCATGCGCACCGGTGGCGGTGTTGGTGACGGTCACGACCCAGATGTCGCGGCCCTCGAAGCTCTTGCCGATCGAGGCCACCGAGACCAGGTCGGGCCGTGCATCGGCGTAGTCGAACAGCAGCCGCGACAGCTCGGTGTACTTGTAGAAGGTGTCGAAGTACGGGGTGGGGAGCGCGGGTGTGGTCATGGGCGGCTGCGGAGGCGTGGGTCGATGCAGCTTACAACAGCGTCGCGGCTCAGCCGGCCGCGGGCGCCCCATCCACGAAGACACGCAACTCGCCCGGCGCAAATGCCGTCCAGGCTTCGTTTTTCGTCAGCGGCTCGGTCACGATGATCGCGACACGGTCACTGGCCGAGGTCAACTCGGCGAAGTCGACCGTCACATCGTCGTCTTGCAACGACGCCGGCACGAACGGGTGCTGGCGCACCAGGTGGTGCAGGTGCGTCGAGCAGTGCGCCCACAGCGCCTGGCCGTTGCTGAGCATGAAGTTGAAGGTGCCATGTTTCGCCGCGATGGGCGCCAGTTCTCGCAGCGTGGCGGTGAGTTCGGCGATCGGCGGAACGCTCGCATGCGCTTTGGCCAGCTCCTGCATCAGCCAGCAGAACGCACGCTCGCTGTCGGTGCCGCCCACCGGGCGGAAGGCGCCGTGCAGGCGCGGCTCGAAGCCCTTCAGGTCGCCGTTGTGCGCAAACACCCAGTAGCGGCCCCACAGCTCTCGCACGAACGGGTGGGTGTTCTCAAGCGCCACGCGGCCTTGCGTGGCCTTGCGGATGTGGGCGACGATGTTGTCGCTCTTGATCGGGTAAGACCGCACCATCTCGGCGACAGGCGAGCTGCGCGCGCTCTGCGCGTCGACCATCAGGCGCACCCCGGCGCCTTCGAAGAAAGCGATGCCGAAGCCGTCTTTGTGCTCTTCGGCGCGGGTGGAAAAACCGGTGAAGCTGAACATCACGTCGGTCGGCGTGTTGGCGTTCAGGCCGAGAAGTTGGCACATGTCTGCGGCGCTCCTCAGCGGCGCTCGAAGAAAAGCAGGAACAAGCCCCTGGCGCTGAGCAGGCTGCCCGGGTTGCGGGTCTCGTTGAGCACGCCGCTCATGCGCCGCAAGATGCGCGGGTTCTTGCGGGCACGCCAGATCAGCAGGTCGGCCAGCCACGGGTGGCGGTTCACGATGTTGGCGCGCTGGTAAAGATCGAAACGCGGTTTCAATGCCAGCAGGCGGGCTTCGTAATCGGCGCGCACTTGCGCGTCGCTCGATCCTTGTGCCCGGCCGGCCAGCACCGATTCGGCGGCGTGGATGCCGGTTTCGAGCGCCTTGCCGATGCCTTCACCGGTGAAGGAATAGGTGCTGCCCGCAGCCTCGCCAGTGACGATCAGCCCCGGCCGCGTGAAACGCGCGCCTGCCAGCGTGCAGCGCAGCGGCGCGCCCTTCATCGGCCCGAGCAGCGTGCCGCCCTGCATCAACTCGCGCGCCGGCGCGTAGACCTTCTGGAAGTCGCTCATCACCTGGCGCAGGTTGATGTCTTTTTTCGTCAGCTTGCCGCCCTTGGGCTCGGCGTGGCTGTCGACGATACCGACACCGATGTTGAACACGCCGTCGCGGCACGGGAAGACCCAGCCGTAGCCAGGGGTGAGTGCACGGTGCCAGACGATCTCGAGCGCGCTGATGCGCCCGACCATCGCCTCGTTCTTCACATAACCGCGCAGCGCCACGCCGCTCGGCGTGTGGCGCTGCGACATGCCGGCCGCAAGCAGCGCCTGCGGCACCGCGCCGCTGGCCAGCACGAGCCAGCGCGCACCCACTGCATGGGTGGCGTCACCGTGTTGCAGGGTGGCGCCAACAACCTGCTGGCCTTCTTCGATCGGCGCCATGAAGCGCACGGGCGCAAACATGCGCACGCCAGCGTCGACGGCAGCGCGGCACAAGACGTGGTCGAGCTCCTTGCGTGGCAGCACCGCCAGCGTGCCCGGCACGTCGACGCGCCCGCCTCGCGGGCCGATGCAGCCGACGATGGACACCGGTTGCGCCAAGGCCATCACCGCATCGAGCACGCCGAGCTTGCGCAGCGCGTTGTGGGCATCGGGAATGAGCGCGTCGCCACAGACCTTGTCGCGCGGAAAGACGTGCTGGTCGACGAGCACCACATCGAGCCCGGCGCGCGCCAGCGTGAGCGCGGCGGCGCTGCCGGCCGGGCCGGCACCGACGACGAGCACGTCGCAGGCTGAAGGAAGGTGTTCGATGCCGAGGTTCATGGACGCGCGGGAAGTTGCGCGCCGATTCTAGAAGGCTATGCCAACGAGACAGGTGCCAGAAACTTGATCCTGTACATCGATTCGTCGCTGCGGTGCAGAAGCGAATCAGGGGTATCGCCGGCCTGGACTTCGCTGGTTCCGATGGTCACGGAAAGACGCAATCCCGGTGCGATCGACTCCCAATCGAAAGCGACGACGGCGTCGCGAATGCGCGCGCATATTGCGACGGCTTCGTTTTCGGTCGTGCCCTCGAACAGAATCACAAACTCATCGCCAGCCCACCGAGCCGGCAGGTCGTTCTGCCGCACCTCGGACGACATGATCGCCGCCACGGTCTTCAGCACCCGGTCGCCGACGCTGTGCGTGAAACGGTCGTTCACCGACTTGAATTTGTCGACGTCGATCATGGCGACGGTGCAGGGCCTGTTCGTCTCGACGGCATTGGCGACGCGCTGCGCAAGTGACTGCTCGAAATGCCGACGGTTGGCGAGGCCGGTCAATGCGTCCTCGAGGGACCAGCGTTCAAACTGTCTGGACGCCACGAGCGCTTGCTTGAGATGCCGCTCACTCTGGCGCGCACCGAGCCGCCAGGCCACGAGCGACTTTCTGCTGCCCAAGCCCTCAGAGATCACCTGCCGCTCTCGCTGCCTCAACGCACGGTACGCAAGCCGGGCAGCGTCGTTCTTGTGTTGGACCTCGAAGACCTGCGCAAGCAGCAGATCGGCCATGCAGGCCAATTGCTCGTGCTCCACGGCGAGCGCCATCTCTCGCATCTCCTTGAGCTCCCTTTCCGCCAACGCCCAGTCGGATTGTCGCCAGGCCAGTTCAGCGGCGCACCACCGAACGAACGAATCGAGCCACGTGACGCTGCTCGTCAGTGAGCGGCTGGCTGCGGCAAGCGCCGCGCTGGCAGCGCTCAGATCGCCTTGCCACGACGCGAGCAGGCTGGCTGACGCAAGCGAGATCGTTTTCGCGATGGACTGAAGACCGGGAAGTACCGACAGCCCGTTGCCCGACCGTTCGAGCTCCCGGCACTCGCGCATCAACCGGTCGAGCCTTTCAAGGCTCATCATTCGCCCGACCTGAAACCGCTCGTCGACGAGCCGGGCCGCCTCAACCCACACTTGATTGAGCCGTGGCTGGTAAATGCTCACGGCGGGCACGCATCGCTGCGCAATCGAGACTGCAGTGCCGAGCGCGGCGTCGGCACGAGCGTGGTCTCCGCTCCAGCAATACGCGAGCCCCAGCACGTTGTACGCCAGCACGGTTTGCGCTTTGGCAGGCCCGCTATCGCACAGCTGGGCGCTCAAGAGAGCTGCCTCGACGGCCTCTTCGTTGCGGCCGAGCAGCATGGTGACATGCGCCAGCGTCGTGAGCGCGTTCGCCTCTCCCTGTGCGTCGCCGATCTGCTCGAACAGCTGCGCCGCGCGGCGCGCCGCATCGCTGGCTCGCCTGAGTTTCGAGCCGATGCGATCGCAATGCGCGAGGAACGACATGGCGCGTGCCTCTGCAGGCAGGTCAACGCCGCCCGCTCCGGCCAAAACCGATTGGGCCAGTTCACGGGCGGCTTCGATGTTTCCATCGGTCAGGGCCACGTTCGCTTCAGCCAGAAGTCGGTCGAACTGAGTCAGGCCAGCGGCCAAGGTCATGCGCTTACCTCGATAGAGCGGCCGAAGACAAGCCGAAAGGTCAAAGATCGTATCGGAATCGGCTGCCCTGAGGCGTGAAGTGTCACGCACTTCCTGTAGGAACGTCGATGTGCACAGGTTGTTGGACCGAACCACCGGCTCCTTGCGCGAAATGGCCGTTGAATGGCCCTTCATCTGCAGACCGAGTCGCCGCGCAAGCCCGAAAGTAAACTGATTCAGCAACCACCCTGCCGTCGCAAATGCCTGTCCAACTCACCCGAAAGTACCAACGCGATCGTGCCCTGTTCAAGCACTGGGACGAGCTCGACGAGGCCCTGTTCGAGCGCATCCCGCGCGACCGGCTGAAGGCCGCACAGGCCGCCATCCAAGGCCACTTCGTGCTCCCGGGGGACCCCGAGTACGACGCCGATCGCAAGTTGTCGAACCCGGTGTTCAACGCGTACCCGACCGTGATCATCTACTGCGCTGTCGAAAGCGACGTGGCGGTGGCGCTGGAACTCGCGCGCGGGCAGAAGTTGCCCTTCACGGTGCGCTCCGGCGGGCACTGCACGGCCGGATTCTCCGCAGGCGCCGGCGCGTTGATCGACGTCAGCGCGCTCAACGACGCCACCGTTGACGTCGCCAACAAGATCGCCACCGTCGGCACCGGCTGTCCGTTCAGGAAGTTCGACTCGGTGTTGGCGAGCCACGGCCTCCACGTGCCCGGCGGCGAATGCGAAGACGTGTGCATCGGCGGCTTCATGCAGGGCGGCGGATACGGCTTCACCTCGGTGACCTACGGCATGAACTGCGACAACGTGCTGGACGTGCGCGTGATGCTGGCGGACGGTCAGATCGTGGTGGCGAGCGAATCCGTCAACGCGGATCTCTGGTGGGCGGTTCGCGGCGGCACCGGGGGGAATTTCGGCGTGCTGCTGTCGGTGCGTTATCGGCTCGTGCCGCTCGGCGATGTGTTCGGCTGGGCGCTGATCTGGCCCTTGCAATCCGAGGCCGACTTCGAGAACGCGACAGGTGCCTTGATGACGCTGCAGTCGAGCTACATGCTGGCGAACCTCGACCCGGCGCTCAACATCCAGGTCTCGCTTTGTTTCCAGCCGGGGATACAGCCGAACCTGCCGCCGGAAACTCCGCTGCAGCCGTTTCTGATGGTGCGCGGCCTGTATGTCGGTTCGCAGGCGGCAGGTCAGGCAGCGATCCTGTCCTTGTGCACCTTGCCTGGCGCCACGCTGCAATGGTCGAAGATGGACAGCTTCTTCGCACTCAACGACGAGCTGCTCAACGTCCCTTACGGCATGCCGTTTTTTCCACCGCAATACACCACCCCGCCGTGCGAAGACAAGGCGTCGCGCTACGTCACGCGCCCGCTCGCTGGCGCAGAGTGGCGCGGCCTGTTGAACTACTTCGTCGCGTCGCCGAACACCTGGTCCTATTTCTACATGGAGTTCTATGGCGGCGCCATCAACGCGTATCCGGCTGAAGGCAGCGCCTTTGTGCACCGCAACGCGGCGTTCAACGCGGTGCTTGACGTCTTCTGGTTCGATGACGCGGGCCGCCCGGCGGCCGAGAGTTTCCTGCTGGGCTGGATGAACCTCATGGCGCCGATCTGGAACGGCGAGATCTACCAGAACTATCCGCGACTCGACGAGCCAGACTACGGCTCACGGTACTGGGCCGCGGCTCAGGCCGGGCTGTACGCGGTGAAGACCAAGTACGACCCGAGCCACGCCTTCACGTTCGCGCAGGAGATCAGAGCCCCGATGCGCGCTGAAGCAAGTCGATTGCCCGACTCTGTTCGAACGGCTCTGGGCAAGCCGATCATGTACGGGTAGGCCGTCACACCCGCGGCGCCGCCTCGGCGGGCGCGCGCGGTGCCATGCGCAGGGCCGCGACCACCGAGCAGGCGGTGATGAAACCGATCAATGCGAAGGTCTCGTGAAAGGCCCGCATCGGGTTCGTGGGTTGCGCCTGCAAACGCCATTCGAGCACGATGCCGACCAGGCTGATGCCAACCGCGCCGCCCAACTGGCGCAGGAAGTTGATGGTGCTGGCGCCCTGCGAGATCAGCCCTTCGGGCAGGCCACGCATCGCGCCCAGGTTGAGCGACGGCAGCACGAAGCCCAGGCCGATGCGCCCGACGATCGCCCACAGCGTGATCAGCAGCAGCGAGGTGGCCGTGCCGACCGTGATCATTAGCAGGAACGACGCCGCCAGCAGCACCAGGCCGGTGGAGACAATGCGCGCCAGCGGCAGCCTGTCAGACGCGCGGCCGACCAGCGGGATCGTGACCGCCAGCGCCAGCCCCGCCGGAAGCAGCACCGCGCCGGCCTGCGAAGGTGGCAGCTTGAGCGCGATCTGCATGAACACCGGCACCAGGTAGGTCGAGCCGAACAGCGCCATGCCGTAGATGAAGGCGACCACACCGCCCATCGCGAACGATCGGTAGTCGAACAAGCGCAGTTGCATCAGCGGGTGCGCGCTGCGCCGCTGGGTCTTGATGAAAACCACCACCGCGCCGAGGCTGAAGGCGATCAGGCCCCAGCCCGCCAGCGGCACCGGCCCGTGCAGTTGCACCATGCCATTGAGCAGCGACAGCACCGCGACTGCCACGAGCACGAGGCCGAACCCATCGAGCCGCGCGCCCGAGCGGTCGAGCTCGCCGCCCCCGGGCGCCCCGACCGGCAGGTAACGTTTCGCCAGCCACAGCGCAGCCAGGCAGAACGGCACCACCACGAAGAAGATCGAACGCCAGCCGAACCACTCGACCAGCACGCCGCCCACGCTGGGGCCGAGTGCCGGCGCCAGCACCACACCGAAGCCGAAGATGCCCATCGCCCGGCCCTGCTCGCTCGTGCCGAAGGCACGCATGATGATGATGGCCGGAATAGGCTGCAGCACACCCGCCGCCAGGCCTTCGGCGACGCGCATCGCCAGCACCAGGTCGAACCAGCGTGACAGGCCACCCGCGATGCCGCCGAGCATCAGCAGCCCCACCGCGCCGCAGTAGGTGTGGCGGTAGCCGAAGCGTTCGAGCAGCCAGGGCGTGGTCAGCATCGAGAGCGTCATCGCCGCCATGAAGCCGGCCGACAGCCACTGCGCGCGCTCTTGCCCGAGCGTGAAGACGCGGCTGATGTCGGGCACCGCGACGTTGATGATGGTCGAGGCCATGATCGACGCCATCGTGCCGATCATCACCGTGAGCAAGACGCGCCAGCGGTAGTTCGGGCCGAAGCGTTCTTGGAGAGCAGCCCGTGAATGCGGGCGAATGGGCTTGGCCATGTTCACCAGATCGAAACCTGTGCCTCCGGCGCCAGGTACATCGGGTCGCCTGGCTTCACGCCGAAGGCCGGGCCGAACGCGGGGTGGTTGCGCACCGCACCGTTGACACGGTATTCGTCGGGCGAGTGCGGGTCGGACTTGAGCTGCCGCAGCAGCGCCTGGTCGCGCACCTTGCCGCGCCACTGCTGGGCCCAGCCGAGAAAGAAGCGCGCGTCGCCCGAGAGACCGTCGATCACCGCGGCGGGCTTGCCACCGAGCGCGAGTTTCCAGGCCTTGTAGGCGATGCCCAAGCCGGCGTTGTCGGCGATGTTCTCGCCCAGCGTGAGCTCGCCGTTGATCTTGTAGCCGGGCAGCGGCGAATAGGCCCCGTATTGCTCGACCAGCGCGGCCGTGCGCTCGGCAAAGCGCGCCTTGTCTTGTTTGCTCCACCAGTCGCGCAGGTTGCCGTTGCCGTCGTACTGGCTGCCTCCGTCGTCGAAGCCGTGGCTGATCTCGTGGCCGATCACGGCACCGATCGCACCGTAGTTGACGGCGTCATCGGCGTCGGCATCGAACGACGGCGGCTGCAGGATCGCCGCGGGAAAGACGATCTCGTTCATCGTCGCGTTGTAGTAGGCGTTGACGGTCTGCGGCGTGATTCCCCACTCGTCGCGGTCGACCGGCTTGCCCAGTTTGAACAGGCCACGCTCGAAGTCGAAAGCACGGGCGCGCACCACGTTGCCGACCAGATCGCTGCGATCGATCTTCACCGCGCTGTAGTCGATCCAGCGTTTCGGGTAGCCGATCTTGGCGCGAAATTTCGCGAGCTTCGACAGTGCTTCACTTTGTGTGGGCCGGCTCATCCAGTCGCTGCCGGCAATGCTCTGGCGGCAGGCTTCGAGCAAGTGGCTCACCATGGTTTCGATGCGCGCCCGAGCCGCTGGCGGAAAGTGCTTTTCCACATAGCGCTGCCCGAGCGCTTCGCCCAGCGAATCGTCGACGAGCGTCACGCCCCGTTCCCAGCGTGGCTTCTCTTGCGTGCGGCCCTGCAGCGTCATGCCGCGAAACACAAAGCGCGCGCTCGAGAACTCGCGCCCCAGGTACGGCGCGTAGTCGTCGAGCAGGCGCACCATGGCATAGGCCTTCCACGCCGCGAGTGGCGCGGTCTGCAGCAGCTGGCTCAGACCACGCAGATAAGCCGGCTGGCCGACGATCACGTCGGGGGTCTTGCCGGCCAGGCCGGTGGCGGCGGCAAATGCCGGCCAGTCGAGCGCTGGCGCCAGCTCGGGCAGGTGGCTCAGTTCGACCCGGTTGTACACCCGCACCGGGTCGCGGTTCTCAACCTCGGACGCCTGCACTTTCGCGAGTTCGGCTTCGAGCACGAGCACGGCGCGCGCGTTGACTTCGATGTCGCGCTCGTCGGCGAGCGTGAGCAATCGGCTCACGTACTCGACGTAGCGGATGCGGGCCTCACGAAAGCGCGCATCGGATTCCTGCAGGTAGTAGTCGCGGTTCGGCAGGCCCAGTCCACCTTGCCAGAGCGTGGGCACGTAGCGGCTCGAATCGCGATCGTCAAGGCCCACCGCCACCCCGATCGGTGCGCCGGCACCCAGGCGCACGAGCCGGCCGAACGTGGCCGCGAGTTGCTGGCGGTCGGTGATGGCGCGAATCGCGGCGAGCTCGGCCGCGAGCGGCTTCAGGCCCCGTTTGTCGAGCGTGGCTTCGTCCATGAAGCTGGCGTAGAGGTCGTCGATGCGGGCCGCATCGGCATCGGTATTGCGGTTCGCCGCGGCCTGCTCGATGAGCAGGCGCAACTGGCCCTGGGTGCGCTCGTGCGCGTCCGACAGGCCGCCGATGTAGGCGCGCTCGGCCGGCATCGGCGTGGTCTTCAGCCAGCGCCCGTTGGCGTAGCGGAACAGGTCGTCTTGTGGGCGCACGGAGGTGTCCATGCCATTGCGCTCGACGCCGGCACGCGCGCTCGTGGCGGGCTGCGCCGCGGCGGTGGTGAGCGCGCCCACGAGCAGCGCAGTCAAAGCGAACTTCACCATATGGAGACCCTTTCCTGGGGCGGCAAATAGAGCTTGTCACCCGGCTTCAGATCGAAGGTGGCATAAAAGCCAGGGTGGTTGCGAAGCACGCCATTGACGCGAAACTCGTTCGGCGAATGCGGGTCGGACTTGATCTGCCGCAGCACCGACTCAATGCGCGCCTTGCCGCGCCGCAACTGCGCGAAGCCGAAGAAAAACCGCGCGTCGCCCGAGAGACCGTCGATCACCGGCGCTTCTCCGCCACCGAGCGAAGCGTGGTAGGCCTTGAAGGCGATCACGAGGCCGGAGTTGTCGGCGATGTTTTCGCCCAGCGTGAGTTCGCCGTTGAGCGTGTAGCCGGGCACCGGCACAAAGGCCGAGTACTGCGCCACCAGCGCCCGGGTCTTGGCGGCGAAGCGGCGGCGGTCTTCGGGCGTCCACCAGTCGCGCAGGTTGCCCTGGCCGTCGTACTGGCTGCCCTTGTCGTCGAAGCCGTGGCTGATCTCGTGGCCGATCACGGCACCGATGGCGCCGAAGTTCACGGCGTCGTCGGCGCTCGCGTCGAAGTACGGTGGCTGCAGCACCGCGGCCGGGAACACGATCTCGTTCATCGTGGCGTTGTAATAGGCGTTCACGGTCTGCGGCGTCATGTGCCACTCGTCGCGATCGACCGGGCCGCCGAGTTTGGCGACGTCGCGCGCCGCTTCGAAGGCGCGGGCGCGTTTGACGTTGCCGAGCAGGTCGTCGCGCTTGACGTTCAGCGCGCTGTAGTCGATCCAGCGTTTCGGGTAAGCGATCTTCGGGCTGAAGGTGGCGAGCTTGGCCTGCGCTTCCTTCTTCGTGGCCGGGCTCATCCAGGCCAGCGTTTCAATGCTCTCCTTGTAGGTGGCCAGCAGCGCCGCGACGAGCCGCTCGACACGGGCCTTGTTCTCGGGCGCGAAGTGCCGCCCGACGTAGAGCTGGCCGAGCGCTTCGCCAAGCGCGTCCTGCACCAGCACCACGCCGCGCTGCCAGCGTGTGCGGTTCTTCGAGGTGCCGCTCAATGCGGTGCCGACGAACGCGAAGCGGGCATCGACAAACGCCTGCCCGAGGTAGGGTGCATAGGCGTGCAGAAGGCGGGTGCGCGCGTAGGCTTTCCAGGTGGCCAGCGGCGTGCTGGTGCTGAGCACACCGAGCGTCTCGACATAACTCGGCTGGCGCACGATCAGCGCTTCGCCCTTGGGGCCGGTGAAGCCGGTCTCGGCGAGCCAGCCTGCCCAGTCGAAGCCTGGCGCGAGCTGGGCCAGCGCCGCAGGGTCGAGCCGGTTGTAGTTCTTGACGGGCTGGCGATTTTCCACGCCCGACCATTGCGCGCGGGCGAGTTCGGTCTCGAGCGCGAGCACGTCTTGTGCAAGCGCTTGTGCGTGTTGTGCGTCGGCTTCGCCCGAGAGCCTGAGCAGCGTGGCCAGGTACACGCTGTACTGCTCGCGGGCCAGCTTGAAGCGCGCGTCGTCGAGCTTCAAGTAGTAGTCGCGGTCGGGCAGGCCGAGCCCGCCTTGGGTCAGGTAGGGCACATAACGCGTGGCCTGACGGGCGTCTTGGCCCACGTAGTACACGAGCGGCATCGAAGCGCCCAGGCGCAGCAACGTGGCGCTGAGCGTGCCGAGCTGTCGCGGCTGCGTGACGGCGTCGATCGCGGCGAGCTCGGTGGTGAGCGGGCGCAGGCCTGTCTTTTCGACCGCGGCTTCGTCCATGAAGCTCGCGTACAGGTCACCGATCTGGCGCGCCTGCGGGGTGCCCGGGTCTTTCACCGCGGCGTCGATCAACGCACGCAATTGCACCTGCGTTTTCTCGTGTAGTTCGGCCGCGGCACTGATGCTCGGGCGATCGGCCGGGATCGGTGTGGACCGAAGCCACAGCCCGTTGACATGGCGGAAGAAGTCGTCTTGCGGGCGCACCGACGGGTCGATGGCGGAAAGGTCGATGCCGCTGCTGGGCACTGAGGGTTGCGCGGTCGTCAAGGTCACGGGGGCGCAGAGCAGGCCCGTGAGCAGCGCGAGCGTACCGACAGATCGGGGCAGATTCAATCGAGTCTCCTGGTGTCGTGCCCCACTGTGCAGCCGGTAGGCCGCCGTGAGCAAGGGCCGTGCCGGGTGGGCGCGACGCGAGACTGTAGCGGCTTGGCGCTCTGCACGCGCAGCCCGTGAAAACGGCAACGGCGCCCGAAGACGCCGTTGCCATTGACCCACGCGGCTCTCGATCAGCCCGCCGCCTTCACCTTCAGCCGCCACGCGTGCAGCAGCGGCTCGGTGTAGCCGTTCGGTTGCGCCAGGCCCTTGAAGACCAGGTCGCTGGCCGCACGGTAGGCCGCGCCATCGAAGTGGCCCACCATCGGCTTGTAGGCCGGATCGCCCGAGTTCTGGTAGTCGACCACGGCGGCCATGCGCTCGAACGTGGCCTTGACCTGCTTGGGTGTGGTCACGCCGTGCAGCAACCAGTTGGCAATGTGCTGGCTGCTGATGCGCAGCGTGGCGCGGTCTTCCATCAGGCCGACGTTGT